>NZ_JAAKVU010000021.1:0-77421 GCF_049175815.1 Aeromonas sp. 600276 | reverse complement strand
AAAAGTCAAGCGCTTGTTTTCGCTTTTCTTTCGGCGCTGGCTTCACGAGGAAGCGAGCTCATCAGGTTGGCGTGTTCCGCCGTGCTGGTGAGGGCGCATTATAGGGCGGCGCACCGCGATGACAAGGGCTTTTTCACCAAAAAAACTCGTTCGCTCAGATATGCAGCAAAGCGGTTCTATTTCGCTCTCATCAACACCATTTCGGGCTTTCATTGGATTTAAATTGAACATTTGAAAAGCCACTTTATAATTGTCTTTTCAAATGTTCAATTAAGGTCTCGCCATGCATCAGATCCTGGATAGCCGCAAAGAGGAGAAAATCGTTCCTCTGTTCCGTCTCGGGTTTAGGCCCTTCTTTCTGCTTGGCGCCTTGTTCTCGGCATTGGCGATGTTGGGCTGGCTGGGGCAGCTCAATGGCTGGTTCGTTTTGCCGGGGATTGGCAACCCCATCTGGTGGCATGCTCACGAGATGTTGTTTGGTTTCGGGGCGGCGATCGTCGCGGGATTTCTGCTGACGGCAGTGCAAAACTGGACCGCTCACCCCGGGGTCAGAAGCTGGCCCCTAGTGTTGGTCGTCGTACTGTGGGCATTGCCGAGGGCCTTGCTGCCCTGGCTGGGTGAGCACAATACCTTCTTGATGACGGCAGACCTGCTCTGGTTACCTCTTTGCGCCTGGTATCTGGCCAAACCTATAGTGGTAACCAGGCAGTGGCGCAACCTCTTCTTTGTGCCTCTGCTTGTCGTTCTGACCCTGCTCAACGCCGCCAGCTGGCTGTGGCAGACACAGTGGGCAGATATGGAACATCTGCTCATCACCACTGTGCTCTTGTTTACGACTCTGATCGCCGTGATGGGAGGGCGAGTCATTCCCTTCTTTACCGCCAGAGCCACCGGGATGGAAAAAGCCGTCCCAATTCTCTGGCTGGAGCGGGCTGCCCTTGCCATGCTGTGGCTCACCCTGGTGAGCTGGCTGCTGCTGCCCACCCCATGGGCCATCAGCCTCTACCTGCTTCCTCTATATATAGTGGCGGCCGTTTTGCACTTGTGGCGCCAGTTGCGTTGGCGACTGCCGTCCACCCTTGGCCAACCCCTCTTGTGGTCGCTGCACCTCGCCTACCTGTTTATTCCTCTCGGTCTGCTCGCCCTTGGTGCTCTGGCGGCCGGCTTGCCCATCAGCTTGTCGTTGGCCAGCCACTTGCTCAGTGCCGGCTGCATGGGGACCATGATCCTGGGGATGATAGCGCGGGTTTCCCTCGGCCACAGCGGTCGGGCCTTGCAGGTGGGGCGCAGGATCCAGTGCGCGTTCGGGCTGGTCATCATGGCCGCCCTGCTCCGGGTGCTGATCCCGCTGCTTTGGCCTGCCTATACCCTGTACGGCTGGAACCTGAGCGGCCTTGCCTGGAGCCTGGCATATGCTCTGTTTGTCTGGGTCTATGCCCCCATACTGACCAGCCCCCGGGCAGATGGGCGTCCTGGCTGACCCATGATGGTTAAGATCTGCTGGCCGGATAGTGGATCAGATTGTGGAAGATGGCAGGGGCCACCCCCTGATTTCGATAACCATGGGGGCGGTCGGCCGCGAAACGCACCGCCTCCCCCTGCGTCAAGGAGCGCCACTCCCCTTCCACCAGCACTTCCATCTGGCCGCTGATGACGATGACATGTTCGGTCACCCCGGGTTCATGGGGTTCTGACTCTCGTTGATAGCCGGGCAACAAAGTCAGCTCAAACAATTCGAAACCAAAACGCCCCTCATAAGGGAAGAGGGGAGCGACCTGCATGCCTTCTCCCGCCGGTTGCTGGCGAATGGCATCGGCGGTGCGATAAAGCACATCGTCCTGCGCCGTGGGAGCCGGCTCGATAAAGCTGGAGAAAGAGACTCGAAAACCGGTGGCAATCTTCCACAGAGTGGCCACCGTCGGGCTCGACTCCCCCCGCTCAATCTGGCCCAGCATGGCCTTGCTGACACCAGTCTCCCGCGCCGCCACATCCAGGCTCCAGCCCAGTTCGCTGCGCAAGCCCTTCAGACGTTGGGCCAGATGCTGATTCATCTCTTGCATGACTGCCTCTTTGTTGCGCTTGCTTGAATCGCCTTGTGCGCTATAGCGCACAGCGATATAGTCTGAAGCAATATTGTACGCAATAACGCACAAGCCGTCACAACCCCACAAGGACGTCACCATGCCCTTTGCCCTCCCACATCTGGTCGCCGGCTTCATCGCCGTGATGGTTGGCTACACCAGCTCGGTCATCCTGATCATTCAGGCAGCCACGGCAGCAGGGGCCGATGCTGCCCAGCTCTCCTCCTGGCTATGTACGCTGGGCATCGGCATGGGTATCAGCTGCATCGGCCTCTCCCTCTATTACCGCATCCCTGTCTTGACCGCCTGGTCGACCCCGGGTGCCGCCCTGCTCATCACCAGTCTCGGCAACTTCACCCTGGCCGAGGCCATCGGCGCCTTCGTTATTTCTTCTCTATTGATCACCCTGTGCGGCATCAGCGGCTGGTTCGATCGGCTGATGCGCCATATCCCGGCCCAGCTGGCGGCGGCCATGCTGGCCGGAGTGCTGCTCAAGTTCGGACTGGATCTGTTCAAGGTTGCGCCAGCCGATCCCTTGCTGCTCGGCAGCCTGTTGCTGGCATTCCTGCTCGGTCGCCATCTCTGTCCCCGCTATACCATGGTGCTGGTGCTGGCAGTCGGGATCCTCATCTGTCTGTTGCGAGGGGAGCTGCAGCTTGACGCCATTCACTGGCAACTGGCCGGCCCGGCCATGGTCTGGCCAGAATTCTCTTTTGATGCCCTGTTCGGCATTGCCCTGCCGCTGTTCATCGTCACCATGACCTCCCAGAACATGCCCGGCATTACCATTTTGCGGGCCCACGGCTATCAACCCGCCACCTCCTCTCTCATCACCTGGACCGGCCTGACCGGCCTGTTACTGGCCCCCTTCGGTGGCTACGCCTTCAACCTGGCGGCCATCACGGCGGCCATCTGCATGGGGAAAGAGGTGGATCCGGACGCCAACCGGCGCTGGCCCGCTGCGGTATGGGCCGGCGGCTTCTATCTGCTGACCGGCTGTTTCGGGGCCACGGTGGCGGCCCTTTTCACGGCCTTCCCGGCCACGCTGGTGACCTGTGTCGCCGGGCTAGCGCTGCTCGGCACCATAGGCAGCAGCCTGCACACCGCGTTGCAACACGATGATGCCCGTGAGGCCGCCCTGCTGACCTTCATCATCACCGCCTCCGGCATCAGCCTGCTCGGCATCGGCGCCGCCTGCTGGGGATTGCTCGTCGGCATCATCCTGCATCAAGTCAACCAGCGGAGAAACTGACCTGACCATCTGGGGAGCCCCCCGTGAGACACCGCACATAATTCAGAGAATTTGGTTCACAGCTGAAACTAATTGCCATTAAGTGGTGGCGAGGCACTTCTTCTTCCCCGATGCGTGCCTCATGTCAGACTCATAAACTGGAGAATAATAATGAGGAATCAGGCTGTCATTTTGTTACTGGCACTGCTGGGCGCCACCACCGCCCAGGCCGCCGACACCGATCGGGAGCTGGCCCGCCAGCTCGCGCTGCAGCAGAAGAACCTGCTGCCGCTGCTGAGCAATCAGGAGTACCAGAGCCCGCTGCCCAACCTGTTGCAAAAGGCCAGTCCGCGCCTGAAACGTCAGGCGCGGGATGCCAACCAGGCGGCCATCAGCCGGCAAGGGCTGGACGGAGAGGTCAAGGAGCTGATGCAGCTGCGACTGGCCAACCCGGAACAGGCCGCCGCGCTGCAGCAGGGTGTCGAGCCGCTGGTCGCCTATGTACCGAGCGGAGATGAGAAGAGCTGGAGCGCCATCGAAGCCTTCGACAGCGCCGGCAACCCCGTCTATCTGGATGTGGACAAGGCACCGGCCCGTCCGGTCCTGGTCGTGGAAGCTGATCCCGTCAAGGCCAAGAACGCCGGCCTCAAGGTGATCCGTAAGGCGCTGGCTGCCGCCGACATGCAGGTGGCTCCCCGTGCGGCTGCCAGCACGGCGCCGCTCAAGACCAGCATCCTGAAGAAAATTCGGTTGAAGGATGATCAGGAGCCCTGGCTGCTGGGTGCGGCCGAAGTGTATGCGGTGGTCGCAGGGGTCAATCCCAGCCGGGATGAGCCCGTGGTCGACATCGTCGACATGCCCTATCTCGACTATGACAACACCGACTACACCCCCAACCAGATCCTGGTTTACTGGGATCGCTATCGCTGGGGTGCCGTCGACATCGTCATGATGGAGCAGGACGACAACGTCAACTACAAGGAGCTGAGCGGCCTGTTCATCGATGCCCTCAAGCTGGCCTTCACCGCTGGCGGCGTGCCCGAGGCACTGCCCTTCCTCGATCTCGGTGGCCGCATCGTCAAGGCGCTGCCCGACTCCTGGATGACCAACAACGATGACTATCTGGATACCTTCTACACCCTGGAGCAGGACCAGAGCTATCACCAATACCCCGGCGCCGCCGGCAATGCGGTGATCGATCTCGAACCCAAAGAGATCGCCCCCACCAGACCCTGATCGGTCGCCATAGCAAAAAAGCCAATGAGCAGCTCATTGGCTTTTTTTGTACCCACGATCCGTTACGGCTGGCCTTTCGGCCTCACCCCCAGGGTATGGCAGATGGCGTAGGTCAGCTCGGAGCGGTTCAGGGTATAGAAGTGGAAATCCTTCACCCCCTCCTGACTCAGCACCCGTACCTGATCGATGGCGATGCTGGCCCCCACCATGTTGCGGGTCATCTGATCATCATCCAGCCCTTCGAAACGCTGATGCATCCAGCGCGGGATCTTCACGTTGGTGAAACCGGCAAACTTGGCCAGGGTCTGGTAGTTGGAGACCGGCAGGATCCCCGGCACGATCTCGGCATCAATGCCGATGGCGGCGCAGCGATCCCGAAAACGCAGGTAGGTCTCGACGTCAAAGAAGAACTGGGTAATAGCGCGGTTGGCACCGGCATCAATCTTGCGCTTAAGGTTGAGCAGATCCGACTGCGCACTGCGCGCTTCCGGGTGACCTTCCGGATAGGCGGCCACCGAGATATCGAAGTCCGCTTCGGCCTTGAGCAGGGCTACCAGGTCGGTGGCATACATCTCTGGCTTCTCCAGCCCCTGGGGGAGGTCGCCGCGCAGCGCCACGATATGGCGGATGCCGCTGTTCCAGTAGTCGCGGGCAATGGTGCGCAGCTCGTCGCGGCTGGCGTCGATACAGGTCAGGTGAGGGGCGGCGATCAGGCCGGTCCGCTCCTTGATGTCCTTAATCACCTTGTGCGTGCGATCCCGGGTGCCCGAGTTGGCACCATAGGTCACCGACACGAATTTGGGTTCCAGCACTTTCAGGCGCTCGATGGATTGCCACAGGGTATTTTCCATCCCTTCGCTGTTGGGCGGAAAAAACTCGAAACTGACCGATATGTCGCCACTCAAATCTGCCAGACTCTGGTTGAGTGCCTCAACCTGACGTGCGCTGTGAAATCCCATCTGCTCTCTCCCTGCCCTGCAATCCATTTCTCTACGTCAAAACGGATGTTTGGACGTCTAAACGTCTTTCTATCTTTATGAGAAAATGGCACAAAGTCAACACTGTTTTACAGCGAGATGAAGGCCGCCGATTTTTATTTGGCAATAAAGCCAAAGTAACGATTGGCACCCCATCCCAAAATCCGGCGAGTCGCGTTATGATGAACGCAGATCGTCCTGGACGTTCTGAATCTGCGTGTGATTGTTTGGCCGGAGGTTTCTCCGGCCCCTTTTCAACCTCTTCCCCTTCCTGCCGATAACCAATTGAACCATTTGCAGGAGCATCATCATGGACACCCACCCCGGCTTTGCCACCGACTTGCTGTTCGATCGCTATCAGGGCAACGTGGTCGACCATGAGCAGTTCTGGGCCGTGCGCACTCCCGATGCTCCCGATTACTACTTCGGCAACTATCTGTTGCTCCCCTTTCCCCCTAGCGATCACGACAAGGGCTGGCTTGAGGCCAGTTTCGACAAGCTGATCGGGCAGGATCCCCGGGTCAGACACCGCACCTTCCAGTGGCCTCTCGCGGCCGGCCAGAACAGCCGGGTCGCCGGCTTCGTGGCGGCGGGATACCAGTACATGGAGTGCGTGGTACTGGTACTGGAGGCCACAGACTGGCAACCGCCGGCAACGACGGTGGCTGCGCGCCCCTTTACCCCGACCGACTGGGACGAGTGGCTGGCCTTTGAACTGGAGGAGCGGGATCCCGGCCACTCGGAGCAGAGCTACCTGCCCTATCTGCAATCACGCCGCCAGTTGTATGAGGCGATGATCGGAGACGGGCTGGGTCAGTGGTGGGGGATCTGGCAGCAGGAGCAGCTGGTCGCCAGTTGCGGTCTCTTCTTCACCGACACCCTGGGTCGCTTCCAGCTGGTACGCACCCGGCAGGCATGGCGCAATCAGGGATTGTGCCGCCAGCTGCTGAGCCAGGTTGCCCGGCACGGGCTGACGCGGGTCGACCGGCTCATCATAGTGGCCGACGAGCACTATCACGCCCAGCGGGTCTATCGCTCGCTCGGCTTTGCCCCGGTGGCCCGCATCGGCAGTCTCTGCCGCTGGCCCCGTACGGAGCAATGAATCAGAGCACGGGCAGCAAAGAAAACGGGAGGCGACAGCCTCCCGTTGTGTATCTGCCGGCAGCTATTGCTGCGGCGTTTCCAGCTCATTGGAGAGCGCCTGCTCCACCTCGGCCGACTGCGCCGGTAGCGGGGCTGCCGCCGCAGATGCCGCTGCGGCAGGCGTTGCTGACGGCGCCGGGGCGGCTGGTGTCTCTGCCTCCACCGGCGTCGCGACAGGTGCAGCAGCAGGCTCGGTGGTCGCCGCTGCAGCCGACACCGCAGGCACGGCGGCAGGAGCGTCACACTGGCAATCTGCCCCTTTCACCTTGTTGCCCTGATGGGGCGGATACCAGCCCTTCAGCCCCTGCTCCAGCCGATCGGCTGCCGCCTTGGGCTCCATCTTGCCGAGCAGCACGGCCTGGCTCACTTCGGCCAGTTCGTCACCCAATTTGGGCGTACCGCGGGAGAGGATCTGAGTGGCCACCCGGATGGTGGAATCGCACTGATCCCGCCACTCCATCATCTCCTTCGCCGCCGGGTTGGTGACCTCGAAGAAGTGGTTGGAGAGGGAGAAGAAGCCGGGCAGCGAGTTGGTATAGAGCTCGGCAAACTGGGGCGTGGTCAGCCACTGCAGGAAGGCCATGGCCGCCTCCTTGTTCTTGCTGGCCGGGTTCATGCCCATCCCGATGTCGGTGTGATCAGTAAAGAAGCAGCCATCACCTTGCTTCGCCACGGGCGGGCGCATCACGCCAAAGTCCACCTTGCCGGTGAAGGGGGCGATCTCCCAGGAACCCGCCACGTAGAAGGCGGCCTTGCCCGAGGTGAACAGCTCGTTGGTCGCGGCATAGTCGCGGCTCTCGCCACCTTCGCCGAGGTAGGGACGCCAGCGCGTCAGCTCCTCGAACACCTTGATGTAGGGCGGGTTGTCAAAGCGCTCCTGCCCGCCGATCAAGGCCAGCCGGCCATCCTCCCCCTTCCAGTAGTTGGGGCCTATGTTCTGGAAGCCGAGCTCGGAGGATACCCAACTTTCCGAGCCACTCATGGCCAGCGGCACATAGCGGCCATCGGCCTTCACCTTGTCCAGCGCCGCGAAGAAGGCATCCCGGGTCTGCGGCACGCTCAGCCCCAGCTCGCTGAAAATCTTCTTGTTGTAGAAGAAACCGTGAATCACCGAGGCCATGGGCACGCAGAAGGTCTGGGCGCCGGAGTCGGTCTGCCAGGGTGACTGGGCAAAGCTCGGGAAGTTCTCCATCCCCGACATCTCGGTCAGCTCCGCCAGGTGGCCCGCCTTGAACAGGGCTAGGGAGTCGTCGAACGGCCGACAGGTGATGAGATCCCCCGCCTTGCCCTCCTTCAGGCTGGCCCACAGGGTCGGCATGTAGTCGACGTTCTGCACCCCGTTGAATTTCACCTGGATGCCCGGGTGGGAGGCCTCGAAGGCAGGGATGATCTTCTGCTCCCACAAGGCCTTGTCATCTATCCGCCAGCTCTCGATCACCAGCTCGCTGGCCATCAGCTGACCACACAACAGGAGACTCAGGGCCCCGATCCACTTGTTAGACATAAGCCCTCCTAAACCTTGAAATGTGCGATCAATTGCTGCTGCTTGGCCACCAGATCCGCCAGCACCTCGCTGCTGCTGGCCGACTCCCGTGCCTCCCGCTCGGTCTCGTAGGCCACCTCGGCGATACCGGAGATGTGGCGTGCCACCCCCTGGCTGACCGAGATCTGCTCCTGAGCCGCGTGTGCCACCTGATCCGCCATCGCCTTGATGGCGCTCATCCGGTCGGCGATGGACTGCAGGGCCGCATCCATCTCCCGGGTCTGTTCGACACAGCTGTGGGTCTGCTCCTGGCTGCGTCCCATCACCTCCACCACCAGCTTGCTCGAGCTCTGCAGGTTTTCGATCATCGCCTGGATCTCTTCGGTCGACGTCTGGGTCCGGTTGGCCAGCGCCCGCACCTCGTCGGCCACCACCGCGAAGCCGCGGCCGGCATCACCGGCCCGCGCCGCCTCGATGGCTGCGTTCAGCGCCAGCAGGTTGGTCTGTTCGGCGATGCTGCGGATCACGTCGAGAATGCTGCCGATGTTGTCACTGAATTCGCCCAGCTTGTAGGTGATGCCGACTGCCTCCTCCATGGCACCGGCCAGTTGCTCCGTGATGCGACGGGTGGTTGCCACCTTCTGACGGCCGGTTCTGGCTTCGTCATCCGCCAGATCCACTTCCCGCTTGGTGCCGTCGGTGGAACGGGCCACCTCGGTGGCGCTCACCTCCAGCTCGGTGATGGCGGCGGCCACCTGATCGGTCTGGCTCTTCTGATCCTGCACCCGGGATACTGCCCGTTCGCTTATCTCGGCGGCGCGGCTCGCCTCCTCCACCAGATGACGGGAGCCGGCATTGATCTGGGAGAGCAGCTCGCCGGTTTTGCCGGCCAGCACGTCGATGGAACGGGCCAGGGCGCCGAATTCGCAGCTGCTGCGGTAATTGATGCGGCGGGTCATGTCCCCGGCCGCCATGTAATCCAGCTCCTTGTTGATCATCTGCAGCGGGCGCTGAATGCTGCGCGCCGTGGTATAGCCGATGATGAGGGCGGCGGCAGCCGAGATGGCGGCCACGATCAGGATCCAGAAGCTGGCACTGCTGACCGCATCATCCGCCGTGGTGCGGCTCTGGCTGGCGATGGAGCCGGCCGACTGTCCCATCTCGTCGAGCAGCCCCAGGCTGTTGATCAGGCTGGCGTCGAGCTGCTGATTGAGGGTCTGCAGCGAAGCGGCCAGCTGCTGGGCATTGCGCATGGTGGCGAGCAGCCCCTGCGGGCCGAGCGCCAGCTCCTGCATCCGGTCGAGGTTGGAGACGAAGCGCTGCTTCACATCATCCGGCACCAGCACCCGGTCAAGCCGCTTGCGCGCCATCTCGATGTCCTTGCTCAGCACCTTCTCCAGTTCGTTGAGGTCGGTCTTGGCATCGGCCCGGCGAATGTTCTTCAGGTCGCGTGCGATGCCCGAGGTGATGAGCTCCGCCTTGTTGCGCATGGAGCGCTTGCTGGCGGTCTGCTGCAGCAGCAGATCGGCCGCCCACTGGTAGGTGTCTTCCAGCCGGATGAAGGCAATCTCCAGCTTGTGGCGCTGATCCTGGGCATTGACCCATTGGCTGTGCTGGGAGAGCACCTGTTCGGCCAGGCCGTAGAACTGTTTGGTGGCGGTATCGACCTGCTGGAAGCGGGAACCGGCCTCGGCCACTCCGCTGAACTTGTCCATCTCCTGGCTCAGCTGACTGAAACGCGCCTGCTGCTCCTTGAACTGACTGGCCAGCTGCGGTAACTGACTGCCATCCTCATTGGTCCGGTAGACCAGCACCCAGCGGTTACTGTCCTGCAAGGCGCCCTTCAGACCGGCCACCGCAATCACCAGGGGGGTTGCCCGGTCGGAGACCTGCGACAAACCGTCGTTGATGCCCCTGATCTTCAGGGTGCTGATCACACCCAGCAGGATCAACAGCAGCAGCATCAACACAAATCCGGCGATGATCCGCTGCACAATAGATAAACCCATGGAGACATCCTCACTCGTGGGGGAAAGGTAACGTGAACATAGACACTATCGGCACAAGGGGCGAATTATAGAGGGGAGACAGAGGGTATTTTATTGATCTATATGGGGTTGGATCACAGTTGGCGGGGAGTGGCCTGACCGTAAAAGGGCCCGGACTGTGCCGGGCCAAAGAGACATGCTAGCTGTAATGGCCCGTGGGGAGGCCAACCCTGTGTCCTATCAGAAGCGATAGCCGACACCAAACATGAAGGCCATGGGATCGATGGAGGTATTGATGGTCCCGACGGCGGTGTGCACATCGGTATCGATATCGATGATCCAGGCGGAAGCGTTGACGAACCAGCGGTCATTGATCGCCATGTCCAGACCGACCTGACCGGCCATGCCCCAGGAGGAGTCAACGCTCACATCGGTACCATCCAGCGCACCGCGGCCCTGCTCGTCGAAGAAGGTGGTGTAGTTGATACCGGCACCGATATAGGGGCGAACCTTGCTGTTGGCATCACCGAAGTAGTACTGCGCCATCAGGGTCGGCGGCAGGTGCTTGACCTTGGCCACTTCGCCCAGGCCGGCGGTGGAGACGGAGTGGGAGAAGGGCGTGGCCGCCAGCAGCTCGACACCCCAGTTGTCGGTGATCAGATAGGAGAGCGTCAGACCCAGCTGCATATTGCTGTCGATTTCCAGCTCGCCGGTACCCAGCACGTTGTCACTGCTCGTTTGCGGAGAAACGAAAGCCAGGCCGCCACGCACCAGAAAATCGCCGGCCTGGTGAGCCATGGCGACGGGGGACGCAAGCGCTGCTGCGATCATCAGAGGAAGGATCTTTTTCATCACGTATTCCTTTTAGTTTTCGTTTTATATGTTGCAAGCCCGAAAACTATAAAGGGATGTGAATGCCGAGTTATTGATTTAGCTCAAACGTTACCAAGAAATAGATAGATGTGTACAGCAGCTTCCAACCATGCTGAGTATCGAGAAAAACACCAAAAATACCAAACAAAAACAATGAAATGGATAGATTTCCCGCCTTACCAACCACAATAAGAAATAATTTCCATATATCTTATTGCGGATAAAAACGACTGAAAACGGTTGTTTCACTCGTCCAACAAGAGTATTTTTGCGGGCCATGTAGCCGGGCTGTAAGTAATTCTTTATGAAACCACAAACCAGAAGGGACAAAATAGTAGCCATATTGGCAGCCATCTGGGGCATTGGCTCTTTTCTGTTTATTTTGCTGGGTTTCGTGCTCGGCATGGCCCTGCTGATCCTGACCCATTAGACCGGCTGGTTGGCGTGGGAGGCCTGGCACAACAGCCACTCCCCTTCCGCCAGCTGCTCCGGGCTCAACCTCCACTGTGCCCGCCCCAGCTCGCCGCTGTATCCACGCCAGCGATCCCGGCCCTCCTGTTTCGCCCGGTACAGGGCCATGTCCGCCAGCTTGAAACTCAGACTCCAGAAAGAGTCCTCCAGCTCCGCATGCAGAGGATAATCGCAGAATCCCAACGAGACGGTCATGCGCAGCGGCAGCTCCTCCCGCCCGAAACGGCAGTCGGCGATCTTGCGGCGCAGGCGCTCGATCCGTTCCGCCACTTGTCCTGGCTCCTCTCTGGCCAGTAACAGCATGAACTCCTCGCCACCCAGCCGGATCAGCGGCTCCTCCTCATCCAGCGCCCCTCGCAACAGCTCGGCCAGCTGACATAACAGCAGATCGCCGATGTCGTGGCCGAAGCGATCGTTGACCCGTTTGAAGTGATCCAGATCCAGGATCACCAGCACCCAGCCTGCCGCCGGATCCTGGCGGTTCAGCAACCACTCATCGAGATAACGGCGGTTGAAGGCATGAGTCAGTGGATCCGTATAGGCGGCGACCTCCATGCGGGAGGAGTAGGCCTGCAGGGCACTGTGGTGCAGGCTGATCCTGGCCGCCATCTCGCGGAACTTGCGGCTGAGCAGCGCCATCTCCTGGCTGCTGTCGATGATGGGCAGCACGCTCGCGTCCTGCTTCTCGGTAAACTGGTGTAGCGCCCCCACCAGCTCGCCGATCGGCCCCAGCACGATGGCCCGCAGCCGGGCCAGAGCCATCAGAATGCAGGCGAAGCTTATCAGCAGCATGCCGATGAAGGTCCAGATCGCCCCCTCCATCGCCCCCAGCAACACGTCCCGCTCCTCGTCCACGATCAGGGTCAATACAGGCTCGCCGTCGTTGTCGAGCAGCAACCCCTCCCCTCTGACCTGCTGCAACCCGAGATCGACCAGCCGGTAGCTCATGTTCGGCCCAAGCGGCTTGAAGGAGCCCAGATTCTCGCGCGTTCTTGGCTGGGCTATGGTCAGCGTGAGCGCGGTTCGTTCCCCCAGATCCTGCAGATAGCGTTTGTCCAGCCAGCGAGTCGCCAGCAGATAACCGTTGGGTTTGACGCTGCCGAGGGTATCGGTCACCGGCTGCAGCGAAAAGATGAGCGGTCCCCACTGGGAGCGTCTGACGCCACTCAGGCTGCTGATGCCCGCCTGCCGTGACTCGCGCAGCAGCTGCAGCTTGAGATCGTCCAGAAAGGAGGGCAACAGGGTGGTATCCGCGTCCGGCGCATCTGGCAACAGGGTGCGGGTCCAGATCTCCGAGCCCTGCAAATCCATGTAACTCAACACGTTGAGTTCAAAGTCCCGCATCGGGGTGTCGACCAGCAGATTGGAGTTGATGTAGGCCTGGTTGGGGTGGGCCAGAAAATGGTAGCTCTGATCCCAGATCCCCCAGTCCCGGGTAAAGGCATTCATGGCGCCGATGTCGTTCTGCACCGCCCTGATCACCCGCTGCAGGTGCTCCTCCATCCGCCGCTCCTCGACCCGCTGCGCCGCCGGCACCTGGGCCAGTGCGATCACGATGAGCAGCATCAGGATGGCTCCGGCCCAGACCGGAAACATGGAGTAGGCCAGCAGATGGTCGATGGAGCGGGACGGTTGAGCCATGGGCGCCAATATCCTTTGAATGGCAATGCGAAGCGGGAAGGGTCTTGCCCCAAGTATGGAGGATAGGCCCGCCGAGAGGTCACTGAATTACCACAATAAAAACAAGGGGCCCAGGGCCCCTTGTCACAATTATTGAACGCTTTATCTGGCCAGCAGAGGTGCCAGGAAGCGGGCCGTATGAGAATCCTCGCAACGGCTGATCTGTTCCGGCGTCCCCGTCACCAGGATGCGGCCGCCACCGGCGCCCCCCTCAGGCCCTAGGTCGACGATCCAGTCGGCGGTTTTGATGACGTCCAGATTGTGCTCGATGATGACGATAGTGTTGCCGCGATCCCGCAACTGGTGCAGTACCTTGAGCAGCTGTTGGATGTCGTGGAAGTGCAGCCCTGTGGTGGGCTCGTCCAGGATGTAGAGGGTCTGCCCGGTATCCCGCTTGGAGAGCTCGCGCGCCAGCTTGACCCGCTGCGCCTCGCCGCCAGAGAGCGTGGTGGCCGACTGACCGAGGCGGATATAGGAGAGGCCCACGTCCATCAGGGTCTGCAGCTTGCGCGCCACTGCCGGCACCGGATCGAAGAAGGCGCGGGCATCTTCCACCGTCATCTCGAGGATTTCGTGGATGTTCTTGCCCTTGTACTTCACCTCCAGCGTCTCGCGGTTGTAGCGCTTGCCCTTGCAGACGTCGCACGGCACGTAGACATCGGGCAGGAAGTGCATCTCCACCTTGATGACCCCATCCCCCTGACAGGCCTCGCAACGGCCCCCCTTCACGTTGAAGGAGAAGCGGCCCGGCTGGTAGCCGCGGGAACGCGCCTCCTGGGTGCCGGAGAGCAGCTCGCGGATCGGGGTGAACAGGCCGGTGTAGGTGGCCGGGTTGGAGCGCGGGGTACGGCCGATAGGGCTCTGGTCGATATCCACCACCTTGTCCAGGTGCTCCAGCCCCTCGACGCTGCGATAGGGGGCCGGGGTGGACTCGGTCGCCTTGTTCAGCTCGCGGTGAGCGATACGGAACAGGGTGTCGTTGATCAGGGTCGACTTGCCGGAGCCGGAGACGCCGGTGACACAGGTCATCACCCCGATGGGCAGGTCCAGGTTGACGTTGCGCAGGTTGTTGCCGCTCGCCCCCTTGAGTTTCAGCCACTTGCCGGTGAGCGGGGTGCGCTCGGCCGGGATGGCGATCTGCTTGCGGCCGGAGAGGTAGTCACCGGTCAGGGATTCGGGGTTCGCAATGATCTCCTCCGGCGTGCCTTGGGCGACGATGGCTCCGCCGTGCACCCCGGCCCCCGGGCCGATGTCGAGCACATGGTCGGCGAGGCGAATGGCATCCTCATCGTGCTCCACCACAATCACCGTGTTGCCGAGATCCCGCAGGTGGGTCAGGGTCTTGAGCAGTCGCTCGTTATCCCGCTGGTGCAGGCCGATGGAAGGCTCGTCCAGCACATACATGACCCCCACCAGACCGGCCCCGATCTGGCTGGCCAGCCGGATCCGCTGCGCCTCACCGCCGGAGAGAGTCTCGGCACTGCGGGACAGGCTCAGGTAGTTGAGACCCACATTCACCAGGAAGCCGAGCCGCTCGACGATCTCTTTCAAGATCTTCTCGGCAATCTGGGCGCGCTGGCCGGTGAGGTTCAACCCTTCGAAGAAGGCCAGCGCATCGCCGATGGACTGCTCGGCGATGGCCGGCAGGTTGCGGTTGTCGACGAAGACGTGGCGCGCCTCTTCCCGCAGCCGGCTGCCGCCGCAACTGGTGCAGGATTTGTTGGCGATGTATTTGGCCAGCTCTTCCCGCACCGAGTTGGATTCGGTCTCCCGGTAGCGGCGCTCCATGTTGTGCAGGATCCCCTCGAACGGGTGCTTGCGCACCACCACATCGCCGCGATCGTTCATGTAGCGGAACTCGATCTCGGTGCGACCGGAACCGCGCAGGATCACCTCCTGAGTCTTGACCGGCAGATCCTCCCAGGGCGTCTCCAGATCGAACTTGTAGTGCTCGGAGAGGGATTTGAGCATCTGGAAGTAGTAGAAGCTGCGCTTGTCCCAACCGCGGATGGCGCCGTTGGCCAGGCTGATGGCCGGATCGCCGATCACCTTGGCGGGATCGAAATATTGCTGCACCCCGAGGCCGTCACAGGTGGGGCAGGCTCCGGCCGGGTTATTGAAGGAGAAGATGCGCGGCTCCAGTTCCGACATGGAGTAGCCGCACTCCGGGCAGGCGAAGTTGGCGGAGAAGGTCATGGGGGCGACCTCCTCCTCGCCGTCCATCGGCACCACCAGCACTATGCCACCGGAGAGGGTCAGCGCCGTCTCGAACGACTCGGCCAGACGCAGGGCCAGGTCCTCGCGCACCTTGAAGCGATCCACCACCACCTCGATGGTGTGTTTCTTGTGCAGCTCCAGCGCGGGAGGGTCAGACAGGTCGCACACCTCACCGTCGATGCGGGCACGGATGTAACCCTGGGCCGCCAGGTTTTCCAGCAGCTTGGTGTGCTCCCCCTTGCGATCGCGCACCACAGGGGCCAGCAGCATCAGCTTGCTCCCCTCCGGCTGGGCCAGCACCTGATCCACCATCTGGCTGATGGTCTGGGCGGCGAGCGGAATGGCGTGGGTCGGGCAGCGCGGCTCACCGACCCGGGCAAACAGCAGACGCAGGTAGTCGTAGATTTCGGTGATGGTGCCGACGGTCGAGCGCGGGTTGTGGGAGGTGGACTTCTGCTCGATGGAGATGGCGGGCGATAGCCCCTCGATATGGTCGACGTCCGGCTTCTCCATCAGGGAGAGGAACTGGCGGGCATAGGCGGAGAGCGACTCCACGTAGCGGCGCTGCCCCTCGGCATAGAGGGTATCGAACGCCAGAGAGGATTTGCCCGAACCGGAGAGGCCGGTGACCACGATCAGCTTGTCGCGGGGCAGGGTCAGATTGATGTTCTTGAGGTTGTGGGTGCGAGCACCCCGGACCACGATCTTTTCCATCTTGTTGCACGCTCGATACGGAAACCTGAGCGAGTCAGTATGGCATAGAGACTACTGGATGAATAGACAGGTTTTATCCATCATCCCCATCGATTTCAGAGATATTCCTTGGCCCAGCTCACCGCCTGCAAGCGGTTCTTCACGTTCAATTTCTTGAAGACGTTATAGAGGTGGGACTTGATGGTGTGCTCGCTCACGAACAGGCTGTCGGCGATCTCGGTATTGGAGGCGCCCGTCATCAGATAGCGGATGATCTCCTGCTCGCGCACGGTCAGCAGCGTCTGGTTGCGCAGGTGATGTTCCCCACCCTTGCGGTAGTAGTTGACCAGATCGCACAGCAGGTGGCGCGGGATCCAGTACTCCCCCTCCAGCACCTTGCGAATGCCGAGCACCAGCCGATCCAGCGGATCCTGACAGAAGAAGAGTCCGCTGGTATGGGGCCACATCAGCAGCAATTCCCGATCGGTGCTGGTCGGGGCATTGAGCAGCACCGTATTGGCCTCGCCGAAGCGGCTGGAGATCTCCCGCGGCCATCCTGCCTGCTGGCTCGACTTGAGGTAGTCCAGATCGACCAGAAACAGCGGACGAGGCTCGAGCTCGTCCGGTTGCGGCAGCTCCTCCAGGGCGCTTACCAGCACAATGGGCAGTGCCAGCTGCTCGGCCAGATAGCTCTGGAAACTGGTTGCCTGCACATTGTTTTCGGTTACCAGTACGATGGGATATGGGGTGCTCATGAAAGGCTGGTCCTTGAACATTGCGGCCATGGTTTTTTTCGGCAGCAGAGAGTACCAAGCCCCCCGTGGGGTGCAGCATTAAAAAAGTATTAGACGGTGATGCGCCTCCTTTGAAACTCACCAATTTTCCAAGCAATACAAATAACTAGCAGATCCCCCCCATTTGGGTGGAATACTGGCACCTTGGCAGACAGAGGCTGTCGCAGCGTCATCGAATTCACTTTTCGCGCCCAGGTTTCGATGCTAGGTGTCCCCCTCTGCGGCTCACTTGCTGGCCAAGGCCCGCCTCGTGTAAGTTAACCCCTCGGTCCGGAGAAGCTGGCGACGAAGAAGACGTCTTTCTCCCTAAAAACTGTTACTATTGCGGGCAAAATCTGGAAACGGCATGGCAGTCGACAGGCGAGCCAATCCGGGTTCAGTCATCACATGAGTCGCAAGCGCCTGCGGCGTTCTTGCGTATCTCGCAGAAAACAAACGAAATGTTGAATTGGTCCGGGCATATGGCCTGGCCGGAATACAAAGGGTGGAAGAGAGATTATGGCCAGTCGAGGCATCAACAAAGTCATTCTGATCGGTAACCTGGGGCAAGACCCGGAAGTGCGCTACATGCCGAGCGGCGGTGCCGTGACCAACATCACCCTGGCCACCTCCGACACCTGGCGCGACAAGCAGACCGGTGAGCAGAAAGAGCGTACCGAGTGGCACCGCGTGGTATTCATGGGCAAGCTGGCCGAAGTGGCGGGCGAGTACCTGAAGAAGGGTTCCCAGGTCTATGTGGAAGGCAAGCTGCAGACCCGTAAGTGGCAGGATCAGAGCGGCCAGGAGCGTTACACCACCGAGGTGCTGGTCGATGGTTTCAGCGGCGTGATGCAGATGCTGGGTGGCCGTCCGCAAGGCGCCGGTCAGGGCATGGGCGGTCAGTCTCAGGGCAACTGGGGTCAGCCGCAACAGGGCATGCAGTCCCAGCAGCCGATGAACCAGTCCCGCCCGGCTCCGCAGCAGAACATGCAGCAACAGCAGGGCGGTTATAGCCGTCCGGCCCAGCAGCCGCAATCCGCTCCGCCGGTATACAACGAGCCGCCGATGGATTTCGACGACGACATCCCCTTCTAAGGGAAGCTCACAGTTCAGAGGGCCCTGTTCACGCAGGGCCTTTTTTTGCCCGTTATTGACGCAGGCGCGACACGCAAGCCGGCTCCCCCGACCAGAGTCGCCGACCCTGCTCCCCCTGTCGCCCGCCCAGGGTTTATCATCAGGGCAATTCGTTTGTCAGAGAGAACGCATGGGGTTTTTGTCTCGTATCCTGCTGCTCGCGGCAAGCCTTGCCGTGCTGTTTCAGTCTCCCCTCTTGCTGGCCGGCGAGCCACTGCGGGTGGGGGTCAGTTTCGCCATTCCCCCCTATGTGATTGAGGAAGAGGGACGCGGCATCGAGCTCGATCTGCTGCGGGAAGCCTTTCGTGGCAGCGGCTACGAGCCCAGCTTCGAATATCTGCCGCTGGAGCGCACCTTTCGCATGCTGGAGTCCGGCAGGCTCGATGCCATCATCAACGTCAAACCCGGGATGCTGGACAACGTCTTCCTGTCACAACCCGTCATCGCCTTTCACAACCGGGTGTTCACCCTGAGCAAGACCCATATCGCCACGCTGGACGACATGAAAGAGTTGAGGGTCAGCGCCTTTCAGCGGGCACGCCAGGTATTGGGGGGAGCCTTCGCCAGCATGGCCGATCAGAATCCCCGTTACGAGGAGGTCGCCAAGCAGCAGGGACAGGTGCACAGACTGATGCTGGGGCGGGTGGATGCGGTGATCCTGGAGCAACGGGTGTTCTATTACTATCTGGCGCAACTGGCCACCAGCAAGTATGGCGCCGAGCTCTATGCCCCCAGCCGGGTCAGACAATATGATCTGTTCGCCCCCACCCACTACCATTTCGCCTTTCGCCAGGCCGTGCAGCAACGCTGGTTCGATCGCCAGCTCGGCAAGATGCGGGCCGATGGCCGCTATGAACGGATATTTGCCAGCTACGGCGCGACCCCCTGAGCCCACGCCAAAAACATAAAAGCCAGCCCGAAACAGGCTGGCTTTTTGTTACTGGCTCCAAAGGAACTACAGCATGGGGAGCGTTACTTCATCGCGCTGCCGTTTTTCAGTTCTGCTTTCTGACGTTTGGCTTCGCGCTTCTCTTTCAGTGACATCTGCGGTTTTTTCTTGGCATCTTTGCCGTTGTGATGTTCTTTGTTACTCATCATCAAACTCCAAAAATGTTACCCAGACAGTTGGAACCCAAGTTCCAGCATGCCATCCGAATCGTAGACTACAGTACGCTTTCAGTGACGATCCCAGGATCGCACTCAATCCAGCATACCCCCAATCTTGCGCAAGAATCCACCCTCATCCGTCACGCCGCGCCAAACCGGGGCCGATGACCCCCGTCAGGCACTCCTGGCCGGGGAAGGAACGGCCGTAAAAACACTGGAAGCCTTATAAAGTAGCGATTATCAATATTATTTGGCGACCACCTGAAATAAATAACCAAAAACCAAAACAACTATTATTTAAACGAGCAGTGTTAATTTGGATAAGCATTCTCACTATCGCCGGAAACAAAAAGTTACAACCTCAAGAAGTCATTATTAACGCAAACTGATATTATCAGGCCTTATTTTCAAACTATTTCATCGAGAATAGGGATATCCCATGACCAGAAAAACCAGAGCCGCCTTGGTCTCGGTTTGCTCCAATATCAGCCTGATTGTCATGAAGATAATTGCCGGCATACTGAGCGGTTCCGTCAGCATCATCTCCGAAGCCATCCACTCGGCCATGGATCTGGTGGCCGCCCTGATCGCGCTGGTAGCCGTGCGCAAATCGGATATTCCACCCGACCCGCGCCACCCCTATGGCCACGACAAGATAGAGAATGTCTCCGGCGTGATCGAAGCGCTGCTGATCCTGCTGGCCGCCGGCTGGATCATCTTCGAGGCCGTCGGCAAGCTGATCACCCCCACTCCCATCGAAGGCGTCGGGCTCGGCGTGCTGGTCATGCTGTTGTCGGCGCTGGTCAACAGCGGCGTCTCCGCCTATCTCTACCGGGTCGCCAAGGAGGAAGAGTCGGTGGCGCTGGCCGCCGATGCCCTGCATCTGAAGGCGGATGTGCTGACCTCGCTCGGGGTGGCTGCCGGTCTGCTCGGCATCTGGATCGCCTCTTCGCTGGGCTACAACCTCTATCTGCTGGATCCCCTCGTCGCCATCGGGGTCGCGCTCTTCATCCTCAGAGAGGCCATCGCCATGCTCAACCAGGCCTTCCAGCCCCTGCTGGATCACAGCATGAGCGAGGAGGAGCTGGCCATCACCACCCAAGTGATCGAGGAGTGCTGCCCGGAGCATGGCGGCTTCCACGATCTGCGCAGCCGTCAGGCGGGGCGTCGCCGCCATATCGACTTCCACCTGACACTGCCCAAGGAGATGAGCATCGAGCACTCCCACGCCATCTGTGACCGCATAGAGCAGGGGATCCAGCGCCATCTGCCCCACGCCATCGTGCTGATCCATGTCGAACCAGCCGGTCACGCCTAGTCCAACCGGGGAAATCATCGGGAATGCCATCGACAGCACAATAAACAGCCAGGTGACGTGGTAGGGTGTTCCCTCCCCGTCATCAGGTACACGCCGTGAAAAAGCTGGAAATGAAGGATCTCACCGACGCCGAAAAGGCCGGGATCACCCTGCTGCTGCAAAAAGCACAGGCCAACGCGGACCACCCATTGACCAATGCCGAGCGCAATCGCATTCGCGAGGAAGGCCGGCTCAAGGTGGTCGCAGACCGGGCGGCGGCCGCGAAAGCGGCGGCACAACTCGCAAGAGAGAAGGCCAAGGAACGGGCCGCCAATCAGGTACTGCCCGAGACATTCAGCTGGGTTGACTCCGTCAGCAATCGCTTTCGAAAGAAGCCTTGATCATGCCGTTTCAACAGAATGCAGCCAGCCCACGCCCTGTCGGCGGGCTGGCTTTTTCATGATGGAATGGGAAGGTTCTGACCCTTGATGTGACATTATCTGCAGACTCGCATGACCCTTTATCTCGTTTTTTCTGCGCACAAAGGGATTCACACCAACCCGAAAAGCATCTGAAATGGATATTCATGCTATTGATATAAAAGGTAAAATCGTCCTGGAAATCTGGTCATCCGGCACAGAGTACCAACTGAGAGATAAAGTTTGCTTTAACAAAGCGTGCGTGTTCTAATCGACAGCGATAGTTCGGCAGTTCAGTCCTGATTATGTTAGGCAGTCATTTTAGTAAAGCAGTGATTAGTGCAAGTGTTATTTCGATGATGCTTGACGAATAATTCTCCTTCTTTAGTGCTTCCCCTACGTATTGCTGACGAAAAATCAAAACTTGCCATCTGATGGCATTTCAAACACTAAATTTGAGAGTAATTATTATGTCCAAAGTGACTGGTACCGTAAAATTCTTCAACTCCGAAAAAGGTTTTGGCTTCATCTCCCCGGTTGACGGCAGCAAAGACGTGTTCGTACACTTCTCCGCTATCCAGTCCAACGGTTTCAAAACCCTGGAAGAAGGTCAGCGCGTTGAGTTCACCATCGAGCAAGGCCAGAAAGGCCCGGCTGCTGCCAACGTAGTTGCCCTGTAATTCAAGTCAGGGATACCTTCACCCCGCTTCTGCCGGCTGAACGGATCCACTGCAAGAATTGAAAAAACCCGCTTCGGCGGGTTTTTTGTTGCCTCAAATTCACCCTGCCCGTCATCCCCGCCCTGCACCCATCCTTGCATACCTCCGCTCCTCTGCTGGCGAGAGGATAACCGCACAATATTAATGAGATTAATTATCATTTACACAATCATCAGTGATCACTACAATGCCTGCCGACCGCCGGGATCACTATTCGATTGAACCTGCCTGGTCCGGGTTTCACGCGGGATGCGGCGAGACCCCCCATCGATTCACCCAAAGGATGAATGCATCTTCTTACTAAAAAAGAGTTCAGGCCAACATGATAACAATGCACCGCAACAAGCTGACCACGCTCATTCTCGCCGTCCTCGCCGCCAACGCCCATGCCGCCGAACAGGAGGTCATGGTGGTGACCGCCTCCGGCTTCCAGCAGAAGATCGAGAACACCGCCGCCTCCATCTCGGTGGTGACGCGCGAGCAACTGGAGAAACGCGCCTACCGTGACGTGACCGACGCCCTGAAGGACGTGCCGGGGGTGGTGATCACCGGCGGCGGCAGCAGCAGTGACATCAGCATTCGCGGCATGAGCTCCAAGTACACACTGATGCTGGTCGACGGCAAGCGGGTCGACAGCCGCGGCACCCGTCCCAACAGCGACGGCCCCGGCATCGAGCAGGGCTGGCTGCCGCCGCTGCAGGCCATCGAGCGGATCGAGGTGGTGCGCGGCCCCATGTCCTCCCGTTACGGCTCTGACGCCATGGGCGGCGTCATCAACATCATCACCCGCAAGACCGCCAGCATGACGGCCTGGCAGGGCTCGGTGCAGGCCGACTCCACCTTCCAGGAGAACAAGGACTCCGGCAACATCTTCCAGAGCAACGCCTACACCGCTGGCGCCCTGGTGGATGGCCTGCTGGGGGTGCGAGTGAACGGTCTGCTCTCCCACCGCGGCGAGGATCAGTTCCAGAACGGGTTCGCCGAACAGGAGATGCGCAGCGGCACTGTGGTGTTCAGCCTGACGCCGGACGAGCACAACCGCTTTGACTTCGAGGCCAGCCGCGGTCTGCAGGATCGCAACCGTACCCCGGGCGACTCTCTGGCAGCCAAGGCCAAGCCCAGCCTGAACACCTACGGGCGCACCAACTACGCCATCACCCACGACGGCCGTTATGACTTCGGCTCTTCCACCAGCTACCTGCAGCGGGAAGAGAACACCAACCCCGGCCGTCAGATGAAGCTCATCAACACCATCGCCGACACCCATACCCAGTTCGAACTGGGGGCTCACTACCTGAGCGTGGGCGGTCAATACCGTCACGAGGATCTGCAGGATGAGGGCAACCAGCTCAACGTGGCCAACCGTGCCAATCAGCTGACTCGCTGGAGCTGGGCCCTGTTTGTGGAAGACGAGTGGTCGCTGACCGACAGCTTCGCCCTCACCGGCGGCGTGCGGATGGACCGTGACCAGAACTACGGCACCCACTGGAGCCCGCGTCTGTACGGCGTCTGGCACCCGGCCGAATTCTGGACCCTGAAGGGTGGCGTCTCCACCGGCTACCGCTCACCGGATCTGCGCATGTCGGCCGCCAACTGGGGCCAGGCCACCGGCGGCGGCACCCAGGACGGCATGCTGGTCGGCAACCCGCAGCTCAAACCGGAAACCAGCGTGAGCCAGGAGATCGCCCTGCTGTGGGATGGTCTGGAGGGGCTGAGCACAGGGCTGACTCTGTTCAATACCGACTTCGAGGACAAGATCTCCGAGATCCGCCGCTGCACCAGCAAGGATGATCCCTCCTGCACCCTGAACGGTCACACCTATGACTTCATCAGCGACCGCATCAACGTCGACAAGGCGAACATGCGCGGGGTGGAAGGCACGGCCAACTGGGCCATCAACGAAAAGTGGTCGCTGGCCTCCAGCTACACCTTCACCCAGTCCGAGCAGAAGAGCGGTCCGAACGAGGGCAAGGCGCTTAACCAGATGCCGCGCCACATGTTCAACACCACGGTCGACTGGAAGAGTACCGATGACGTCAGCCTCTGGTCACGGGTCAACTTCCGCAGCAAGACCTCGGACTACCTGAGCCGGGTCAGAATGGCCGACGGCACCCCTTCCTACACCTTCTTCGACACGGGTCTGGTCTACAAGGCCAACGAACATCTGAACGTCACCGCAGGCGTCTACAACCTGTTCGACAAGACGGTGGACTATAGCAGCTTCGGCACCGTGCTGGATGGTCGCCGCTACACCCTGGGCATGACCTACAACTTCTGATGACCCGCCGCCGCCCACCCTGGGCGGCGGTTTTTTTATTGCCCCGCCTCGTCGGCCATCTCTTTCACATAGCTTGCCGCCTGCCAGGTGTTGCGCCCCAGCGACTTGGCGCCATACATCAGCTGATCCGCCTGCAGCAGCACTCGTCGGCCCTCTGCCCTCACCTCTGCCGGCACCCACACCGCCCCCGTGCTGATGGAGATGCCAAGCTCCCCGGCGCTGGTCGACAGCTTGCGGCCATTGACCTCCCGCCCGATCCGCTCGGCCCACTGCTGCAGCGTCGCCATGTCGACCACCAGCAGACTGATGCAGAACTCCTCGCCGCCGATGCGGGCGAACAGGGCGCTGGCGGGCAACACCCGCTGCACGCGATCCACCATGGCCGACAGTACCTCGTCGCCGACCCCGTGCCCGAAGTGATCGTTGATCCCCTTGAAGCGATCGAGATCGAACAGCAGCAGGGCACACGCCTCGCTGCTGCTCAGTCGTTGTTCCAGCAGCGGCAAGAAGGAGCGCCGATTGAGGATGCCGGTCATGGAGTCGGTGCTGGCGAGACGCTCCAGCCTGGCGTTGGCCTGGATAAGCTCGGCGGTACGACTCGCCACCGCCCGCCGCAGCTGGATGATGTAGGCCATCAGCACCAGGCCGCCGACGGCCAGTAGCCAGGGCCAGAGATGTGCCGGGTAGACGGTCTCGATATGCATCCACTTGCGGATGATCCGCTCCCGATCCGCCTCGCCGATGCGGGCGAAACCTTGCTCCAGCTCTTGCAGCAGCGCCTGATTGCCCTTGGCGACGGCAAAGCGGACGTCATCGCTGTAGAGGTGGCGCACCGGGATGAAGCGGGTGGGATCCGCCGCGGTGTAGATGTAGAAGTTGGCCACCTGCAGGTCGGCGATGAAGGCTTCCAGTTCGCCGTTCAAGGCCGCGCGCAGCATGGCGTCGTTGTCATCGAAGGTGCGCAGCCGGGTGCGCGGGAAGTTCTTGCGGGCGTAGTACTCCTCGAACCCTCCCGCCACCACCCCCACGCTCTCGTGCAGCAGGTAGTAGTTCACGTCCGAACCGCGCAGGGAGTTGGCGAAGAAGAGCTGGGCGTCGAGGTGGGAGAGGGCCTGGCCATAGTCGTAGACCATATTGCGCTCCGGCGACCAGAGCAGGCCACCATGGACATCGGCCTGGCCGTTGCGAACCAGATCCAGCGAGCTCTGCCAGTCCACCAGCTTGAACTGGATGGGGCGACCGGTGACACGGCCATACTCGCGCCACAGATCGATCAGCAGGCCATCGGGCTGACCCGCTTCATTGAGATAGGAGAAGGGCTGCCAGGCCTTGGAGTTGGCCACGATGAGCGGTTTGGGCGCTGTGTTCGCCCATGCCGGCAATACCAGCGCCCAGAGCAGCAGCAACCACCCGTATCCGACTCGCCACCTGACTCCCGACTCACCTGCCATCCCTGTACCGACCCTGCTGTTTGGCCGTCTGCGCGGCCATCGATTATCACCATCTTCAGCATAGGAGAACAAGCATGAGCGAGTATGAAACGAGCGTGATGCCGGCCGGACCAGTACAAGACCAAAACGAACAGGGCGCCCGCAGGCGCCCTTTTCATCTGCTCGTTCGCCCCTCACAGCGGCAGGCTGATGCGAGCCTCCAGCCCGCCCTGCTCCCGGTTGTGCAGGGTCAGCTCACCCCCATGCTGGTGCACCAGGGTGCGGGCGATGGAGAGCCCCAGCCCCACGCTGCCGGATTCGGTGTTGCGGGCCTCGTCGAGGCGCACGAACGGCTTGAACACATCCTCCAGCCGGGCCGGATCGATGCCGGGCCCCTGATCGCAGACCCGGATCACCAGCTCGCTGTCGGTGCGCTCCAGCGACACTTCGGCGCTGCCGGCGTACTTGATGGCGTTGCCGATGAGGTTTTGCAGCACCCGGCGCAGGGTGTTGGCGCGGCAGGCGTAGACCTGCTTGCCCTCTGCCAGGCAGGTAACCGGCTGACCTGTGTCGGCATAGTCGTCGCACAGGCTCTCCAACAGGCTGACCAGGTCCAGCTCCCGGGTCGCCTCCTGCTGCCCCTCCTCCCTGGCAAAGCTGAGGGTGGCCGCCAGCATCTGCTCCATCTGTTGCAGGGTCTGCTGGATCCGCTCCTTGTCCTCCCCCTCGTCCAGGAATTCGGTGCGCAGCCGCAGGCTGGTGATGGGGGTACGCAGGTCGTGGGAGATGGCCGCCAGCATGCGGGTTCTGTCCTGCACGAAGCGATCGAGCCGGGTGTGCATGCGGTTGAAGGCCTGGATGGATTCGCGCACCTCGGTCGGCCCCTCCTCCCGCAGCGGCTCTATGTCCTCGCCGCGGCCGAGCCGGTCCGCGTTGGCGGCCAGCTGCTTGAGCGGCCGGGTAGCACGACGGAACAGCCAGATCATCATGCCGATCACCAGGCTCGCCACCAGCATCAGGTTGAAGGTGGTCTGCCAGGACCAGCTGGCCGACTCCTTGTCCACCAGCGAGCTGAACTGCAGCCAGCCGCCGCGCGGCAGCTGGATGGAGCCGTACAGCCGCATGTCCTGCGGCGGCGGCACCCCCTTGCGGTCCTTCATCATCCGGTTGTGGTGCTGCCAGGCCCGGCTGCGCTGGGCATCCTGCTTGAGCTCGGCGCTGATCTCCACCATCAGGGTCGAGGGGTAACCCAGCCGGGAGCGCACCAGTTGCTCGAAACGGGGACTGCGGTTGTCCGGCTGCAGCGGCTCGTCGGCGATGCGCAGCAGCAGGGTCTCGCTGCGGCTCGCCTTGAGGATCTCGTCATAGAGGGAGGGGGGTGAGAGGGCCAGCAGCCGCACCACCGAAACGATGCGCTGCATGGCGTTGCGACTGTTGACGTAGCCGAGCGCCTCTTCCCGATCGGTGCGATAGATCTGGATGCTGAGCAGCTGGATCAGCACCAGCCCGGCCAGCGCCACCAGGATGATCTGGCCGGTCAGCCCCTTGGGCCACAGCTTCGACCAGCCGCGTCTTAACATCCCCACCGCCTTATACCTGGGTCACATCGGCGGCGAACAGGTAACCGCCGCCCCAGATGGTCTTGATAAGCTCGGGATTCTTGGGATCCCGCTCCAGCTTGCGCCGCAGCCGACTCACCAGGGTGTCGATGGCACGGTCGAACGCCACCGCCTCGCGGCCGCGGGCCAGATCCAGCAGCTGATCCCGGCTCAGCACCCGCTGCGGCCGCTCCAGAAAGACCCGCAGCAGGTCGAATTCGGCGGTAGAGAGGCTCAGGCCCACCCCTTCCTCATCCACCAGCTCGCGCCGGTTGATGTCGAGCAGCCAGCGATCGAAGCGCAGATCCCGGGTCAAGGCCTCGGCCACCGGCTGCGGCTCGACCTGGGTGCGGCGCATCACCGCCTTGATGCGGGCCAGCAGCTCGCGCGGATTGAACGGCTTGGCGAGGTAGTCGTCGGCCCCCATCTCCAGCCCTATGATGCGGTCGGTCTCCTCCCCCATGGCGGTGAGCATGATGATGGGCAGGCTGGACTTGGCCCGCAGCTCGCGGCAGAGGGTCAGGCCGTCTTCTCCCGGCATCATCAGATCCAGCACCAGCAGATCGAACTCCCGCTCCTCCAGCAGCCGCTTCATCTCCTTGCCATCGCGGGCACAGCTGACCCGCAGGCCGTGCTGTTCCAGAAAACGTTTCAGCAGATCGCGGATCTCGCTGTGATCGTCGACCACCAGAATGTGGGTGCTGTTTTGATTCATGGGGACCTCCTGTTAGAGCTGGCACGAGTATACGAAAATCCGCCGGGCGGTTTGTGTCAAAGTGTGCCAGATCAGCAAGATGCCACACTCTGCTACAAAAAAGCGGCCGCTCGGCAAAGTTGAGACACAGACCGGCTGTTTACTGTGGCCACCCCATCGGTTGCAGGAGCAGACAGGCCATGCTGGCCCTCACCACCCCCTTGCTGCTGGCCTTTGCCGCCAGCGAAGCCCTTGCCAGACAGGCAAGGCGCACATCCGGCCAGACCGACCCAGTGCAAGCCGGCGCCGTCGACGCGGCAGCAGACGATACCGGCGTGCCCCCCGACCAGGCGACCGAGCCCCCTTCGTCATGATGCGCCCCCTCCGGTGCGCACCCTGACCTTCCCGCCGCCCCTGCGGCATCTCATCAAGGAGAATCGACTCATGATCAACAAGACCATGGCCCTGTTCATGCTGGCCGGACTGGCCCACACCGGGCTGGCCCAGGCAGCCCTGCCGGCCGACGTCAGCGTTGCCCCCGGCCTGCTGTTCGTCAACTGGCACGACACCGCCAGCAGCAGCGATGCCCATCCGACCCTGGAGGTCCACAATGCCGCCGGCGACCTGATCAAGCGGGTCCCTGCCCGGCTAAACGGCATGCAGCAGGTACGCCTGCCAATGCGGGCCCAGGGTGACCTGACCCTCAGCCTGGATGGCGAGAGCAGCAGCTATCGGATGCCCTACAACGTCGGTAGCGGTCGCCAGCGCTAAGCCGGCCAGCCTGAAAATACCCCGTCAGCGACCAACGCTGACGGGGTATTTTTATTGCCCGCCCAGCATGGGCCCGGTCAATGCCCAGTACAGGGTCATGGTGTCACACTCTGCTACAAAATAGGCTTCAACTGGCAAAGTTCAGACACCTGTCTGGTGTGTAATCAGGGTCAAGGCGAGCAAGCCGACCCCGAACTCAATCCGCAAGGAGATAGACCATGAAAAAACTGACCAAGACTCTGCTGACCGCCACCCTGATCCTTGGCCTGCCGCTTGGCGCCTATGCCGCCAGCGAAGCCGTCAGCACTGCCCAGCCCGGCATGATGACCGACTGCCCGATGGACGGCAGCGGCATGATGGGCGGCAAGCACCATGGCGGCCGCCACGACAAGATGGCCCGCATGCAGAACATGACCCCGGAGCAAATCCAGACTCACCTGCAGCAGCGTTACGACAAGATCGAAGATCCGGCCAAGAAGGCCGAGTTCGTGAAAAACCTGAATCTGCGTGCCGACGGCATGACCAAACACGCCGAAGCGATGAAGCAGTTCGCCGAAGCGCACCAGTAATTCGAAAGCAGCAAAAAGGGGCCCGCGGGCCCCTTTTTTCATGCACGTCGTTCAGACTCAGGCCTTGGTCTTGTCGGCCAGGCTCAGGGTCTTGACGGTTTCGCCTTCGAACTTGATGAGCACTGTTTTCTGGGCCACTTCGGACTCCTTGAACAGGCTCTTGGAGGTCTCTGCCAGCATGGGGGAGACCTTGTTCAGGGCGCCCAGATCATAGGTCCACACTTCCAGACCGGCTTCGGTCTTGGTGCTGGCCGGTGCGCCCAGCTTCTCTTTGATGGCCTGCTTGTTGGAGCCGCCTTCCTTGATGTCCAGCGCCTTCTTGATCGCCTCGTTGGAGGCGCTGTCCATGGCGGTGCCGGCCATCTCTTTGGCAGTGCTGGTTACGCTGCTGGTCACTGTGTCGGTCAGGGAGTCCATCAGGCCGGCGTTGGCCATCAGGGGCAGTGCAGTCAGGGCAACCAGGATGCTCTTTTTCATCGTTTCATGTCTCACGGGGTTTAAAGAGCGCGCATCAGACCAGCGTACCCGTACGGAGTCAAGATGAGGCTGCGGTCAAGACTCATTCGGGGGGAAGAATTAGCACCATTCGGCAGCCAGCGGCCTGGCGGGGCGGCTGGCTACTGGCAAATCTGGTTTTTGCCCGTCTGCTTGGCCTGATAGAGGGCCCGATCCATTCTGACCATCAGCTGACCCATGCTCTCGTCCGGCCGGTACTCGGCCAGCCCGAAGCTCATGGTGATGGGAAAGTGCTCGCACACCGGCGTCTCCATCAGCAACTGCCGCAGCTTGTCGGCCACCCGCCAGCCATCGGCCAGGCCGGTATTGGGCAGCACCACCATGAACTCGTCCCCGCCCCAGCGGGCAATCAGGTCTATTTCGCGAATGTGGCTGCGCACCAGCGCCACTATGTTGATCAGGGTCTGATCCCCCGCCTGGTGGCCGTGGCTGTCGTTGATCTGCTTGAAGTCGTCCACATCCATGGCGATGACGGAGAAGGGTTGCTGAAAACGCTTGGCCCGCTCGCACTCCTGCCGAATGGTGCGCTCCAGCCGGTAGCGACTGGCGGCACCGGTCAGGGCGTCGGTCTCCGCCAGCTGGCGATTCTCCTCCGCCTTCTGCTGCAACGCCTCGTTGAGCCGCACCAGCTCGGCGGTGCGCAAGGCGATCTGCTGCTCCAGGGTGTGATTGCGCCGCTCCAGCTGCTCCAGCAGCAGCTTCTGGGCGTGGATGTTGCGGTGAGCGCCGATCATCCGGGCCACAGAACCGTCCGGGTTGCGGGCTATGATGCGGCCGCAATCCTCGATCCAGATGTAGTCGCCGCCGCGGCTACGGCAGCGATACTCGACCCGGTAGTCGGGGGCGGCGCCGCTCAGGTAGGCGTCGAAGCAGGCCATCACCTGCTCCATGTCATCGGGATGGATCACGCTCTCCCAGGTGAAGACAGTGTTGCCGAGGGTGTGGGGCTCGTAGCCCAGCATCCGGTACCAGCCGGGATTGCGATAGACGAACCCGGTGTTGGCGTTCCAGTCCCAGATGCCGTCGCTCACCACCGCCAGGATGCCGTGCACCACGGCTTCGCTGACGTCCGAGATCCTGATCGTGTCACTGTCTTGCAGCATAGAGACCATCCTTGCCCTCTCACCCCCAACTGCGGGAAATGCAATCTGATTGAAGAAAAACGATTATGGGGAGACGACTCCCATGAAACCCAACTCTGTCGCGGCCAGCCGGCTAATGGCCCGTCTCCGGTTATCGGCCGCAATCAGGTTCGTCTGAACAACAGTAGCAACCAGTGTGACTCAATACACTAGCCTTTTCCGGTTTTAAAGGCGGGATGATGCCGGTGGCGATAGTGGCTGGGCGCCAGCCCGTGCAGCCGTTTGAAGGCGGTGGAGAAGTGGTACTCGTTGCGAAAGCCGCACTGCTCGGCCAGCAGCTTGACCGAATCGGCCCGACTGGCCAGCAACAGCGCAGCCCGCTGCAAGCGCAGCCGTTGCAGCAGCGCCATGGGCGCCAGCGCGAAGTGCTGCTGGCAGAGCCGGTAGAGCTGGCGCTCGGAGAGATGCAGGGCGCCGGCCATGCGCTCTATGTCCCAGGGCTCGGCCAGCGCCTCCTTGAGCAGCAGCTCGAGGCGCAGCGCCAGCCGCTCGCCGCGCCGCTGTCCCTCCCCCTTCTGCAACAGACGGCGCAGATAGAAGCCGAGCTGCTCTACCAGCAGGGCGCTGAGCAGCGGGTCCTGATGGCGCTCCTGCTCCGCATAGAGGTTCTCGATGGTGCGCAGCAGGGTGGCCTGCTGGGAGGTGCAACCCAACCGGGATTGGCTGGCGAAGGCATCCCAGGGGGAGTCCTTGTGCAGCAGCAGCCACACCAGCTCCCACTCGCTCGACCGCTGGCTCAGCGGCTCGCTCGGCTGCTCACTAAGCTGCTCTCTCAACTGATAGCAGAGCGGCTCCCCGGCCGGGATCAGCGCCCACTCCCCGACCTGCAGCCGCGCCATGCGCTCGCCCACCTGCACCTCCCCCTCGCCCCCCAGGGTCAGCAAAAAGCAGTGCATATCGGCAAAGCGGCGCGCGATACGGTAGCGGGTCTTGAGGCGGGAGAACCCCGCCAGCCACACCTGCTCCTGCGCGAGGGCCGGCAGCAGGCTGTCACAGCAGATCTGCTCGCGGCAGTCGGGGGAGACATCGATAAACTCGGTGTTGGCAGTTTCAGACATCATCAGGACGGACTCAGCCATGTCGAAGGGGCAGGCCCCAGCATAGCATTAAGGGCATCAAGTCACAGGAGACCAGCCATGCATATCCATCACGTCGCCATCTGGGCGCAGGATCTGGAGGCGCTCACAACATTCTACTGCACCCTGTTTGGCGGGCAGGCCAATGAGCGCTACCACAATCAAGCCAAACAATTCAGCTCCTACTTCGTGCGCTTCGAGGGAGGCGCCAGCCTGGAGCTGATGCACACCCCCATACTATTTCCGGCAGATCTCAGTCTGCCGCACCCGCTGCAGGGGCTGGCCCATCTCGCCTTCTCCCTCGGCAGCACAGAGGAGGTGGACAAGATGACCGCCCGCCTCAAGCTGCTCAAGGGGGCCGAGGTGAAACACCTGGACGGCCCCCGCTGGACCGGCGACGGCTATTACGAGAGCACCTTTCTCGACCCGGAAGGCAACCGGCTGGAGCTGACCATCTAATGCCTCAATGATCCCCTCACCCTGCCCTCTCCCAACGGGAGAGGGGATAAAGCAGCATCGAAGATATGATCGCCAGCCATGTTGATTCGGTTGAAGGAAAAATGGCCAGCCAAGTCGCTTCGATTAGCGCAGCATAATTGAGCGAAGGTCGCATTATTACGCCCTTCTCCCCTTGCGGGAGAAGGGTCGGGGATGAGGGGAAGGCAAAAGAGATTTAACAGCAAACGTTGGACTTCGTTCAACCACCACCTTCGCACCAGATTGATTGATGCGGGTCTCAAGCAGAAATATATACGGGACTACCAATCGCCAGGTCATATCACCTGAGGTGCAATACCATATCTCAGACAGGGTGACACCAGCGCAACTCAATATCATATTCAGAAAAATAAATATTAATTTGGCCCGCGGTACCAAAAACAGCGTCTCAATATTTAATCCTGTCTCTGGCGTGATGCTGCTTTTGATTGTCATCATCGTGCAGCCCCATATCGTGTCGCAACCAGTCTGGCATATTCTCCTGCTTGAATGTGCGGGCCTTGTCGGCCCTTCTGGTCAATATTTTCATGATCGATTCGATCAGATTGCTTCCTGCCGTTTCCATGATAACCTCGCCTTTATTTCGCCGTTTGATTGGACGTCGAGTGTTATTAATCCGGGCCAGGAAGGCCAACGATGAAAGCTAACCAGACACATAAGCGCAAGTTATACATCGCCCAGATCGGCGCCCTGCACACCTTCGAGGCGGCGGCCCGCCACGGCAGCTATTCCCGCGCCGCCGAGGAGCTGTTCATCACCCAGGCGGCGGTCAGCCAGCAGATCCGGGGGCTGGAACAGAGTCTGGGGGTCAAGCTGTTTGTCCGCGAGGGGCGCAACATGCGCCTGACCGAGCGGGGTGCACGCCTGCTCCCCTGGGTCAGCCAGGGCATGGCGGCGTTCGAGCAGGGCATGGCCGCCCTCGAGTGTGAACCGCTGGCAGGGGTGCTGAACGTCACCGTCATTCCCTCCTTCGCCAGCCGCTGGCTGATGCCGAGGCTCTGGCGCTTCGTCGAACGCCACCCCGAGGTCGAAGTGCGCCTCAACGCCAACCCCCAGGTGCAACCCATAGGCCGGGGTGGCATGGATCTGGCGATCCGCTACTGCAACCGGGTCGACCCCGAGCTGAGCTCCTGCCTGCTGATCCGGGAGTGCGTCTTTCCGGTCTGCTCGCCGGCCCTGGCCGAGCGGCTGCAGCGTATCGAGGATCTCTACGACACCGTCATCGTCTCCGGGCCCGACTACGCCGGAGTCTCGTGGGAGAAGTGGCTGCAGGAGTCTGGCTATCGGCTCGACCTGAGCCGGATCAAGCGCTTCGAGGTCAACAACAGCCTGGCGATCGACATGGTGCTCTCCGGCAAGGGGGTCGCCCTGAGCCGCAACGTGCTGGCGGGGGATCTGATCGCCAGCGGCCTGCTGACCCGCCTCTTCACCAAGAGCTACAACCCCGACAACGACTACCACCTGATCTGGGATCCCGACTCCCCCCGACTGACCCGGATCCGCTGCTTTATAGACTGGCTCAAGGAGGAGGTCGCCCAGGGCCCCGGCTGCCAACCGGATATGCAGGCCGAACCATAAGCCAGAGGCGGTTGGAGGGGGGGGATATTCGACACTCGAATCTCTGGCTTGCCGAAACCCCGGCCAAGGGAGCCTCCAATCAGGTGATCGTCGGATTACGCGACCATCCGGTTACGCGATTGTCCGATTACGCGACCGTCCGATTACGCTTCGCTAATCGAACCTACAAATGCCGGATAATCCCTTGGTGCGAAAGATATAAAATGATGCCCAACCTCCCTTCTCCCGTTTATTAAAAAAGGAGGAGAAGGGTCGGGGATGAGGGGGAGGAAAAAAGAGATTACACGGTAAACGTTGGGCTTCGCTACGCTCAGCCACAACCTACAAAATCGGTAGGTTGGTGCTGAACCTGCGAAGCCCAATATACGAGTTCGAGACTAGGGCAGATCTAAAACTAAACTGTAAGCGCTGGCATTGATATGGTGCGTCTTGTGCTCTTTGGCAGATATGAACCGTAAGGGAAATATACATTTAATATTTCATCCTGCTTATACTCCATCAAATTAATATTAATTCCTCTTTGTGGAAGAGTTTCTCTCTGAAAATCTGAAACCAATCCCAATACTTTTAGCAGTGTTAATGCAGGAAATATATCTTTATAGTTGATGCCTATTTTTGAAATTATTTTTGACAAAGACACTTCTGAATATTCATCATCATTCCCTCTAATAGCCAGTAAATACACCAGTAGCTTAAGGGCATGTAATTCAACAGGGTGACGGTTCGATATCATTTTAAAAAAATTGATTTCCCCACCCTTATCAACAACATCCCTAATAGGAAATTTGCACCATCCAGGGTTATTATAATTAGGTATGGTATATATCCTAACCCTTCTCCCAGTTGCTTCTATTATATTATTAGCTATGAGCCACTTCAACGCTCCACTAATTACTGTACGACTCAAGTTAGCGACAGATGATATCTCATCATAAGTTATGGCACAACTATTCTTGGGGTTATCACTTGGCGCTAAACGAATGCATATCAATATATATATTTTTATGACGGCAATATTTACTGCAACATTTTTATTAGCATTTAAATTTTTCAGCTTTCCAATGACAATCCATTTTGATGGCATTTTAGCCCATGACAACTGCATTATACTCTCCCCAGTAATAAAGCAACCGCGAGGAAAAAAATAGAAAGACATAATACAAAAAATGACAATGAAGCAGCATTTTTTGACACAAAATCCAGTAACTCAATAACCTTATCCAAAAGATCCATTTAGTACCCACCTGTACGCACTTTGGCTCATGTGTAGGCATTATGTAATGCAAACAGGGGCTTTCCAATAAGGAAGTACTAGTCTCTTCTAGAAGTAAGCTACGCATAATACATTGATATTAAATGAAAAATTATCTTTCATTAGTACATAAGAATACTTCATTAGTACACAGCGAACCCCAGTTACTTACCACCAGACCGTTTAATGAAGCTTCGTTAAACGGCAGTAAATCCTCTTACCGCCGCCATCAATCACTCCCCCAACCTCTCCGCCAATCCGGAATAGCGCTCGGTCTTTTTCCGCACTGCTTGTGCCAGCAGGGCGCGATCTCCGTAGAGATCGAGCCGTGCCTTGGCGCGGGTGATGCCGGTATAGACCAGCTCGCGGGTCAGCAAGGGGCTGGGGCTGTCGGGCAGCACCAGCACGGTATGGGCAAACTCCGAGCCCTGGGATTTGTGAATGGTCATGGCGTAGACGGTCTCATGAGGTGGCAGCCGGCTGGGTAAAAGCGCCCGCAGGGTGCCGTCCGGCTGCTCAAACCATACCTTGAGCCGCCCAGTTTCATCGGGCAGGCAGAGCCCCATATCGCCGTTGTAGAGGCCGACCCCGTGGTCGTTGCGCACCACCATCACAGGGCGACCGGCATACCAGTCGCCGTCGCGGGCAATCAGACCAGCCCGTGACAGGGCCAGTTCGAGCCGCTCGTTCAGTCCCTCGACCCCGAACGGGCCATCGCGCAGGGCGCAGAGGATCTGGAAGCCGTTGAACGCCTTGAACACGGCGGTGGGTGCCTCCCCCGCACGGGCCGCCTTCAGATAGCTGCCGTAACCGGCCACCCCCTGGGCAATCAATTCGTCGTAGGCCTCCCCCGCCCAGGGGTGCAGGCTGATATCCGTAAATCCTGCGCCCCAGACCGCCTCCACCGCCGCCGCATCGCCGCCGTTGCAGGCGCGCGCCAGCTGGCCGATGCCCGAATGCTGATCGAAGCGCCAGCTCTTGGCCAGCAAACAGAGGCTGTCGCGCACCGGTGCCCCGGCAGGCGTGCCCTGCAAGCGGTAGCCGGTCTGGCGGGAGAGCCAATCCGCTTGGGCCGGGCTGATGCCCTGTTCGATAAAGCAGCAGATATCGCCGAGCACGGCCCCCGCCTCCACCGAGGCGAGCTGATCCTTGTCGCCGAGCAGGATGAGGCGAGCGTGGCTTGGCAGCGCATCGAGCAGGCGCGCCATCATCGGCAAGTCGACCATGGAGGCCTCATCCACCACCAGCAGGTCGAGGTGCAGCGGGTTGCCTTTGTGGTGGCGGAACTGGCTGCGCCCCGGAATAACCCCGAGCAGCCGGTGCAGGGTGCCCGCCTCGGTGGGAATGGCTTCGACCCACTCGGGGGGCAAGTCCAGCGCCTGCAGGGCAGAGCCGATACTCTCGGTCAGACGCGCCGCCGCCTTGCCGGTGGGGGCCACCAGCCGGATCGCCGGGGCCTTGCCTGCTTGCAGGCCGATCTCCACCAGAATGGCCAGGAGCTTGGCCACAGTCGTGGTCTTGCCGGTGCCGGGGCCACCCGAAATCACCGCAAAGGGGCGCGCCGCCGCGGTGGCCGCCGCCAGCTTCTGGCCGTTGCAGCAGAGCGCCTCGGGCACCAGCGCATCCAGCTTGCTCAAGTCGCTCGCCGCCTGTGCGCTGGCCAGCAGCCCTTCGATGGCGAGCCAATCCACTTCATTGGGGAACACCAGATCCAGATACTTTTCGATAAAGTGGCGGGCCGAGAAGTCCGGCGCGAGGCGGGCCTTGAGCAGGGCCCCGAACACCAGGCCGTAGTCGCGGGCAAAGAGGCGCGACAGGGCCGGGGCAATCTCGGGCCATTCGGCGCGTTCACTCAAGGCACGCAGATGACGGGCCACCCCTTGCTCATGATCGTGGTAGCGGGTGAGGTAGAGGCGCCCGTGCCAGAGCCGCAGCGGCCAGCGCGGGGCTTGCCCCTCATCTTGCTCGTCGCCAACCAGGGGGCTTGCCGCAAACAGGGCGGGCCAGCTCGCCGGATCCGCCAGATCGGCCAGCAGATCCCGGCCCTGATCCGGATCCAACCCAAACGGGCGCAGGGATCCGGCAGATAGCATTTCAAGCGGCAGACAGACATGGCCGCGCCCCAGTTCGAAGCAGGCGAGCGCCGCCCCCAGCACCAGCTCGGGGCCGCCACCCAGATCGGCCACCAGCTTGGCAAATTGCAGATCCAGCTGGCGGATGCGCCCCGCCAGCGCCAGGGCCTTGAGCCGTTCGATCATGATTGCGCTCTTCATGCTTCTACCCCGTTATCCCATTCTTGTGCAGAGGCGGTCGTTGCCCCCTCGCTAAACAGCCGATCCAGCCCCTGCACCAGCTCGCGGCTGGGGCGAGTATGGAAGATCCCCCCTTGTGGCATGCCGCGCAGGAACAGATAGAAGACCCCGCCAAAGTGCTGGTCGAAGTCGTAGCCCGGCAGACGCAGGGCGAGCAACCGGTGCAACGCCAGGGAGTAGAGCTGGTATTGCAGGTCGTAGCGATGCTCCACCATGGCCTGCTCCAGCGCCGGCCGGCTGTAGTCGGCCGGGCTCATGCCAAGGTGATTGGATTTATAGTCGAGCAGATACCAGCGCCCCTGCCACTCGAACACCAGGTCGATAAAGCCCTTGAGCATCCCCTGCACGGTGGCGAAGCTGAGCGGCTTGTTGCCCCGCGACAGCGGGTCGTGCTGCTGGCAGAGCGCAGTCAGCGCAGGTGCCGTCACCCGCCCCATGGGCAGGAAGAACTCCAGCTCCACCTGCTTGCGCTCGGGGGCCAGATCCCGCAGCCGCACCGGCTCGCCAAAGCCCGTTTCAAGCGGCGTCTCCAGCACCGCCTCCACCTGCTGTTGCAGCACTTGGGCCCAGCTATCGTCGAAGCCATCCTGCGCCAGCAGGGTGGCTATATGCTGTGCCAACGAGTCGCCTGCGGCACTCTCAAAGTCGATGGTCTCGAACAGGCTGTGCAGCAGGGTGCCGGGGCGCGCCCCCTTCGGGAAGGTGAAGATGGAGGGCTGGGGCGCCTCCTCCGGTTGTTCTGCCGCCAGCGCGGCCGCCTCGGTGACCACCTCGTCATCGAAGCCGGGATTGGCCAGCACCCCCTTGCTGTGACCGTGGCCCTGGGCCGCGAGACCGGAGTAGGAGCTGATCCACCAGTCCCGCTCAAGGGTGCCGCCAAAGCGGCGCACCTGGGGCTCGCCCAATTGCTCCTCTTCGGCCGGCAGCGGGGCCGGGCGGGTGAGCGAGGGCTCACCGACGGCCACCCCGGGCAGATCCTCAGCAAGCGCACTGAGGGCGGTGGCCAGGGTCGCGGCGTCCCCCTCCTCACCCTTTTGCAGCAGGTAGCCGATGGCGGTCTGGTGCAGGTCGGTCTTCTCCGACTTGCCGTTACCGGAGCGCACCGGCGCCAGCCCCAGCCAGGTGGCGTAGACGCCCCGAGTCAGCGCCACGTAGAGCAGGCGCAGATCCTCGGCGAGGCGCTCCTTGTCGGCCTCTGCCAAGGAATCCTCGGCGCCGGTGAGATCGAGGATGGTGCGATTGCCCGCCTCATCGGCCTCGTGATAGAGGGGAGTATCGGCGCTGCGGTGGCTGCAGATAAAGGGGAGGAACACCAGCGGGTACTCCAGCCCCTTGGATTTGTGGATGGTGACGATCTGCACCAGCTTGCGCTCGGACTCCAGGCGAAGTATCTGCTCCGCATCCTGGCTGCTCTGGCGGTTCACCGCCTCCCCCAGCCAGCGCAGCAGGGCGTATTCGCCGTCCAGCTCGCTGCTCACCTGCTGGAGCAGCTCCCCCAGATGAAGGAAGTTGGTCAGCCGCCGTTCGCCATAGGGGCTCGCCAAAAGCGAAGAGGCGAGATTGCGCCGGTGCAGCAGGGCCCGCAGCATCGCCAGCACGCCGCGGCGGTGCCAGATCTTGCGGTACTCCATAAACTCCTGCACCGCGCTCTCCCACACCCGCTCGTCCGAGGCAAGCTCGTCGAGGGCCTTGGCGTCCAGATCGAACAGGCCGGTGGCAAGCGCCGCTCGCAGGCTCCTCTCCTCGCTCGGGTTCTGGCAGGCGTGCAGAATGAGCAGGATCTCCCGCGCCTCCACCTGCTCCAGCACGCTCTCGCGGTTCGACAGATAAACCGAGGCGATGGCGAGCCGTGCCAGTTCCTGCTGCACCAGCTTGCCCTCGGCGCCGGTGCGCACCAGCACGGCGATATCCCCGGCTTTGACCGGCTCACTGCCGATCAGCGCCTTGCCCTCCCGGGCCAGGGTCAGCAGGCGGTGGATCTCCGCCGCCGTGGCGCGGGCCATCTTGCTCTGGTAATCCCCCCGGTTGAAGGTGGGCTGGCCGGTGAGCTGCCAGCAGTGCAGCACCGGGGCGGTTTCGCCCTCCAGCCACAGCGCCTTGCTCTTGCCCTGGGCCGCCACCGGCAGGAAGGGGATATCCGCCTCGTAGATAAAGGGATCCTTGGCCCGCTCGAACAGGCCGTTGACCGCCGCCACCAGGGCGCCGCTGGAGCGCCAGTTGCGCCCCAGGGTGTAGTGGGCGCTCACATTTCGCCGCGCCTGAATGTAGGTGAAGATGTCGGCGCCGCGAAAACCGTAGATGGCCTGCTTGGGGTCACCGATCATCAACAGCGCCGTGTCCTGGTGGCCGCCGTAAAGACGATGGAAGATGCGGTACTGCTGGGGGTCGGTATCCTGGAATTCATCGATCATCGCCACCCGGTAGGTGGCGCGAATGCGCTCGCAGAGCCGCTCGCCAAGGCTGGAGCCCAGCGCACCGTCGAGGTCTTTGAGCAGGTCATCGAACGAGAGCTGATGGGCCTGGCGCTTGCTGGCCTGCATCCGGCTGCGCACCACCACGGCGGCCCGCTGCAGGATAAGGTCGCGGATGCCGGGACGGCTCGCCAGCAGCGCGTCGATCTCGCCAAAGAGCGGCAGGGTGGGCACCGCCCCCCCCTTCTTGAGGTTCGCCTCCAGCACCGTCTGGCCAAAACGCTCCAGCTCCTTGGGAATGGCGTAGCCGCTCGCCTCGTCCTGCGCCCAGTCGGCTATCTTGGCGAGCCACCCCTCGTAGTTCTTGCCGGTGTAGCGGCTGATATGGCCATCGGTCTGACGGCGGATCTCGTCCACCTGCGCCAGCCAGCCCTCCTTCACCGCCTCGATACGGGCCATGGCCGCCTGATGGCGGGCGGCTAGGGTCTCGTCCCCCGCCGGCGGACGCATCTCCAGCTCGCTGTTGTCGAGCCAGCCGTTCATCTCCCGCAGCAAGGCCGCCGGGCTCGGCCAGAGCGCGCGCACCGCGCTCGCCAGGGTTTTATCCACCGGATAGAACTCGGCACGCCAGTAGTCGCTCACCGCCTGCAACCTGAGCTGGCTGTCGTCGGTGAGAAATTCGGTTTCAAAGAGGGCGCCCGACTCGAAGGCGTTCTGTTTCAGCATCCGCTGGCAGAAGCCGTGGATGGTGAAGACGGCCGCCTCGTCCATCTGCCGTTCGGCGGCCAGCAGGCGGCGGGCCGCCAGCTCGTGATCCTCCACCTCCTCCAGCAGCTGGGCCAGCAGGGCGTCCTTGCTCTCACCACGCATAAAGGCGAGGCGCGCCTCGTGGATGCGGCCGCGGATCCGCCCGCGCAGCTCGGCGGTAGCCGCCTCGGTAAAGGTCACCACCAGGATCTCGGTCACCGACAGCGGCCGCTCGTGGGCGCTGGGCTGACCGGCATCGGCGCCTTCTTCGATGAGCGGGCCGTGGCCCAGCAAGAGGCGCAGATAGAGGCCGGCGATGGTGTAGGTCTTGCCGGTGCCGGCGGAGGCCTCGATCAGCCGCTCGCCATGGAGGGGAAAACGCAGGGTATTGAGCGGATTGGTCATTATTGCAACTCCTCCAGCGCCTTGATCAGCGGGGTCAGGTGTTCGCGGGCCAGCGCCTGCAGCTGGGCCAGCACCTCGTCATCGAGTTCCGGGAAGCAGCGGGCGACGTAGACGTCCTGCCCCTCCCCCGTCACCATGTAGCCGCCGTTGAAGCGGGCGAGGGCCGCCTTGTCGGCGGCCTCCGGTTTCTCCGGATCCTTCTCGATCCCCTTGATCCACTCCCAGGCGGTGCTGGGGAAAAACGGCAGCGGCCGCTTCATCCCCTGGGTCCAGAGCGCCACCAAGGCCGCCAGTCTCGGGCGCGCCTCGTCAGCCGGGAGCCTGGGCAGGCGCAGGCTCTGCTTGGCGTCGAACAGCAGGGTGTCGCCGGGGGCATCACTCAGGGAGAGGCAAAGGTGCTGGATCCAGCCCAGCAGCAGATCCTTGCCGTTGAAGCTGCCGGGTTTGACCACCAGCGAGCGCCCCTTCTGGGTGTCGATCCACCCCTGCAGCTGGCCCTGGGTCAGGGAGATATCGATCTCCACCGCCTGTTTGTCCGCCTCATTGGCCGCCACCCAGGGCCGTAGCCGCGCCGCCAGCTTGCCCATCTCGGCGTCCAGATCGTCCAGCAGCAGGCTGCCGAACCAGCCCTGGGGCAGCAGGCCGGAGAGCTGCAGGCGCTGGCGACGCTCCTCACTCTCCCCCTCCTCGAGGTGGGCATCGAGCAGCAGCGCCTTAAGTTGATAATTTTGCAGGCCGTCCAGCTCGAACGGTTCGCTGTCCTCGATCTCGGCCTCGTCCAGCTCGAACCACACCTTGAGGCGGCGGTTGAGGAAATACTTCGCGGGCTGGCGATAGAAGCGCAGCAGCTCCGCCAGCTCCAACCCCTGCTCTTTCCCCCATTCGGGGGGCAGCGGCAGCTCGCCGCTCTGGAAGTTGGCGGCCCCGCGCTCTGGGCTCAGGGCCGGCAGCCAGTCGGCGGCATAGGTGAAGAGGCCGGAATTCGCCTCTGGATAGAAGTAGCTGCGACTGTAGGGGGTGAGCGGGTGTTCGACGATCAGGTGTTCGAGCAGCCGCTTGCCGGACGTCTCGTCATCTAGGTCCTCATCCCCCGCCAGCACGAAGCCCTGGCGCACATAGTCGATGAGCTCCGCCAGCAGCACGGAGGGCACCTTCTCGCTGTTGTCCTGGGCACTGAAACCCTGATAGCTGATGTAGAGCCCCTGCTGGGCGCTCAGCAGCGCCTCTAGGAAGAGGTAGCGGTCATCGTCGCGACGTGAACGATCCCCGCGCCGGCCGGCCACCGCCATCAGGTCAAACCCCATGGGTGGCAGGGTGCGCGGGTAGACGCCGTCGTTCATGCCGAGCAGACAGACCTGCCGGAAGGGGATCGAGCGCATCGGCATCAGGGTGCAGAAGTTGACCTGACCGGCGAGGAAGCGCTGGCTGGAGCGGGACTCCCCCAGCACGCTGCCGAGGTAATCCTGCAGCAAATCGGCACTGATGGGCTGCTCGAAGCGGGCCTCGCCGAGCTGGGCGAGCCAGTCCGCCAGCTGGCTGCGAATAAGCTGCAGCTGGCGCTCTTCATCCTCATCGGCCAGATAGAAGCGCTCCAGCAGTTCGTTGAGGCAGGCGATCCACTCGGGCAGCGGCTGCGCCTGTTGCAGGCGGGGCAAAAATTCCGCCAGGGAGTCGACGAACCAGGCAAGCTTGCCGAGGGCCAGCCCCTGCTGACCCTCGATATCGGCGTAAGGCAGAATGCCTGCCACCGGCTCGCCATCCCCCATGGCAAAGCCGAGCAGCATGCGGCGCAGGCCGAACAGCCAGCTGTTGCCAGAGAGGCGCGGCAGATCGAAGCGCTCCGGGTACCCGTCATCCAGCCCCCAGCGAATGCCTGTCTCCTGCACCCAGCGCCGCAGCTGGTTGAATTCGTCGTCATCGAGCTCGAAGCAGCGCAGCACGGCGGGCACCTCGAGAATGGCGAGCAGCTCGCCGGCCCCCAGCCGGGCGTTGGGGAGTCTGAGCAGGGCGAGGAAGCTTTGCAGCAGCGGGCTCTCCTGACTGGCCGCCCGATCCGATACCGCGAAGGGGATCTGGCCTCTCGCCCCGAACACCGCCTGGATGTAGGGGCCGTAGCTGTTCACATCCGGCATCATCACCACCACGTCTTTCGGGGTGAGGGTGGGGTCCTGCTCGAACAGCGCCAGCAGGCGGTCGTGCAGCACCTCTAGCTCGCGCATCGGGCCGTGACAGGCGTGGATCTGCAGGGATCCATCGCTCGCGTCGATCGGGCTCTTGTGGTGACTGCTATCCAGTTCGAATTCGCCAGCCCCCCGTTCGGCCAGCTCCAGCACATCCTTCTGGATGGCGCGCAGCAGCCTGGCCTGGCCCTGTTCATCCTGATCGTCGATATCGACGAAGGCCTCGATTTGCGGTACCTCCAGCTCCATAAGCTGGTGCAGGTAGTCGCGCCCCAGCTTGCCCATGGAGGCGAGCAGCGGGTTGGCGGGGCCCTGCAGGGTATCGAGATCGGTGCCGGGTTTGAGCTTGTTTTCGAGGCGCGCCAGGGTCTTGCGATCGAGCAGGTCACCCCAGTAGTAGCGGCAGGGGTTGGTGACGAAGAGGTGCACCTCCACCTCATCCCGGCTGCCGAGGGCCAGCAGCGCCTCCACGTAGCGCGGCGGCAGCGCCGAGATGCCGAACACGAAGACCCGTTGGGGCAGCGTGCCCGGCAGCTCCGGGGTGCGCTCCAGCTCGTGGATAAACTCCTCGTAGAGGTTGGCACGGTGGTAGCCGCTGGGGGCCAGCGCCAGGGTGCGAGCCACCAGCTCGCGCCACAGCTCCGGCTGCCAATCCTGACCGCTCACCCCGGCCAGCTCCTGGCTCAACCCTTCCCCCTGTTCCCAGCGGGCGATCCAGTCCGGCCGATAGACCAGATACTGGTCGAACAGATCCGCCACCTTCTGGCAGAGCTGCCACAGCCGCACCTGCTCGGGATCCTGCACGGGATCCGCGTCATCCCCGCCCAGATAGGCGGCCAGCGGCGCAAAGGCGGGGCGGTCGAGCAGAGCGGGCAGGATGGTCATCAGCTGCCAGCTCATGGAACCCTTGTTGTAGGGACTCTGGCGTGGCACGTCCGCCAGCACCCGGGTGAACATTTCCCAGATAAAGCTGGCGGGCAGCGGGAAGTCGATATTGGCGGCGATGCCGAAGGCCTTGGCCAGCTCCAGCTTGAGCCACTGGGCCATGCCGGGACTCTGCACCAGGATCTGTTCCCGCTCGAAAGGGTGAGAGAGAGGCACCTGCCGGATGCGGCTCACCAGCAACTCTTTGAGCAGATCCAGCTGATTGGAGTGGTAGAGGGTAAACATGGGCAATTCCCGCCAGTGCAAAAGAGGGGTCAGCGCGGGAAAACCTCAAGGATCCCCGTCACGTCACAGGTATCGGGATTGTCGGGGATCGGGGGATAAGATGCAAAAGGCGCTTGTTGTCGCCGATCACATCGCCCATCTGCCTCAGGCAAATGTGACGGGCATAAAAAAGCCGGTGCAACTGCACCGGCCAAAAGGCGTTGGAAAACTCGAACCTGCAGTATTACCAATTCTTGCCGAGGCGGGCATCCAGACTGAAGGCCCCTGCACCGGCCGCCGCCAGGGCCAGGAAACCACCGGCCACGGAGACGTTCTTCATGAACATCAGCATCTGCATCTGGTCGGCAGGCTGATAGTGGAAAATAAAGGCGGCCATCAGGGTGAAACCGGCCATCAGCACCGAGAGGCTGCGGGTAAACAGGCCCAGCATGATGGCGAGGCCACCGCCCAGCTCCAGCAGGATCACCAGCGGCAGGATGAAACCGGGCACGCCCATGGCTTCCATATACCCCTGGGTACCGGCGTAACCGCCGATCTTGCCCCAGCCCGCAATCACAAACATCAGAGCCAGCAGAACGCGACCCACCAGCAGTGCCAAATCTTTCATCTTGTCCATTTCAATATCCTCGTTTTGCGTCACATCACCGCTGACTGCTTCAGGGTAGGTCAAATAACAGGGCTTGGCTGGCACTCGCGGCCACCAGATCCCATTTGGGCTCATCACGACTGAGAACCCCGTCGCCGGGTCGGGCAGCCAGACCGTTGGCGGCAAGCTCCCCTGAAATCATCTGCAGGTAGCCGTGTCGGCCGGCCAGCTCCCAGGTGAGGCTCTCACCCGGTTCAAGCTGCAGCCGCCAGACGCGGGCCTGCTGGCGGATCCTGAAGGATCCTGCTTCGCCGTCCGGTGACGCCACCAGCGTCATGCCCGGATTGGCTTCAATCTTCTTCTGCTGATAGCCGGGTGTCGTGCCGTGTTCGTTCGGCTCGATCCAGATTTGCAGCAGGGAGAGCGGCTCGGTCTGCGAAGGGTTGTACTCGCTGTGCCGGATGCCAGACCCTGCGCTCATCAGCTGGAAATCCCCCGCCGGGATCTGCTCGGCATGGCCGAGGCTGTCCTTGTGCTCTATGGTGCCTTGCAGCACGCAGGTCAGGATTTCCATGTTGGCGTGAGGGTGGGTCGCGAAACCGCCACCCGGCGCCACCAGATCCTGATTGATGACCCGCAGCACTGAATGCCCCATCCAGTCCGGGTCGTAGTAGTGCCCGAAGGAAAAGCTGTGGCGCGCATCCAGCCAGCCGAAGTTGGCCTTGCCGCGCGCTTCTGCGGCTCTCAATTTCATCATGGTGTGCTCCTCACGTACCGATACGGTTGATTAACGCTGTTTGCCGCTACCGATGCCGAACGGAATGCGGTAGTCGCTGCTCTGCTCACCCAGGCTCACGGTCAGGTTGCCCTGGGTGCGGCTCGGGATCTGTACTTGCTGGCTGCCCATCAGGTTGGCGTGGACAGAGGCAACCAGGTCACCCGACTCGTCACGCACTTCCAGCATGGGGTTGCCCTTGCCTTCCACCGCGGCGGTGGCGTGCCAGTTTACAAACAGCACACCCGGGGCGGCGTTGAGGTCAGCCGGGACGGAAGCTTGAGCAAAACCTGCGGTCATCAGGCCTGCAACGGCCAGCATCTTGATTACGTTTTTCATGTTCATTCACTCTCTTGGTTTTATGTCATTGCCAAGGCCGCTGTGGCCAGAATCAATGCATCCATGCAAGAGGTCATTCAAATAGTGTGTTGTTCTTTCACCGAAGTCAGACGCCCTGATTGGGGGGGTCACAGTCTGGAACTACCCGTTTATTTGGCTGCTTGGCGCTCCTGCCTAAGCGTTGATTGAATATTAAAGACACTTGGCCTAACTTGTTAGCGAGATAAACTGGTAAACATGTTCAAAAAAATTGAAGGCAATTTATGGCCAAGGAACTGAACAAGGAACGGGCGCTGACCCTGGAAGCCATCCGGGTGCTGGATGCCATCGATCGCCGCGGCAGCTTCGCGGCGGCGGCCGACGAACTGGGCAAGGTGCCCTCGGCGTTGAGCTACACGGTACAGAAGCTGGAAGACGAGCTGGACGCCATGCTGTTCGACCGCAGCGGCCACAGAACCAAGTTCACCCCGGCCGGCCGCATGTTGCTGGAGCGTGGCCGGATACTGCTGGAGGCGGCCGAGCATCTGGTGGGCGAGACCCGGGCGCTGGCCCGCGGCTGGGAGACCGACATCACCATCGCCGTCGATGCGCTGGTGCCGCTGCAGGCGCTCTACCCGCTGGTGGAGCGGCTGGCCGAGCTGACCGATACCCGGCTGCGGCTGCGGGCCGAAGTGCTGGCGGGCAGCTGGGAGTGTCTGGAGGATGGCCGGGCCGACCTACTCATCTCCTCCCTCAATCCCGACATCATGATGACCGGCATCAAGCACCAGCCGCTGCAGGAGGAGGTGATGCTCTACGTCGCCCACCCGGATCACCCCCTGCATCAGGAGCCGGAGCCCCTGGCGGACGATACCCTGCGCCGCTACCGGGCCATCGCGGTGGCCGACACGGCACTGCGCAAACCGGTGCTCACCTATCGCCTGCTCGACAAGCAGCCGCGGCTGACCGTCAGCACCATGGGCGAGAAGCGCGACGCCCTGCTGGCGGGGATCGGGGTCGGCACCATGCCGCTGAGCTGGATTGAAGAGGACATCCGGGCCGGACGGCTCAAGGTGATCGGCCCCGAGTATCGCCACCAGATCCAGGTGGTACTGGCCTGGCGGCGCGACACCATGGGCAAGGCCAAGAGCTGGCTGATCCGGGAGATACCCAAGCTGTTTCCCTGCAAGGGGGAATAAATGTCTGCCGCGCGAGGGCGGCGGCGCAGGAAGTGCCGAAACTGAGCCCCTGTCTTGACGGCGGGCTCAGATTCTAGGAAAAGAAAAAAGCGGCCCTCTTGCGAGTTCCGCTCAATGCCAGGAAAGAATAAAAAACCTTGCGGTTTAAAAAACCCTTAAATTGGAAGCAAACAATCGATTTCTCAACCAGGAAGGTCTTGAATCCGATTCGTTTTGAATTATGCGCGATGTTTTATGCGCCACCAGCAAAATGTTGAACGGTTGAAGGATATGCACCGCAGAGTATCACTATCTGCAACCTTCGAGCGCGACTGGTCTGGCCATTTCAATCGATTAGGTCGGGTTTGTTTCCTCTGGTTTTTTAAAGTGTCAATATCTGAGCCCACAACGACAAAAGAACTCAATTTCTGACACAACATAAAAATGCAGATAAAGGAATAGTTGCATGACCTACAGCCAGACCCTGGCCAACAATATTCTCGACACCCTGAAGAAGACCCTGACCGACAAGGGGATCCGCTATCAGACCCTGGCAGAAGCCATGGGGGTCTCCATCGCCACCGTCAAACGGATGATGAACAAGCCCTCCCTGCCGTTCGACACCCTGCTGGAGGTGTGCCACCTGGTGGGGCTCTCGTTCGAAGAGCTGCTGGACCGCACCCAGGACGCCCAGAGCCGGCGCGCCGTCTTCACCCAGGAGCAGGACGAGGCGTTCCACAGGGAGCCCGGCCTCTACGCTTTTCTCGCCAACATCTTCTGGCGCGACAAGACGTTAATCGATCTCAAGCGGGAGTACGGCCTGACCGATGCCTCCTGCTACCTCTACCTGCGCAAGCTGGAGAAGCTCGGCATCCTGCAGCTCGGCATCGACAACAGTTACCACTTCCTCATCAGCGAGCGGATCAGCTTCGAGCAGCACAGCCGCTTCGCCCGTCAGCAGGCGCGCCAGGCGATGTCGGTGCTGGGGGACTATCTGGTGGAGAACATGCACAGACCCAACAACTACATGGCGCTGTGTCAGCTCCACCTGGACGAGAGCGAGGCGATGGCGCTGATCGAGCGGATGAAGGAGTACTGGCACCAGGAGCTCAAGCTCAACCGCCCCGCCATCGGCCAGCGGGAGGGCAGCAAGACCTACACCATGTCGCTGCAACTGGCCGACTGCGGCTATCAGAGCTTCGACGATCTGATCCCCAATATCGACAACTGATCCCGGCGGATCCCGCGGGATCCGCTCCCCCTCCTTTCCTCACAGGCATGACCCGCCAGGACACGCCGGATCCACGAGCCGGGTTTGCTGCTGCTTGCCTGCTAGGGGCTGCAATGCTCGTGTATCGAGGTGAATGCGGATGGCATCCGGCCGCCAGTGTTCGATGTCGCAATCCACCAGCGCTCCCCGCTCGTCGTAGTTGACCCGTACCAGCCGCAGCACGGCGCTCCCCTCCGCCAGATTGAGGGCGCGGGCAATGGCGCCGCGCGCCGCCGAGGGGGTGATCTCGAGGCTCGCTCCACCCTGGCCTATGCCATAGTGCTCCCGATAGAGCTCGGTGAGGGAGCTGGCCAGCGGCGTGCTGGCGATATCGGGAAAGCGGCTTGCCAACAGATGGTGGCTGACGTGCAGCACGGGGCGCCCGTCGATAAGGCGCAGGCGGCGGATTTCATAGAGCGGCGTAAAAGGCTCCAGCCCCATCCAGCGGCAGAGCTCGCTGCTGGCCAGCTCGCCGCCGTGGGCCAGCACCCGGGTCTCGGCGGTGCGCTGCTGCTCGCCGATCCACTGGTGAAAGTGGGTGTGGATGGCGGGGTCGTAGGTGAGGCGGGGCGGTGCCACGAACCAGCCGCGCCGCTCAGCCCGGTAGATGAGGCCATCCGCCTCGAGACTGGAGAGCGCCTCCTTGATGGTGATGCGGGTGGTGGCGAAGCGCTCGCTCAGGGCCCGCTCGGCGGGCAGCTGCTGCCCCGCCCCCAGCTGACCGCTGCCGATATAGCGGCGCAGGGTCTGGCAAATCTGTTCACACTTGGAGGCGCGGCCATCGGCCACTGCCCGCTCGCTCAATCTCGGTTCGATCACGCTCATCTTCCTGTCGATCATCCTGGCTGCTGTGGCTGACTCAACTCTCGCTGGAGTAGTCCAGCCTCACTCGGATTGAGAGTTGTAACCGTGCAGGATGACAGCGCCATGACAGGGCGATTGTCATCAAACTGCCATCAAAGCGCCCCGCCACCGTCATATTTCCCCTCTAGCATCCCTCTCGAACCTTAACTGACCTAGTCCAGAGGGATGGAATGATGAAAAGCGTGATCGCAAGTGCACTGGCCCTGGTGGCCATCAGTCAGCCACTGTTTGCCGCCGAGAACATCGCGGATCTCGAGAAGGCCGCCCGCGGTGAAGGCCAGCTCAGCAGCGTCGGCATGCCGGACAGCTGGGCCAACTGGAAGGATACCTGGCAGCAGCTCGGCAGCATCTACGGCATCAAGCATCAGGACACCGACATGAGCTCGGCCCAGGAGATCGCCAAGTTTGCCGCCGAGAAGGGCAACGCCACCGCCGACATCGGCGACGTGGGCGGCGCCTTCGGCCCAGTCGCGGTCAAGCAGGGGGTCACCCAGCCCTACAAACCCTCCACCTGGGCCGACATTCCGAACTGGGCCAAGGATGCGGATGGTCACTGGATGCTGGCCTATACCGGCACCATCGCCTTTCTGATCAACAAGGATCTGGTCAAGGCGGCCCCCACCAGCTGGCAATCCCTGCTGGGCGGCGACTACAAGGTGACCCTGGGTGACGTGGGTGTCGCCTCCCAGGCCAACAACGGCGTGCTGGCGGCGGCCTATGCCACCGGTGGCAGCGAGAAGAACCTCAAGCCTGCGCTGGAGCTGTTCGGCAAGCTGGCCCAGCAGGGCCGTCTGTCGCTGAACGACCCCACCATCGCCAACATCGAGAAGGGCGAAGTGGAAGTGGGGGTGCTGTGGGACTTCAATGCCCTGAACTACCGCGACCAGATCGACCCCAAGAAGTTTGATGTGGTGATCCCGAGCGACGGTTCCGTCATCGCCGGCTACACCACCATCATCAACAAGTGGGCCAAAAACCCCAACGCCGCCAAGCTGGCGCGGGAATACATCCTCTCCGACGCCGGCCAGATCAACCTGGCGCGCGGCTACGCCCGCCCCATCCGCAGCAACGTGACCCTGCCGGATGACGTCAAGGCCAAGCTGCTGCCGGCCGAGCAGTACGCCAATGCCAAACCGGTCCAGGATCACGCCGCCTGGGAGCAGAGCTCCAAGGCCCTGCCGCGCCAGTGGCAGGAAACCGTCATGATCAACATGCAGTAAGGAGCGGCCAGTGCAACACAAGGTGATAGTGGTACTTGTGGATGGCCTCTCTGCCGAGGTAGCCCATTGCATGGGCTACCTCGCGGGCATGGTGGAGGCGGGACAGGGGTTGCAGGCCACCCTGAGCTGCGCCCTGCCCTCCCTCTCCCGGCCCCTCTACGAGTGCATCCTGACCGGAACGACGCCGGTGGAGAGCGGCATCACCCACAACGGGGTGAGCCGTCTCAGCCGGCAGGAGTCCATCTTCCATCTGGCCCGCGCGGGCGGCAAACGCACCGCGGCCGCGGCCTACCACTGGATAAGCGAGCTCTACAACCAGAGCCCCTGGCAAGCGGCCCGCGATCGCTTCACCCATGACGAGCGACTGCCCATCCAGCACGGCTGTTTCTACTGGGATGACGGCTACCCCGACAGCCACCTGTTGATGGATGGCGAGTGGCTGCGCAGCCAGTACGACCCCGATTTTCTCTTGATCCACCCGATGGGGGTGGACGATGCGGGCCACCAGTTCGGCCTCGACTCCCGTCAGTACCGCAATCAGGCACGCCGGATGGACAGCCTCTTGGCCGACCTGCTGCCCCAGTGGCTGGCGGAGGGGTACCAGGTGGTCATCACCTCGGATCACGGCATGAACAACGATCTCAGCCATGGCGGTACCCTGACCGAAGAGCGCCGGGTACCGCTCTGGCTGTTTGGCGATGCGTTCGTGGCCCAGTGGCCGGCCGGTCCCGCCATGCAGCAGACCCAGCTCTGCGCCCTGATGGCCGACCTGCTGGGAGTTTCCCACGACAAGCCGGGCTGCCCGCCGCTGCTCAAGGCCGGCAACCTGCCGGAGGTACACTGATGATGCCCGCCACCACCGAGATCCTCGCGGATCAACCGACCGTCACCCGACGCCGGCTGCGTCGCCACTGGCTGCCCGCCCTGGTGCTGCTGCCCTTTATCCTCTTGATGATCCTGTTCCAGCTCGCCCCCATGGTGTGGGTGCTGGTGGGCAGTTTTCAGACCCCGGATGGCTGGGGCCTCGACTACTACCGGGAGATTTTGAGCTCCCCCTTCTACCTGCAATCATTCGGCAACTCCTTGCGCATCGCCGGCATCGCCAGCCTGGCGGGGCTTGCCATCGGCACCCTCGGGGCGGCGGCGCTGCGCCACAGCGGTGAGCGGGTAAAACGGCTGCTGCTGGCCTTCGTCACCATGACCGGCAACTTCAGCGGGGTGCCGCTGGCGTTCGCCTTCATCATCATTCTCGGCATCAATGGCGCCGTGACCCTGCTGCTGAAATCCTGGGGCCTCATCGACGGCTTCAACCTCTACTCCGGCACCGGTCTCATCCTCATCTACACCTACTTCCAGATCCCGCTCGCCCTGCTGCTGCTCTATCCGGCGTTCGATGCGCTGCAGGATGAGTGGCCGCAGGCCGCCGCATTGCTGGGGGCGAGCAAGAGCCAATATGTCTGGCACGTGGCGCTGCCGGTACTCACCCCCGCCCTGCTCGGCACCCTGATCATCCTGTTTGCCAACGCGGTGGGGGCCTATGCCTCTGCCTATGCCCTCACCACCGGCAACTTCAACCTGGTGACCATCCGGGTGGCGAGCCTGGTCTCCGGCGACATCTTCCTCGAACCCAATATGGCGGCGGCGCTGGCGGTGATCCTGATGGTGCTGCTGGGGGCGGTGACGGCCGCCAACCAGTGGCTGCTGAAAAAGAGCTACGTGAACAAGGGGCAATCCCATGCATGATTTGAAACCTGGCTGGCCGCGCTGGGTGCTGGGGGCCCTGGTGGCCACCCTGCTGTTGCCGCTGCTGGCCACCTTTCTCTACTCCATCTCCACCCGCTGGGGGGCCACCCTGCTGCCAGACGGCTTCACCCTCGACTGGTATCTCAAACTCTGGGGCGACCCGCGCTTTCTGGCGGCGTTTGGCCGAAGCCTGCTGGTCTGCTTCGCCACCCTGCTGCTGGGAACCCTGGTGCTGGTGCCCACCGTGCTGGTGGTGGCCTACTACTTCCCAAAGCTGGATCCCTGGATGAACCTGTTGATCCTGCTCCCCTTCGCGGTGCCGCCAGTGGTCTCCTCGGTAGGGCTGTTGCAGATCTACGCCGACGGCATCCTGCCCATCATAGGCACGCCGTGGATCCTGATCGGCACCTGGTTCACCGTGGTGCTGCCTTTCATGTACCGGGCACTGGCCAACAGCCTGCAGGGGGTGCCGCTGAAAGATCTGATGGATGCCGCCCACCTGCTGGGGGCGAGCAGCAGCCGCGCCTTCCTGCTGGTGGTGATCCCCTGCCTGCGCAAGGGGCTGCTGGCGGCGCTGTTTCTGTCGCTCTCCTTCCTGCTCGGCGAGTTCGTGTTTGCCAACATGCTGGTGGGCACCCGCTACGAGACCCTGCAGGTCTACCTCTACAACATGCGCGCCACCTCGGGCCACTTCACCAGCGCGCTGGTGATGAGCTACTTCCTGCTGACCCTGCTGCTCACCTGGGCGGCGAACAGATTTCATAGGTGAATCAAGATGTTCCATCTAGAAGTGAATCAACTGCACAAATCCTACGGCGACACCAGTGTGTTCGAGGGGATCGAATTCGGCATCCGCAAGGGGGAGCTGGTGACCCTGCTCGGCCCCTCCGGCTGCGGCAAGTCCACCCTGCTGCGGGCGCTGGCCGGGCTCACCCCGGTGGATGGCGGCCAGGTGCGGGTGGCCGGTGAGGAGATCACCTGGCAGGAACCCCAGAAGCGGGGCATCGGCATGGTGTTCCAGAGCTATGCCCTGTTCCCCAACATGACGGTGCAGGACAACGTCGCCTTCGGCCTCAAGATGAAGCCCCAGCCGGGACGGGATCTGGCCGCCAGCGTGCAGGAGGCGCTGGCGCTGGTGGAGCTGACCGGCTTCGAGCGCCGCTATCCGGCCGAGCTTTCCGGTGGCCAGCGCCAGCGGGTGGCCCTGGCCCGCGCTCTGGTGGTGCAGCCGCGGATCCTGCTGCTGGACGAGCCGCTCTCGGCGCTGGATGCCCGCATCCGCCGCAGCCTGCGCCAGCAGATCCGCGAGATCCAGCAGCGCCTCGAGCTCACCACCATCTTCGTCACCCACGATCAGGAGGAGGCGCTCACCATGTCGGACCGGATCTTCCTGATGAACAAGGGATCCATCGTCCAGAGCGGCACGCCGGAGGAGATCTACACCCGCCCCGCCGATGCCTTCGTGGCGGGCTTTATCGGCAACTACAACCTGCTCGATGGCGAGCAGGCCAAGGCCCTGTTCGGCCAGCACTGCCGTGGCAAGCTGGCGCTGCGACCGGAGTCCCTCTCCCTGCTGCCGGCCGGCGTCCGCAGCGACGAGCCGCACCTGCCAGGGGTTATCAGCGGGCAGCAGCTGCTCGGCAACGTGATCCGCTATCAGGTGAGCTGCGCGGCGGGCCTGCTGACGGTGGACTGCCTCAACCGCTCGGCCCGGGATCTGCTGCCGGTGGGCAGCGCCGTGACCCTGGCGGTGGCCCGGGATCAACTCTGTGAGGTAGCATGACGCCCCATTACATTTCCATTTTCACTGCGAGGAGCGCCCATGGCACTGGCACTGTTTGATCTGGACGAGACCCTGATTGCGGGGGATTCCGCCAGCCTCTGGCTGGAGTACATGGTGACCGAGGAGCTGGCCCCGGCCGACATGATCGCCGAGGAGCAGGCCATGATGTCCCTCTACCATCAGGGCAAGATGGACATGCACCAGTACATGGCCTTCACCCTGCAGCCGCTGGCAGGCAAGTCGCGCCAATGGCTCGACCCGCTCTGTGCCCGCTTTGCCGAACAGGTGCTGCGCGAGCGCATCTACCCTGAGGGGGTGGAGCGCATCGAGTGGCACCGCAAGCGGGGCGACGAGCTGGTGCTCATCTCCGCCTCCGGTGAGCATCTGGTGGCCCCCATGGCGCAGATGCTGGGGATGGATCACTGCGTGGCCATCCTGCTGGATGAAGAGGCCGGCATGCTGACCGGCCAGACCCGCGGCACCCTCAGTTTTCGCGAGGGCAAGGTGGCCCGCATCAACCAGCTGTTTGCCGCAAGCGCCGACCCCTGGCGGGAGAGCCACGGCTACAGCGACTCCCACAACGACCTGCCGCTGCTGCAGGCGGTGACCCACCCCCATGCGGTCAATCCCGCCCCGAGGCTGCGCCAGATCGCCACCGAGCAGGCCTGGCCCACCCTCGAGTGGCAGTTGGCCTCCTGAATGAAGAAGAGGCCCTCAGGCCTCTTCGTTGCTCAGCAGTGCATCGTCGGCAGGGGGCGTCTCCTCCTGCCCCTTCGCCTCTGCTCGGCCCAGATGGATGCAGTTCTTGCCGTCGCGTTTGGCGCGATACACCTCGGCATCGACCGCCGCCAGCAGCGCCTTGCCATCCATCCCCGCCCGGCTGGCCACCAGCCCGCCGCTCAAGGTGATCCTGAGCCCCGGCTCGCGCCAGTCCAGTGACTCCACCCCCTTGCGGAACTGCTCCAGCAGCATCTGGCAGAAGTGGATGTCCGGGTTGACCAGCAACACCACCAGCTCTTCGCCACCGTAACGGCAGACCCAGCCGTGATCCCCCAGCAGGGCCCGGCCTAGCTGGCTCACCCGCTTGAGCACCACATCCCCGGTCTGATGACCGAAGGTGTCGTTGACCCGCTTGAAGTCGTCCAGATCCACCATGGCCAGGCAGAACGGCTGCTGATCCTGCAGCAGTCGGTTGAAACGTTCGTCGAAGAAGCGGCGATTGTAGAGGCCGGTCAGCTTGTCCAGGTTGGCCTGCTGGCGCGCCTCGTGATAATCCTTGCTCACCTCGGCCAGCTCGGCATAGACGTGCCTGAGCTCGCGCATGCCCCCCAGGGGTACCCCGTCAGGCTCCATCCGGCTGGCCCGGATCATGCTCGAGATCTCGTCGAGCATGCGGCGAAAATAGCGGGACCAGATCAGCGCCAGCATCAGGTAGAGCACACAGGCCAGTGCCACCATCAGCAGCACATTGAGGGAGACCCTGTCCACCACCGCCATCACGCTGGCCGCCGGCTGCACGCTGATCAGCACCCAGTTGCGCTCCTGCAGCCTGCTGTAGGCCACGAACTGGCGGGAGTCCTTGTCCAGAAAGATGCCGTCCTCCTGAGTGAAGCGAGCGAGCCATTCTGGGTGGGTCATGGGCTTGAGCAGCTGGGCCGCGTCAGGATGGGCCAGCACCTTGCCGGACTGGTTGACGATCATCTGGTAGCCCTCACCCAGCTGACGATTCAGCTGGGCGGAGAAGGGAGCCAGGATGGCATCGACCGCAAGGACCCCGCGCACCTTGCCCTCTCTGTCGGTCAGGGCCCGCGCCAGGGCGATCACCAGGTTGCCGTTGGTGTAGTCGTAATAGGGCTCGGTCCAGACCATCTTGCCCACGTGCTGGCTGGCCAGCTGATACCAGGGACGCACCCTGGGATCGAAGTTGGCATCCGCCTGCCAATCGGGGTAGATCAGCATCTGGCGCTCGGCGGTGCCGACATAGATGTAGACCAGATCGGCCATGATCCCCTTGTAGAGCTGCCACTCCTTCAGATAGGTCTCGGTGTTGAGCAGGCGGGGGCCGCTGATGTCCTCAACCTTGACCCTGTCGTAGATGAGGGTGAACTGGCGCTCCATCTCGTGCAGATAGGGCTCGATGAAGACGTGACGAAGCTGGTGGTTGGTGGCGAGCAGGCGTTGCTGCAGCTCGCTTTGCAGACTCCGCTCCATGTGCAGGTAGTAGATACCACCCAGCATCAACACCGGAATGAACAGCAAAAGCAGACCCATACGCATCCTTGTCACCAGGGACCAGGTTTTTTTGGCGACCGCTCGTTTAACCAATCCTGACTCCTGCTATTGCCAGACCACGCGTAGTGTCAGAATATCAGCAGCGCGAGATGGCGTCCAAAAGGAAGCTGTTTATCTGCTCAATTAGAGGTAATCGACACGGATGCTGAACCCGGACCTGTTGATGGCGCTGCACTACTGCGCCGTGATCACCCTGACCGGGGCGATCACCTCCGAATATTTCCTGTTCCGCCGCGGCATGTCCATCGAGCAGGTGCGCAAGCTGCTGCTGGCCGACGGCCTGGCGGCGCTGGCCCTGCTGCTCATCTTCATCACCGGGGTGCTGCAGGTGCTCGCTCACCCCGACGAACCGGCCGTGCTGCTTGCCAATCCGGGCTACCGCACCAAGCTGCTGCTGTTCTTCGTGATGGCCATCAGCTTTGGCTACCCCAGCCGCCTCTTCTATCGCTGGCGCCGCTCCCTGCGTCAGGGACGCGCCCCCATGGTCTCCATTCAACAGCAGTTCTGGGTGATCTGGATCCTGCGTGGCAACCTCTTGCTGCTCGCCCTCATTCCCCTGCTGGCCAGAATCGCCAACGGCTAACTCCCCCGGCCTGCGGCAGTGCAGCGGGATAACCGCTCACGCCGCCAACCTCACCGACAGCGCAAGACAAATCCCCCCGCTCACGGTTATCTTGGAGGCTGGCGCTTTGCGGCACGGCCCTGCCCGTCCGTCTTTCAGGGATGAATCTATGCGTTCGAACATGATGTTATTGATGGCCGCCGCCATCTGGGGGCTGGGCTTCGTCGCCCAGCGGCTCGGGATGGACCACATGGGGCCTTACACCTTCAACGGCCTGCGCTTTCTGCTGGGGGCCCTCTCCCTGCTGCCGCTCTTGTGGTGGCTCAAATCCCGCCAGCCGGGCGGGCAGGCCGGAGATCGCCGCCTGCTGCTGACCGGCGGCCTCATCGCAGGTACCGTGCTGTTCAGCGCCGCCTCGCTACAACAGGTGGGGCTGCTCTACACCACGGCCGCCAAAGCGGGCTTCATCACCGGCCTCTACATCATACTGGTGCCCGTCATCGGCCTGGCCCTGCGCCACAAGACGGGGGCCAACACCTGGGTCGGCGCCCTCATCGCCATGGCGGGACTCTACTACCTCAGCGTTACCGAGGACTTCACCATCGGCTACGGCGACCTGCTGCAGGTGGTGGGGGCCCTGTTCTGGGCGGTGCACCTGCTGGTACTGGATCACTACTCGAGCCGGGTCGCCCCCATTCGCCTCGCCGGGGTGCAGTTCGTGGTGTGCGGCCTGCTCAGCCTGGCCACCGCCTTCCTCATCGAGACCCCCTCGGTGGCCGGTGCCGTGGCCGGCTGGCAGGCGCTGCTCTATGCCGGCCTGGTGTCGGTGGGGGTGGGTTACACCTTGCAGGTGGTAGGCCAACGCGGCGCCCACCCGGCCCATGCCGCCATTATCCTCAGCCTGGAGACGGTGTTCGCCGCCATCGGCGGTGTCCTGCTGCTGGGGGAACACCTGGACGAGCGCGCCTTCGTCGGCTGCGCCCTGATGCTGGCGGGTATGCTGATCTCCCAGATCCGCCTGCGCTGGTGGTGGAAATCCCGGCGGGACAAGGTGCCCAGCCAGCCCTGATGAGGTAACGGTCAGCCTTCATCCCAAATAAAACGAGGCGCCCACAGGCGCCTCGTTTTATTGCCGCACGTCTAGCGCACGCTGGAGCAGAAGCTCACGTCATCGCGCAGGGGATCGTTGCTCACGCTGTGGTAGAGCTCGAAGCAGGGACCGCTGCCGAACTCCAGCCCGGCCGCCACTATGTCGCCCACATGCTCCTGCCAGCGCGGCCCGTACTGGCTGCGGTCGGTGATGAGGTAGCGGGACTGGGCATAGCGCCCAGCCGGAATAAGCTGGGTCTCCACCTCCCCCTCGCCCCGAGTCTGGGGCGGCACAGTGATGCCGATATCGGTGCGGCACTGGGCCGGCGGCGTCACCTCAGGGTTGTCGTGGTAGATGAAGATCCACTCCCCGCCCTCCAGCCCGCGGGCGGCGGCCCACTGGTGCAGGCGACCGCAGACGGCATCATAGCCTTCGCCATAGGGACCGGTGACCCGCACATAGGCCAGGGTACGGGCATCCATCTCGACGGTTTTCATGGTGTTGCTCCTTGCTGATGAGTGGCCTTCAGCATAAGGGGACAGAGCATCCCATGCGTGTCCATCCTTGCTCTCCAGGTGTCCGTTCTTGCCCTTGTCGCGGCGAAACTCCCCCGGGGTACAGCCATAGTAGCGACGAAACGCCTTGGCGAACGCCTGGGAGCTGCCGAGCCCCGCCCCCAGCGCGATGGCGGTGACGCTGGCATCTGTGTAGCAGAGCTGCCAGGCGGCACGCTGCATGCGCAGGCGCCGGCACATCTCGCCCGGGGCTTCCCCCGCCACGGCGGTGAACACCCGGTGAAAATGGTAGAGGGAGAGACAGGCCCGCTCCGCCAGCGCCTCGATGGAGAGATCCGGATCCTGCTCCAGCGCCCGCAGCACCGGGATGAGCCGGCGGCGGTAGTCGATCATGGCCGGATCCTCGCCATATAGAGGGCGTCCACATACTCACCCTGGCGAAAGGCGAAACCACGGGCCAGCCCCTCCTCGATGAAGCCGAACTTGCGATAGAGCGCCAGCGCCGCTGCATTGTCGGCATAGACGGTCAGCTCGATGCGGCGCAGGTTGAGCCAGTTGTCGGCCATCTCCAGCGCGGCCCCCAACAGGGCAGAGCCCACTCCCTTGCCCGCCCAGTCATCCCGCACCCCCATGCCGATACAGGCCACGTGTTTGCGCCTCGGGTTGGGCTCGATATGGAGTGAAATATTCCCCACCAGCAGACCGTCAACCTCAGCCACCAGCGCCACCACGCTGCCGCTCTCCAGTCGCTTCTGCCAGACCCCCAGGGTCGGATAGGGCAGTTGCAGGGTGCCCGCCTGGGCATTGGGCATGGCATAGAGATCCCGCAAGGCGGGGGCATCGGCCGGTTCGGCGTGACGAATGGTGATCTGCATCTGAGGCTCCTTCTCGAAAACTTCATCATGCAGTATCAGAAGGGTCCGGTCATCCCCCTGCCACGGTTATTTGCGCGGACGATCCGGCAACTATCGTCATGGGTCAGCGCCGCGAGCCGAAACAGGTGAACGGCCCCGTCCGCTGGCTGCACCGGGCGGCGGACAAACAAAACGGGGGCCCAAGGGCCCCCGCATCATCACGGCGCATGATGAATAAAAAACGGAGCCAGAGGCTCCGTGTTTCACTGCAGTATCAATCTCGAACGGAACGCGCTTCGCGCTCTGCACGTTCCCGTACCAACAGGCGTTTGTACCACCAGCTGTTGCGACGACGTTGAGTGTTGGAAGAGCGACGAGCCATTTCTGAAGTCCCAGTCAAGAGAGGAAAAGAGCCGCATTATGCGATAGAGGTCACGTCCATGTCTTTAGCTGGATCAAGAAAAGCCTCACTGGCCCACGGTGATGGTGCCGCTCTGCGTCGCCTTGCCAGCCACATCCGACGCCCTTTGTGGCTCGCGCCAGACCAGAGGCCCGTTGCTCTCCTGTTCGTTTTGCGCAGCGCACTCCAGCCAGTCATCACCCTGCCGGATCCGGGCCCCTGCCGAATACTTCTGATCCTGATACCAGCAGACCCGCTCCGGCAGCGATCCCAGCGGCAACACCAGCTCGCTGCCCACTTCCGTCCGCTTCGGTTCTGCCGCCACGCCGATACCGGTCGCACCGCCCAGCAGCGCCAGCAGCAGCCAGCTGCCTGCCCTCTTGCCTGAATTCATGATGTCACTCCTCGCTTGATGAAGAATGGAAGCGACCGGCAGCCGCACAAACTTGATTAATAAGCGATGCCCTCTCTGGCATTCCCAAGCCAATATGGTAGCCTGCCAGCGCCTGCCCGCCCGTCTCAGAACCGGGCCAGGAAAACCCGTTGAATTTGTCGGCCCCAGACAAATATAACCTTATTAATCAAATCGTTATTTGGATATTATCCCAATGCGTATCATGCCGTTGCTCCAGGCGGCCTGCCTGAGCCTGATGTTGTCCGCCTGCGTTGCCCCCCTGCTGATGATGAGCCCCACCAGCCAGCTGATGTGGGCCCTGCTCAAACCCCTGGTCGGCTTCGATCCCAACCAGGCCAACCTGTTTGAACAGCCCCTGATCAAGGACCGGATGACCGCCATCCTCGGCCCCAACTACGACAGCACCATGCAGCTGCTCAAGACCGCCAACGAGCTGCAGCAGGAGGGGCCGCTGTTCTACGTGGTCTCCCGCTATGCCCCCATGCCCGAGGTGGCCAAGCAGGCAGGCATGGTCTGGAACTCGCAGACCAACCAGATGTCCGTGATGCTGCTCAAGGGAGACGGCACGCCCCAGGTCTTTGGCGAGAACCTGGCGGCCAGCGCTCCGAGCTGGCCCAGCGAGATGCAGAACTGGCAGGCGCAGGGCAATCCGGCAGCCAGTGCGCTCTCCGGTGCCACCAACAGCCTGAGCGGCGCGGCCACCGGCAGCTCGCTCTTCGGCAGCGTGCTGGGTTCCCTGCAGCAGGGCGCCAGCAAGACCATGGCTGACACCACCCAGCAGGTCGTGAACGGCGCCGCTACCTCGGCCCAGCAACAAGCCGGCAAGGCAGCCAGCAGTGCCACTGCTACCGTACAACAGCAGGCCACCAAGGCCGTAACCGAGCCTGCCAAGCAGGCGGTCAGCAACGCCACGACCACCGTCCAGCAACAGGCTGCCAAGACGGTGGCAGAGCCCGCCAAGCAGGCAGTCAGCAGCGCCGCTGCCACCGTGCAGCAACAGGCCGCCAAGACAGTGACCGAGCCCGCCAAGCAGGCGGTCAGCAGCGCGGATGCCACCGTACAGCAGCAGGCCGCCAAGACGGTGACCGAACCCGCCAAGCAGGCGGTCAGCAGCGCCGCTGCCACCGTGCAGCCGCAGGCCGCCAAGACAGTGGCAGAGCCTGCCAAGACAGTGACCGAGCCGGCCAAACAGGCGGTCAGCAACGCCACTGCCACCGCGCAGCAGCAGGCCGCCAAGACGGTGGCAGAGCCTGCCAAGCAGGCAGTCAGCAGTGCCGCTTCCACCGTGCAGCAGCAGGCCACCAAGGCCGTGACCGAACCGGCCAAGCAGGCGGTCAGCAGCGCGGATGCCACCACCGCCGGCAAGGCGGTCGCCGATGCGGCTGCCAAGGCCGAAGCCGCGCGCGCCGCCGCCGAAGCCGAGATGGAAGCTCTGCTCAAGTAACCCCTTCCCAGGCCATCGCAAGATGGCCTGGCTGTTTTCCCCTCCCGCACTCCCCTCCCACCCGCTCCCTGGCAGCGGAAATCATGAACTTCTCGGCATAACTCCCTAAACTGGATGAAGACGACTTTTCGCAAGGAGTGCTGCCATGTCGCGTCTGCTCGGTCTGTTTGTCTGCTGCTGTCTGGGGGCCGCCCTGCCCGCCTCGGCGTTCACCTATTACTCCGAGCAGAACATGCCGTTCAACGGCCAGGATGAGAAGGGCAACAGCACCGGCCTGGCGGTAGAGCTGTTGAGACTGATGTGGCAGGAGATGGGGGAGCCGGAGCAGCCCATCCACTTCATGCCCTGGGCCAAGGCCTGGTACCTGCTGACCCAGCAGCCGGATGCCGTGCTGTTCACCACGGCCCACACCCGGGCGCGGGATCCCCACTTCCTCTGGGTCTGCCCCATCAGCCACTCGCGGGTGTCGCTGGTGGGCCGCAAGCGGGATGCCCCCAAGGTGACCGGCAAGGCCGATCTGACCAGGCTGCAGATCGGGGTGATGCAGGCGGACGTGGGGGAGCAGCTGCTGCTCAACCGGGGCATCAGCCCCGCCAACCTGATGTCGGTGGAGCGCATGGATCAGGTGGTGCGCCAGCTCATCATGGCCCGCACCGATCTGGTGGCCGGCAACGAGGTGATGCTGTTTCATCAGGCCAGGCAGCTCGGTTTTTCGTCCGATACCTTCGTCACCGTCGCCACCCTGGCGGATCAGGACAACTGCTTCGCCTTCAACCCGGCGGCGGACAAACAGCAGGTCGCCCGTCTGCAGCAGGCGCTCGACAAGGTCAGACAGGGGGAGGCCTTCAAGCAGCTCATCGCCCGCTACCAGGATGTGGTGCAGCCACCGCCGGCCGATCACCTGCCACGAATAGAGTAAGTACCAGATGCAAACAGGCCACCCTAAGGTGGCCTGTTTCATGGTGCGAGCCGTTCACTGGAAGTGATGGTCGTGCTCGGACTTCTTGTTCTGGGCGCCCTCGCTGTGCTCGATGGCGGTGCGGATGAGGTCGACCCCGGCCCGGATGATCAGGACCCCCATGTTGACCAGCTTGACGCAGACCCACATGAAGGTGATGAGCAGGATCAGCTTGAGCACGGTCTGGAACGCCTCCAGGAAGTTCTGCTCCAGCTGGCCGGTCAGGCCGCTGGCACTGGTCATCAGCCAGGTGTACACCTCGCGCACGAAGGGGATGCGGCTCGGCATCTCCAGCACGTCCAGCGCGGCAGGCAGGGCCTGGAAGATGACGATGCTGCCGAACAGGATCAGGATGACACCGATGGCGATGCCCAGAAAAAAACCAAACTGTTTCATGGAAGGTCCCAAGGTTTGCTGCATGGAAATAACATAGCTGCCAATACTAGGGACTGCCTTACCCCACGGCAATCCTTGCGCGCCGGGTCGCCCGCTTGCCACGCCGGCCCGGCCCCGGCGCCCGGCCACAAACCATTGCCCAACTATCTGATTTCTGTGACGCTTGTGTCCATCACCCCCTATCGGTCAGGCCTTCATGTTGCGCCACTGTTTTTTGCTGCTCTGCCTCCTGCTGTCGTCACCGCCCCTCCTTGCCGCCCCGACGGCGGCCGTCTGCGTGGTCAAGCACCAGCAGCAGTTGTTGCTGGTGCAGGACAGGGTCTCCTCCCGCTACAGCCTGACCGGTGGCTACATAGATGCAGGGGAGACGCCGCAACAGGCGGCACTGCGGGAGTTGTATGAAGAGACCGGTCTGCGAGGCCGGGTCGTCGCCGAGCTGGGGCCATGGCAGCGCGCCCTGTTGTTTGCCTGTGAGACTCTGGAGCCCATCCGCGCACAGACCGGCTCTGGCTTTGTCTCCCTGCTGCAGGCCCCCAATCTGGGCGGCGAGATCCTCAACGCCAGGCTGATCGCGCCGGCCCGGTTGCCGGAGGATCAGCGCCGTTTCCCGGCCCAGCTCGACTGGCTAGCCCCCCAACTGGCCGCCATGCCCGACAGCCCCGTGCTCTGGCTGCCCGATTTTCGTGGCGAGGGCAATGCACTGCACCGCATGGAAGTCCCGCTGATCCACCAGCTGCAGACCTGGCTCGGTGCCCAGGTGCGCTGGCTCGAGGTCAGCAACCTGTTCGGTTCAGCCGCCTTTCAGCTTGCCCTGCTACCCTTGCTGCTGCCCTGGCTGGGCTGGCCCCGGGTGCGCCAGCTGCTGCTGGCCATGCTGACCCTCACCCTGCTGGTGCAGCTGGCCAAGGAGGGGATTGGCTGGCCCAGACCCTTCCACCTCGACCCCGCCCTGGCACAGGGCAGCGCCCAGGGCTTCGGCATGCCGAGCGGCCACGCCGCCTCTGCGTTGCTGTTCTGGGGCGTGTTGCTCAGAGGGTGCTGGCCCGCCAGCCCCTGGCGCAGTGCCACCCTGGCCCTGCTGCTGGCCGCCCTGACCGGACTGGCCCGGGTCTGGCTCGGGGTGCACTTCCTGTCGGATGTGGCGGCCGGTTTGCTACTTGGCGCCTTGCTGCTGGCCCTGCATCCTCGCCTCGCCGGCCTGGCAGCCAGTCGCCGGGGCTGGGCCGGGCTCACCCTCGCCTGCGCGCTGGCCGCCGGGTGGAGCCAATCTTCGGCGCTGGCGGGCCTGGCCACCTTCAGCCTGGGGCTGACCCTCGGCATGATGTTGCCGCTGCCGCGCACGGCGCAGGCCGGCTGGCGCCTCCCCTTGCTGGCCCTGCTCGGTGGCCTGCCGCTGGGGGCATTGTGGTGGGCGCTGCCGCTCTGGCTGACCAGCTCCTGGCTCATTCTGCTCGGCCAGTGGCTGCTTTATTGTTGCCTGGGGCTCTGGTTGAGCGCCGGTCTCTGGTGGATACTCTCTCTCGTGAATAATGACCCGCTACCCAAGGGCCCAGGCCCTGACAAGGGATTGCTATGAATATGAAAAAAGTGGATTTAGCCAAGATAACCCTGGGAGTGCTGTTTATCAGCCTCCTCATCGTCTCCTGCTTCATGGTGCTGCGCCCCTTCCTGCCCGCGCTGGTGTGGGCCACCATGATCACCATCGCCACCTGGCCGCTGATGTTGATGGTGCAGCGCCTGCTGTGGGGCAAGCGCGCCCTGGCGGCCCTCTTCATGACCCTGGTGCTGCTGTTGATGTTCGTCATCCCGCTCTTCATGGCGCTGGCCAACGTGGCGGAGAAGGCGCCCATGCTGATCGAGCTGGGCACCACCATCAGCCACTCCCCGCCCCCCGAGCTGCTCTGGCTGCAGCAGGTGCCACTGGTGGGCGGCAAGCTTTACGACTTCTGGCAGCAGATCCTGGCGAGCGGTGGTCAGGTGCTGTTCGCCAAGCTTGCCCCCTACTTCGGCCAGACTGCCCGCTGGCTCGCCTCCCAGGCGGGCAATTTGGGGCTGCTGTTCGTCCACTTCCTGCTGACCGTCGGCATCTGCGGCCTGCTCTACCACTCGGGTGAAGTGGTGGCGACCGGCATTCGCCGCTTCGCCCACCGGCTGGCCGGCGAGCGCGGCGACAACGCCACAGTGCTCGCTTCACAGGCGATCCGCGCCGTGGCCATGGGGGTCGTGGTGACCGCGCTGGTGCAATCCTCGGTGGCCGGTATCGGTCTGCTGATTGCCGGCATTCCCTACACCATGATCCTGGTGGTGGTGATGTTCCTGCTGATCGTCGCCCAGATTGGCCCCTTCCCGGTGCTGCTGGCCTGCGTCGGCTACCTCTACTGGAGCGGCGACACCACCTGGGGCACCTTCCTGCTGGTCTGGTCGCTGCTGGCGGGCACCATGGACAACTTCCTGCGCCCCTTCCTGATCAAGCGCGGCGCCGACCTGCCGCTGATCCTCATTCTGGTGGGGGTTATCGGCGGCTTGCTGGCGATGGGGATCATCGGCCTCTTTATCGGCCCGGTGGTGCTGGCAGTGGGCTACACCCTGCTGGATGCCTGGATCAAGGAAGGCGACCAACCGGCGGCCGTTGCGGTTGAACCGCCCAAGGCCCAATAACGATTCAGTAAAAAGACGATTCAGCCATCCATCGCTGATACAAAGAGCCGCCCATCGGGCGGCTCTTTTGTTTATTACCGCCCCATGTAGGTTCGATTAGCGAAGCGTAATCGGACGATCGAGATGCCGTTGTTACGGTATTTCCGTGAATCAGCGGCATCTGGCAGAGGGGAAATATGGATGGCTGTTATCGCGGGGGAATGGATTGACGCGAACGTCCGATTACGCCTGACGGCTAATCGAACCTACGGATTTTTTTTCTGTACAGTTAAAAGCTCAACTAATTGGTCATGCTCTCGAAGTGGACGCCGTTTATGTTCTCGCTCAGTTAAAATAGTTAGATCAAATTTAATTTTTAGCTTTGCACCCAGTTCTTCAAAGGCTTGGCATAAAACTGCGTGAAGTTGCCCTAAGCCAAAACTAGTATCCTTAACTACTAATAATAAGTCACAATCATTAGGAGTGTCGCTTCGGAAAAAAGAACCGAATCCATAAACACTCAGTAAATTACTATTATTTATACTGATGGATTGGATTCCCATCTTTATCTTGCTTATGGTATTTCCAGAATTCATTTTTCCACAAAGCTCCTGTTAACTCACTGGAATTGAAAAGACCAATTTTTTTAGATAAACAAAGCTTCTTGGCTTCTACTGTATATCCGTTCCAGTTACCACCTACTGAAATATAGTTAACCGTAGGGAATTCTTGCAATACTCTATGGACCATCGCTTCGCCTAGTGTGTATTCATCTAAACATATAAGTGTTATTGATGGTCCATCTATCCTCTCGATCTCCATTATTATGTCATCATGTCTAGAATAACCTCTTACGTTTTCGTGAGATTGAATAGCTGATTCTAGCCATGCAATACGACTGTACGATACCCCCCAAGAATTAGTTCCGTTTGACATTATGAAAATACCTCTGCAAATTCACTTGGAAAGAGTTGGTAAGAATCTAGTTTGTAATATACGTGTTTCTCATATGATTCTACATGAGCACGAAACTTTTCAATGACTTTAATAACTGAAATATCTTCAATAAGCTCTTCATTAGCATCAAGAAGATGTAGTATTCTTCTATTGTTAGGCAAAATTTTATCTATTCTACGTAACTCCCAAACGATAAATGCATTAGAGCTTGGATCCTCGTTCGCAGCTTCACTTTTTGGGCCAAAAGCATCAAAGATTGCCTTGTTGGCAATTAATAATCTGGCTATAGCAGTATGTAATTTTTGGAAATCTTCAAACTTTACTGCTTTTCCCGCATAGCGAATTTTTTCTTCATGATTTCTTTTCCATTCATGCAGCATCTCTACGGGATAAGTACCCTCGGGAGCTTTATCAATGTGAGTATGATGGGTTGGACAAAGCAGAATAAGGTTATCATAGGTATCAGCACCACCCTCGGGTGTTCCTCGTGCAGCTGTTGGCTTATTTCCTATTACATGCGCCATTTCCCCTATAACATAATTCCCATTTTCAACTAACGAAGTAAGATCTTCTTCGCAATCTGGATGAGAACACCTACCACCTGCTCTACCCCAAAGGATTTTTATATCAACAGAGCCAATCGCCATTTTTGCTGCCTCGATTAGTATAAAAGCCTAACAACGATTAGCTGAAAGGCTGTATAAGTTTGTTAATAAACTTATACATTGAAAACTTTCTCTTTGACCTATTTTCCCATGGGGCAAAAATACACCTCTAGAGTGGCAATGGAAAGCGTTACCAAGATTTAGCATCTTGAACAACTCAGGAGTGTGATCGAGGTGACAGATAATATGGCATATCTGGCCAAGATTTATGGCTATGGGTCTGAGGGCGTATTGGCATGGCGATATAACCGGGGGCATGGCAACGCCCCGGGTTATCAGTGGGTAGATGAGGGTCAGGCCGGCTGGTGCAGGGTGATGCAGTGAATGCCACCACCACCGGCGGCCACCGGATCGATATTGATCTGCACGATGTCGCGGCCGGGGTAGAGGCGGGCCAACAACTCGTGGCAGTAGCGGTCGGCCGCCTTGTCGCCAAACTCGGGGGCGATCACCGCACCATTGATCGACAGATAGTTGATATAACCGGCGGCGAAGTCGCGGCTGCGGCTGAAGCGGTTGTCCCGCCCGTCCAGCGGGGGCGGCAGCACATGCAGCTCCAACTTGTTGCCGTCCGCATCGGTGGCCTGTTTGAGGATGGCCAGATGCCGGCGGGTCACCTCGTAGTCGTGGGACTGCGGGTCGTTGTCCAGATTGACCACCACCACCCCGGGGCGCACGAAGCGGGCGTAGAAATCGACGTGGGCATCTGTGATGTCACGGCCCTTGATGCCCGGCAGCCAGATGATTTTGCGCAGCCCCAGATTGGCTTTCAGCTCCGCCTCCAGTTGCGCCTTGCTCACCCCCGGATTGCGGTTGTTGTTGAGCCAGCAGCTCTCGGTCAGGATGGCGGTCCCCTTGCCATCCACCTCGATGCCGCCCCCCTCGCCGGTCAGCTTGCTCTGCAGATAACGGACCTTGGCCTGCTGGCTGACCAGCTCGGCGACGCCTGCATCCTGTTCGTGCTCCTGCTTGTCACCCCAGCCGTTGAAGTTGAAATCCACCAGCCCCAGCTCCCCCTCCTCGTTCTGGACGAAGACGCCGCCGGTATCCCGCAGCCAGATGTCGTCCAGCTCGGCGACGACAAAGCGGGTGTTCTGCTCGCCGCAGAGCTGGCGGGCCAGCGCCTGTTCGGCTGCGCGGCAGAGCACGTTCACCTGGGTATAGGGCACCATGGCCTGCACCAGCCGGCCTATGGTGGCCTGCACCTCTTGGTAATCGCGGCCCCAGATATCCGCGCTGGCGACAAAGGCGACCCAGACCCGGGTCTGAGAGGCGGCCTCATCGGGCATATGGAACGGCTCGCCGCTGGTGGCGGTATCTTCACTTGCGTTGTTGCTGGCTGCACTGACCTTGCCCGGCAGGTTGCCGAGCCCGGCCAGCGCGCCAATGGCGGCCAGCTGTTTCAAGACGTTGCGTCGGGATGACATGAAAAACTCCTTGGGTGATCGCGCTCTTGACCGTCGATGAGTGGCCAAAATGACAAGCACTGTTAATCAAATTGCGTTGAGTAATAGACTATCTGCCGCATAGATGGCGAACAAACGATCGATTTTCCGTAAAAGTGATAAGTGGAGCTAATCAATGGTGTTCAAACAGTGGCCCCCGCTCAACGTGCTGCGGGGTTTTGAGGCGGCGGCCAGACTCGGCAGCTTTCATCAGGCAGCGCAGGAGCTGCACCTGACCCAGTCCGCCATCAGCCAGCAGATCCGCTCGCTGGAAGAGCTGCTGGGCCAGCCGCTGTTTCACCGGCAGGGGCGCTCGGTCGCGCTGACCGATGCGGGGCAGGATCTGCTGGAGACCACCCAGAGCGTGCTGCTGCAGCTGGCGATGGGGATCCAGCGGCTGGAGCAGTACCGCAAACCGAACCAGCTGGTGCTCAACACCAGCACAGCCATCGCTCGCCACTGGCTGCTACCGCGGCTGGGGGCCTTTCATCGCGCCCATCCCGAGGTCGATCTCTGGCTGTTCACCAGCGACGAAGAGCCCGACATGGCCGAGCAGACCATCGATCTCGCCCTGCGCTGGGAGCTGGCCCCCCAGGCCGAGTGTCGTCACCAGTTGCTGCTGACAGATCGCCTGCTGCCGGTGGCCGCCCCCGCCGTGCTGGCGTTGCCGGCGGCAGAGCGCACCACATTGCACGGGGAGCGGGAGCTGGACTGGCACCACTGGACCCTCAAGGGTGGAGAGGATCTGCAACTGCAGACCCGGGGGCTCAACTTCTCCGATCCCGGCCTCTTGCTGGACGCCGCCTGCCAGGGGCTCGGCATCGCCCTGGTAAGCGAGCGGCTCTCCCGTCCCGCCCGTCAGCAGGGGCAGCTGTTGCCGCTCTCCACCCACAGGGTCAAGGGGCCGCAGTGGCATCTGCTGGTGCATCAGGAGAGCGAGGCCATGCCGGAGTGCCGCGCCTTCTGTCGCTGGCTTGCGTTGCAGTTTGCCGACCCCGCTCCCGCCGAGGATAGTTTGCCATCCCTCTGAGGCAAGTCACTGAATCGGGCCCGCAAGGGTGGTTAAATGGGCGTTCATCTCTTTGCCGGATCTTGTCGTGACCATCCTGTCCGCCTCCATGCCGCCAGCCCGGGACTGGCCTGACTATCTGCAGGCCTCTTGGCTGCGCTGCGCCCACCAGACCAGCGCCACCCTCTGGCATCCGCCCCACAGCGCCAAGGGGCAGACCTTGCAGAGCCTGCGCCAGCGCAAGCGCGACCTGCTCACCACCGGCGAAATGGCGCTCGAGGATCTCTACGAATTCATGGAGGGGCGCCCCTGCGCCCTGCAGCTCACCGACGAGAGTGGCTGCCTGCTGGCCCAGACCGGTCACCCCGACACCCTGCGCGAGCTGGCGACGCTGGGGTTTGGCCCCGGAGCCTTCTTCAGCGAGGGGCGCATCGGCACCAATGCCATCAACCTGGCGGCGCTGGAGGGGATGCCGCTCTGCGTCAGCGGCCCCCAACACTTCAACCAGACCCTGCACCCCTGGCACTGCTGCGCCAGCCCGGTCTACAACAGCAACGGCCGTCAGGTCGCCATCATGGCGCTGACCTGCAAGGTGGAGGAGGCGAGCGCCGGCGATCTGGCGCTCACCGTCAGCGCGGGACGCGAGCTGGCCCACCTGCTGCAGATGGAGACCCTGATGCAGGAGTCCCAGCACCACCTGAGCGAGCTCTACGCCCTGCTGGACGGCATGGATGACGGCGTACTGGCCTGGGATCCGCAGGGCCGGCTGCGCTACCTCAACGCGCTGGCGGCCAATCGGCTGCGGCTCGATCCGGCGCTCTGCCTCGGCCAGCCGCTGGAGCAGCACCTGCTGTTGCCCCAGCGGTTACAGCTCGCCATCAAGGGGCAGACTCCACTCAGCCATGTGGAGGTGACGCTGGAAAAGCTCGGCGCTCAGGAGGGGGAGTTCATCAATGCGCTGGTGAGCCTCAAGCCGCTACCCGGGCCGGACGGGGTCAGTTTTATCGCCCTGCTGCACCCGGTCGATCGGCTGCGGGCCATCAGTCAGCTGCGCCAGACGGTACCCGAGCTGTCGGCGCTGGTGGGGGAGTCGAGCGCCATGCGCAAGCTGCTGCGTTACGCCCGGCAGGCAGCCCAAAGCCAGGGCCCCATCCTGCTGCGCGGCGAGGAGGAGGTGGGCAAGGCCCAACTGGCGGAGGCGATCCACTTCGGCAGCGAACGGGCCGCCGGGCCGCTCATCACCCTCAACTGTCAGGCGCTGCCGAGCGAGCGAATGGCGCTGGAGCTGATGGGCTCCGATGAGGCCGGACAGGAGCGGGCCGGCAAGTTCGAACTGGCCCACGGCGGCACCCTGGTGCTGGAGCAGGTGGAGTGCCTCTCTGCCCCCATGCAGGCGGCGCTGCTGCAACTGCTCAAGACCGGTCGCCTCCAGCGCTTCGACTCGGCCCGTATCCTGCCGCTCAAGGTGCGGATCATCGCCACCAGCAGCGCCGCGCTGGAGCAGAAGGTGCAGGAGGGGCACTTCGGCCGCCAGCTGCTCTATGCCCTGCAGGCGTGCGAGCTGTGGCTACCGAGCCTGCGCGAGCGCAGCGCCGATCTGCCCGGCCTCATCAGCCAGCAGCTGGCTGCGCAGGGGCGCGAGCTGGGGCGCCAGTTCAGCCCGGCAGCTCTCGACTGCCTGCTCGCCTACCCCTGGCCCGGCAATCTGGGGGAGCTGCGCAGCGCCATCGAGCATGCCCTGCTTCACGCCGGTCAGGGGCCAATCCCGCCGGAGGCGCTGCCAGCCGCCATTCGGCACGGCTATCAGCAGGTGGCGGACGAGGTGGTGGGGCAGCCGCTGCTCACCCTGGCCGAGCTGGAACGCCAGGCCATTTTGCGCTGCGCCCACGCCTGCAAGGGGCAGGTGAGCCAGATGGCCCTGCATCTTGGCATCAGCCGCACCACCCTCTGGCGGCGGCTCAAACTGCTCGAGATCGATCCCGCCGACTACCACGGCTGACGCCGGCCTGAACCATTGCATACCGGTTCGCAGAAAATGAAAAAGGCCCCGCAGATGCGGGGCCTTTTCTATGGCAAGCTGGCTGGTCGTTACAGCCCCAGCTGGTGAGCGGTGACGATGGCCGCCAGCACATCCTCGGCGGTGACCTTGAACGGCATGTTGTGGATGGTCTCCCCTTCCGCGGTAGAGGCCTTGGCCACCTCCATCAGGCGCGCCATGTCCAGCTCCTTGACCCCCATCATATGCAGGTTGGTCGGCAGGCCGATAGAGCGGCAGAAACCCAGCACTGTCTCAATCTCCGCCATCGGCGCGTTCTCCAGCACCAGCTGCACCAGAGTACCGAACGCCACTTTCTCACCGTGATAGAGGTGATGACACTCGGCCAGCTGGGTCAGGCCGTTGTGAACCGCGTGGGCGGCGGCCAGACCGCTGCTCTCGAAGCCGATACCACTCAGATAGGTGTTGGCCTCGATGATGTTCTCCACCGCCTTGGTGCAGAGCCCCTGCTCCACCGCCAGCTTGGCCTTGTAGCCATCGGCCAGCAGGGTCTGGTAGCAGAGCTCGGCGATGGCCTGCGCCGCCAGGGTGGAGGCACCACCGGCCATGGTCTGGCAACCGGACACCTTGTTGGCACGCGCCTCGAAGTAGGTGGAGAGCGCATCCCCCATGCCGGAGACCAAGAGCCGCACCGGGGCGCGGGCGACCACGCCGGTATCCATGATGACCATGTTGGGGTTGGTCGGGATCATCAGGTATTCGCTGAACTGCCCCTGTGGGGTGTAGATGACCGCCAGCGCGCTGGTGGGGGCATCGGTGGAGGCGATGGTCGGCACTATGACCACCGGCACCTGCTGGTAGAAGGCGACCGACTTGGCGGTATCCAGCGTCTTGCCGCCACCGATGCCGATGATGACATCAAACGGCGTCTGCTTGCAGCGGGCCAGCAGGCGGTCGATCTCGGGGCGGGAGCACTCGCCGTTGAAGCAGTCGAACTCGGGCTTGATACCGGCGCCGTGGAAGCTGGTGGCCACGGCATCGCCTACCAGTTTGGTGACGAAGGCGTCGGCTAGGATCAGCGGCTTGGCGCCGAGTGCCTTGACGTAGTTGCCTATGTTGGCGAGGGCCCCGTTGCCTTGCACGTATTTGCTGGGGCTGATGATGATGCGGTCCATATTTTATCCCTCTCTCTTTATTTCGTAAGACTTCTTTTGAAACTAAAGGAGGCGAAGGGGCGGCAGTGCCGGGGACTCCTTCGTCTTTTACTTGCATGACAGTGGCGCTGTGCAGGCTCGGCGAGCGAGCACAGCGCCTTGAAGCAGGCAGGTCAGTCGCCGAAGCGCTCCGCTGCCAGTTGCTGGAAGCAGGCCAAGGCGGCCTCACCATCCTCCCCGCGGGCCAGCAGGGTGAGCCGGTCCCCCTGGCGCACGTCGAGCATGGTGAGCCGGGTCAGACTGCGGGGGTTGGCCTCTTTCTCCCCCTTCTGCAGCTTGAGTTCGGCGGCAAAGGGCTTGAGGGCGGCCACCAGGCGGGCGGCGGGGCGCACGTGCAGGCCGTGGGCATTGTCTACCACCACCTCGCAGCGCAGCCAGTCGCCGTCGGGCGCAGGAGCGGCTTCAACGGCCTGCGGCTCCGCCTTGCCCCGCAGCATCGCCTGTTTCGGGCCCAGCGCGCCGAGCGCCTCGGCGGCGACCTCATCCAGCGTCAGGCCAGAACCGGCCGCCACCACGGCAGCCAGAGTGCCCTCGACCAGCGGGGCCGGGCAGAGCCGCACCCGGGCACTCAACTCAGGGGGCAGCAACTCGAGGGCGGTCTCGGCGCTGAGCAAGGCGCTGCCAAGATCCATCAGCACCAGCACGCCGCTGCCGTCATCCGCTTCTTCAATCGCACTCATCACGGCGATGGCGTCGGTGCCGATGGGGTGATCGGGGTCATCGACCCCGGCCGCCAGCAACAGTTTCGCCGGGCTGCCCAGCTGATCGGCCAGCGCTTTCAAGCCGGCTGCCAGCATGGCGCTGTGAGAGACCACTACGATTCCGATCATGTCTACAACCTCGCTCTGTCACGCAGGGCGGTCAGCAGCAGCAGGGTCGAAGTGGCCCCGGCATCCTGATGGCCGATACTGCGCTCGCCAAGATAGCTGGCGCGCCCCTTGCGAGCCTGCATCTGGATGGTGGCCTCGGTGCCGGCGGCAGCGGCCGCCACCGCCCTGTCCAGCGCCTCGGGCAGCGGCAAGCCTTGTTGCTCCGCCTGCTGCAGGGCGGCCAGGGCCGGCCACCAGGCGTCGCACATGGTCTTGTCACCCGGCTCGGCGCGACCGCGCGAGACGATCCCCTCCACCCCGTCGCTCAGCATCTTGCCTAGCTGGCCAAGGGTCAGGCTCTGGCAGGCATCGCTGCTGGCCGCGGCCCGGATGAAGAAGGTGCCGTAGAGTGGGCCGCTGGCGCCGCCGACCGAGGAGAGCAGCGTCATGCCGGTGGTTTTCAGCACCTGCCCGATGTCTTTGTCCGCCACCGCCGGCAGCTTCTCGGCCACCTTGGCGAAACCGCGTTGCATGTTGAGGCCGTGGTCGCCGTCGCCGATGTCGGTATCCAGCGCCGTGAGGTAGTCACGCTGCTCGGTGAAGATGTGCTCGCAGTCGAGCAGCCAGTTGACGATTTGATGCTTGCTTAACATGAATATTCCTCAGCAGCCGCGGCGCAGGGCGGGGGTGTGAACGGGGGCATCCCACAGGGTCATCAGCTCGTCATCCACCTTGAGCAAGGTGATGGAGATGCCGGTCATGTCGAGGGAGGTGCAGTAGGGGCCGATCAGGTTGCGCACCAGATGGATGCCCGCCTCTTCGCACAGGGTAGCGAGGCGGCCATAGACGCCGTAGAGCTCGGAGATGGGGGTGCCGCCCAGACTGTTGACCAGCGCAATGACCCGGTCGCCCTTGTTGAACGGCTCGATGAAGGTGTGCTCCTCCTGCCAGCTGCCGGAGGCTCTGTCCCAGTGACGCAGGGTGCGGCCGTAGGGGCGGTTGTCGACCAGCTCCTTGAACATGTCGTCCACCAGGGTGTTAAGGTCGGTGAAGGGGCGGCGCTCGATACCGGGCTCGCCGTGGATGCCGACGCCGAACTCCACCTCGTTGTCCGCCAGGGTGAAGGAGGGCTTGCCAGCAGCAGGAACTGTGCAGGCATGCATGGCTACCCCTATGGTGCGGCTCTGGTTGTTGATGCGGCGGGCCAGTGCCTCGCAGCGCGCCAGATCATAGCCCGCCTCGGCAGCGGCACCGACCAGCTTCTCGCACAGCACGGTCGTGGCAACGCCACGGCGACCGGCGGTATAGAGGCTGTCCTTCACCGCCACGTCGTCATCGATGAGGGCGAAGCCCACCTTGGCCCCGTCACCGTGCAGCAGCTCGACCGCAGTCTCGAAATTGAGCACGTCGCCGGTGTAGTTCTTCACCAGAAACAGTACGCCAGCGCCGCCATCGACCGCCTGGCCGCACTCGTACATCTGATCCGGCGTAGGCGAGGTGAAGATCTCGCCGGGGCAGGCACCATCCAGCATCCCCTTGCCCACCAGGCCACCGTGCATCGGCTCGTGGCCGCTGCCACCGCCGGAGACCAGCGCCACCTTGCCCATCACGGGAGCATCGGCACGGGTGATGAAATGGGGCTCGATACGCACCTTGAGCTCGGGGTGGGCGGCGGCCATCCCCATCAGCTGTTCACGGACCACGGCATCGACGGCATTGATCAGTTTCTTCATGGCTCACTCCTTGGCTTGCCACCGCTCGGGTGGGCAAATGGTTGATGGAGCCAGTCTAACGGCAGAAAAGAGGATAAAAATGACGGGCTGTTTGGTTCGGATTTGAAACAGCAGAAGAGGGGTTGGCGTTTCAATCTGAAACAGTGCAGAGCAAATAAGAGGAAAACTGTTAGCCGCCTCACAGCCAACAAAAAGGGCCCCGCGGGGGCCCTTCGCTACAACCGCAATAAGCTGACGGGTTAGATGGCCCAGCCACCGGCATAGAAAACAACCAGCGCCACGGCGATGATGACGGTACCGATGTTGAGCTTCTTCCACTCGGCGGCAAACAGGCGACCGATCACCAGGGCCACGAAGCCCAGCATGATGCCGGTGACTATGTTGCAAGTGAGCACGATAAAGACGGCGCACAGCATGCCGGAGAGCGCATCGACCGAGTCGTTGAAGTCTAGCTTGGTGACATTGCCCAACATCAGCAGGCCGACGTACATCAGCGCCGGTGCGGTGGCGTAAGCCGGTACCAGATAGCTCAGCGGCGAGAGGAAGATCATCAGCAGGAACAGCACTCCGACCAGGGTGGCGGTCAGACCGGTCTTGCCACCGGCGGCAGTGCCTGCAGCGGACTCGATGTAGACGGCAGCCGGTGCACCACCGACGGCGCCTGCCACCATGCTGCTGACAGAGTCGGCAGTCAATGCCTTGCCGCCACTGATGATGTGGCCACGCTCGTTGATGAGGCCCGCCTGACCGGCCACGGCACGGATGGTGCCGGTGGCGTCAAACACAGCAGTCATTACCAGCGCCAGTACGGTCGGAATGACCACCGGATTGAGGGCACCCAGCAGATCCATGCTGCCAACCAGAGAGCCCTTCTCGCCAGTCAGGCTCGGCATGGCGAAGAAGCCCTGCCAGGTCACTTTCGGGTCGAAGATGAGGCCGAGGATGGAGATGGCGATGATCACCATCAGGATGCCGCCCGGCACCTTGCGACGCTCCAGACCAAAGATGGCGGCCAGACCCAGCACCGTCATGATGACCGGGAAGGCGGTGACTTCACCCAGTTGTACCGGCAGACCGGCTCCTTCGTTTTTGATCACCATGCCGACGCCGTTGGTGGCGATCAGCAGCAGGAACAGGCCGATACCGATGCCGGTGCCGTGGGCGATGCCGGAGGGGAGGTTGTCCAGGATCCACTGGCGCACGCCAGTGACGCTGATCAGGGTGAACAGCACCCCCATCAGGAAGATGGCGCCCAGCGCCACCGGGATACTCAGCCCCTGCCCCAGCACCAGGCTGAAGGCGGTAAAGGCGGTGAGAGAGATGGCACAACCGATGGCCATCGGCAGCTTGGCCCACAGACCCATCAGCAGAGAGCCGAAGGCGGCGATCAAACAGGTCGCCACAAACACCGGCCCCTGCTCAAAGCCGGCAGCACCCAACATGTTCGGCACCACTATGATGCTGTAGACCATAGCCAGGAAGGTGGTCAGCCCTGCGACCAGCTCCTGACGCACGCTGCTGCCGCGCGCAGAAATGGAAAAATAAGAGTCCAGAAAGCCGCCATTCCCTGATTGGGCGGCCATATCTTGCTTTACCATAACTAATCCTGAAAGTGTGAAGGAAATCGTTTGCGTTAATGGCGCGCAAAATAGCAAGAATTTATCCGGATTGCAGCGATTTCCCTGATTTTTTCATCAAAATCACAGGGAACGTTCTCGTTCGGGCACAGATATGACGGGTTCAGGCTGCCCCTCTTCCCCTGCGAGCGTAAACGACCCACCTATACTGCAGGTAACCATTCACGCCGCCAGACGGGAGATACCCATGCACACCCGCAATCTGCTGAACGATATCCCCTCGCCACTCCCCACCGAACTCTTTCAGGATCTGGTCAGTACCAATCACCTGAGGATCGAGCGCATTCTCTCCCATGGCCATCAGACGGCCCCCGGCGAATGGTACGATCAGGACGAACATGAGTGGATCCTGGTGGTGCAGGGTGAAGCTAGCCTGCTGTTCATCGATCCGCAAACCCAACAACAGCAGCTGGTCCAGCTGGGGCCGGGCGATCACATCAATATCCCTGCCCGCCAGAAGCACAGGGTCGAGTGGACCCATCCCGACATGACCACTGTCTGGCTCTG
>NZ_JAAKVU010000020.1:0-80902 GCF_049175815.1 Aeromonas sp. 600276 | reverse complement strand
TGGTGGCTATGACGGGATTCGAACCTGTGACCCCCGCATTATGAGTGCGATGCTCTAACCAACTGAGCTACATAGCCAACCTTGCTTCCAGTGCCTCGTTGCCTCGTCACTGTGCGGGCCGAATTATGCGTATCTGGCTCTGGGGCGTCAACCCTTTTTTTGTCTGAAAAAACGAATTTGAGTGCGTTTGGCGAGTTATTGGTCGCTATCGCGCAAAAGCCCAACAATCTGGTTTTTTTTACGACATATCCAGCAGATAGGTGTTTGGGCCAGATAAAAAAGAGGCCAGCAAATGCTGGCCTCTCATGGGATTAGACGTTGAACAGGAAGTTCATGATATCGCCATCCTTGACGATGTAATCCTTCCCTTCGGCGCGCATCTTGCCCGCTTCCTTGGCGCCTTGCTCACCCTTGTAGGCGATAAAGTCTTCGAAGGCGATGGTTTGGGCACGAATAAAGCCTTTTTCGAAGTCGGTGTGGATCTTGCCCGCGGCCTGCGGGGCGGTGGCGCCCACCGGAATGGTCCAGGCACGCACTTCCTTCACGCCGGCGGTGAAGTAGGTCTGCAGCTTGAGCAGCTCGTAACCGGAGCGGATCACCCGGTTCAGGCCCGGCTCTTCGATGCCCAGGTCCGCCATGAACTCGGCGCGATCTTCGTCATCCAGCTCGGCGATGTCCGCTTCGATGGCGCAGCAGACCACCACCACGACGGCGTTCTCGGCGGCGGCGATTTCACGCACCTGATCCAGGTAGGGGTTGTTCTCGAAGCCATCTTCCGCCACGTTGGCGATGTACATGGTGGGCTTGAGAGTCAGGAAGTTCAGGTGGCTGACGGCGGCCAGCTCGTCCTTGTCCAGCTTCATGCCGCGGATCATCTGGCCATCTTCCAGTGCCACCTTGATCTTCTCCAGCACTTCCACTTCCAGCTTGGCATCCTTGTCGCCGCCCTTGGCGCGCTTGGACTGGCGGTTGATGGCGCGCTCGCAGGCATCCAGATCGGAGAGGGCCAGCTCTGTGTTGATCACCTCGATGTCGTCAGCCGGGGAGACCTTGCCCGCCACGTGAACGATGTTCTCGTCCTCGAAGCAGCGCACCACGTGACCGATGGCCTCGGTTTCACGGATGTTGGCCAGGAACTGGTTGCCGAGGCCCTCGCCCTTGGAGGCACCGGCCACCAGGCCGGCAATGTCCACGAATTCCATGGTGGTCGGCACAACGCGCTGCGGATTGATGATGGCCGCCAGCTGGTCGAGGCGGGGATCCGGCATCGGTACCACGCCGGTGTTCGGCTCGATGGTGCAGAACGGGAAGTTGGCGGCTTCGATGCCGGCCTTGGTCAGCGCGTTGAACAGGGTGGATTTGCCTACATTGGGCAGGCCCACGATACCGCATTTAAAACCCATGGATTGTTACCTTACGTGATGGATGCTGTGTGAGGGCCGCAGAACCTGTCCATGCTCTTGCTGCGAGGCTGTGATCAAGGCTCATGTGCTGCTCGGAATCCTCACGTATGACTATACGCTCCGGTTCCTGCGCTGCGCTTTACCTTGCTGACAACCTCTCGTTACAGAGCATGAACAGGTTCTTGGGCGACCCCGTCATATTGTGCGAGCCTGACGCGTGTCAGGCATCTCTATTCAGACTTTCTCGGCCTTGAAGCTGTGCAGGCGGTTCATGGCCTTGGTCATGTCCTGCTTGAACAGAATGTCGGTGGCGCGCAGGGATTCGTCCAGCGCGGCGTCGATCAGGCTCTGCTCGCTGCTGGGCGCCTTGGTCAGCACGAAACCGGCGACCAGCTCCTTGGCGCCCGGGTGACCTATCCCCAGCCGCAGCCGGAAGAAATTGTTGTTGTTGCCCATCTTGGCAATGATGTCCTTGAGGCCGTTATGGCCGCCGTGCCCGCCGCCCTGCTTGAATTTGGCGATGCCGGGGGGCAGGTCCAGCTCATCGTGGGCCACCAGCATGGCTTCCGGCTCGATCTGGTAGAAGCGGGCCAGCGCAGCCACCGCTTTGCCGGAGAGGTTCATGTAGGTGTTCGGGATGAGCAGGCGCACATCCTGGCCATCTACCTGGATGCGGGCGGTGTGGCCGAAGAACTTGGGCTCTTCGCGCAGGCTGACATTGTGCCAGCGTGCCAGTTGTTCCACATACCAGGCGCCCGCGTTGTGGCGAGTCTTGGCATATTCCGGGCCGGGATTGCCCAGCCCCACGATCAGTTTGATTTGGCTTGTCACGCTTGATTTCTTCACTCGCTGCTTGCAATGGGCCGACTGCCCAGGGCAATGGGACGCAATATTCTAGCCGCCGACTGGCGATCACTCAACCAAAGCTCGGCCAGTGCCGGGGAAAAGCGGGGAACCGGTGGCCAACGTCAGCAAAACGGGCCCCAGTGCGGGGCCCGTTTTGTGGCTTGCCGGCGGAGGCCGGGTTACTGCGCGGCACGCACCAGGGTGACCGTCTCTTCGTCCAGGGCGGTCAGGGTGGGGCGCGCATCGCGCACGTAGACAACGAAGGAGGCGGCGTCGGTGCCGCAATCCACGCCGCTCGCCTTGCAGTCAAGCTGATGGCCGGTGGCATAGCGGGCGCTCAGCTGATCGCCGCGCTGCTCCACCCGCTCGACCGGGAAGCCGGTCAGCTTGCCATCCTGCCAGGCGAGATCCAGCCGCTCGGCTTGCTGCGCCTGGGCGCGGGCCAGCGCCTGCCAGCCATCGTTGCCGTTGGCGCTGTAGGCATTCATCACCACCCGATAGTGCTGGCTGTCCACCAGATCCTGCCACTGGCCGTCGGCGTTCTGCCACTGCAACTGGGTCAGGGCGCCGCCCTTGCCCGGGGTGGTCTCGGTGAAGGTGTAGCGCAGGTGGCCGCCGTAGGGGAACTTGCCGGCGTGGGCGCTGGCGGGCAGGGTGGCGGTGATGGTCTCGGTCAAGAGGGAACGCACGTCGGCGCCGCTCAGGGTCAGCACCGAGAGCTGGTTCTTGAATGGCAGCAGGGTGAGCGCGGCATCCCCTTCGCGCAGCTCGCCGGCCGGCAGATCGGCGCGCACGCCGCCCACTGCCAGCAGGGCGAAGTGGACCGGACCGCCGGTCAGCGCCTGCACCGCCGGGGTATTGGCCCAGTAGTACTGCCCTTCGGCCACCAGGGGGGCGACGTCGGAGCCGTGGCTGTCGCTGCCATTGTCGCCGGGGCGGCGAGCATTTTGCAGGGCGGCTGGCACGGTGGCGATGACGGGGCCGAACGCCTGCTCCAGAGCGGGCTTGTAGTGGCTGTCGATGATGCCGCGCAGGCGCGGATCCTCATCCACGGTCACCAGGTTGGGCTGAGCGTCGATGAACTTGCCGGCCTGCTTGCTGCGGGTCTCATCCAGTGCCTGCTTGCGGGCGGGATCGGCGAAGAAGTCGCGGCTGGCCAGCAGCTGGTTCTGACCCTGACAGGCGATGACCCTGCCCTGGGCGTCGAAACTGACCCGGGCCAGTCCGATGGCCTGGGCATAGGAGCCGGCCTGTACTACGCAGGTCATGCCGACCCCGTCCGGGTTGGTGACAAGCGCCGCATATTCGCCGGTGTTGCCCCAGCCGATGTTGCGAAAATCGCCGAGCAGGCTGTGGGAGTGGCCACCGACGATGGCGTCGATGCCGTTCACCTTGGCCGCCAGCGCCAGATCCCGCTGGTTGCCGATGTGGGTGAGCGCCACTATGTGGTCGATGCCGTGCTGGCGCAGCAGATCCACCGTGGCCTGGGCCGAGGTGACTTCATTGCCGAACCGCAGCTTGCCGACGTTGGGGGAGATGTTGGCCATGTCCTCCAGCACCAGCCCCATCACGGCGACCAGTTGCTTGCCCTGGGGCAGGTTGTTGATGTCGGTGACCGGGCTCTTCTGGTTGCCGTCGAAGGCGTAGATGACGAACGGCTTGAGGTTGGCGGCGTGGCGCAGATCCGGGTCGTCGCGGGTATCCAGGTTGGCGGCCAGCACCGGGAAGTTGACCCCCTTGATGAAGCGGGCCAGCTTCTGGTTGTCGAGATCGAATTCGTGGTTGCCCAGCGCCATGGCGTCGAGGCCGAACTGGCTCAGCAGCTCGGCGTTGGCCATCCCCTCGTTGAGCTTGAAGTAGCCGCTGCCCTGCCAGGCATCGCCGCCGTGCAGCAGCAGGAGCGGCTGATTCTTGGCCAGCGCGTCGGCCTGGAAGGATTTCGCCATGGTGAGCAGGCGCGGATAGCCGCCGAAGCGGGTGTAGAGGGTGTCGGTTTCCCCCTGCTTGCCAAAGAGAGGCCCCTTCAGCTCGGCGTTGACCGGGTCAAACTGGGAGTGGGTGTCGTTCATATGAGCCAGGGTCAGCACGAAAGGCTGGTTTTCATTGTTGGGCTGACAGGCGAACAGGAAGCTGCAGAAGGCGAGGAGCAGCAGCGGGCGCAAGCGATTCATGGAACAATCCTTAACCTGCGACGGGGCAGGGCAATACCGGGTGTAACTGGGACTAGAAAGACAAAAACCGCCAGCTGGCGGTTTTTGTCACAACAGGGTCTATCAATGCTCAAACATGGCAGAGATGGACTCTTCGTTGCTGATGCGGCGAATGGCTTCGGCCAGCACGGAAGAGAGCGTCAGCTGCTTGACCTTGTCGACCGCCTTCATCTCCGCGGTGAGCGGGATGGAGTCGGTGATGATCAGTTCGTCGATCACGGAGTTCTTGATGTTCTCCACGGCGGAACCGGAGAAGACCGGGTGAGTGGCGTAGGCGAATACACGCTTGGCGCCGCGCTCTTTCAGGGCTTCGGCAGCCTTGCACAGGGTGCCGCCGGTGTCGATCATGTCGTCGACGATGATGCAGTCGCGGCCGGCCACGTCACCGATCAGGTGCATGACCTGGGAGACGTTCGGGCGGGGACGACGCTTGTCGATGATGGCGATGTCGGTATCGTCCAGCAGCTTGGCGATGGCACGGGCACGTACCACGCCGCCGATGTCCGGCGACACGACCACGGGGGATTCGAGGTTCTTGGACTTCATGTCTTCCAGCAGCACCGGGCTGCCGAACACGTTGTCGACCGGGACGTCGAAGAAGCCCTGGATTTGCTCGGCATGCAGGTCAACGGTCAGCACGCGATCCACACCGACGCTGGAGAGGAAGTCGGCGACGACCTTGGCGGTGATGGGAACACGGGCGGAGCGGACGCGGCGGTCCTGACGGGCATAGCCAAAGTAGGGAATTACGGCAGTGATACGGCCAGCTGAAGCACGACGCAGAGCATCCACCATCACGATCAATTCCATCAAATTGTCGTTGGTCGGGGCACAGGTGGATTGAATGATGAAGATATCGCCACCACGTACATTCTCGTTGATCTGTACGCTGATCTCGCCGTCGCTAAAGCGACCTACGGCAGCATTGCCGAGTTTGATAAACAGGCGATCTGCGATCTTCTGGGCTAGTTCCGGCGTTGCGTTACCAGCAAACAGCTTCATGTCAGGCACGGTTTGAAACCTCGGGGTTGCATCCAGTATGTGGGGAGTCTGATTAGACCCTTATCGTTTGGGGGCAAACGATTTATCAAGTTGACGGGTCAGACCACTATAGGCTGCTTTCAGGTCAGGTGCCCACGTTACATGCGGCAAGCCGGTTGAGCGTCGTGCTGGTCGACGCCCCGTCATCCATGATGACCAGTGACCTTCCCGAAGACGACAGGGTAACGATGGGTGCTGCAACCGGCGAGGGGGAGTGTGCACTCCCGGCAAGACTGCTGCGGCAGGTGAATCGATATACCCTGTTCGATGTTCAGGAGATGGCTGGGGTACTAGGATTCGAACCTAGGAATGGCGAGATCAAAACCCGCTGCCTTACCGCTTGGCGATACCCCAATCACTGACTTGTTGCAATGTAGCGAAGAGTGGTGATATGTTCTCGCCCTTGGCGACAAATCCATCCCACTCTCTCGGCACTTTTGCCAACACTTCCCGAGCAGCCACTTCGTCTTCAAACTGAGCAAAGACGCAGGCTCCTGTGCCCGTCATTCTTGACGGCGCGTATTCTAGCAACCAGCCGAGCGCATTGGCAACCTCGGGGTGGCGCTTTTTCACCAGCAATTCGCAATCGTTTTTCCACTCCCCTTCCAGCAGATTGTGCAATGCCATTTTCGGGGTATCTCTGGGCAGGTCCGGATCCTGGAACACGGCGGCGGTCGCCACATGGCAATCGGGCTTGAGCACCAGATACCAGGCGCTCGGCAACTCGACCGGCTGCAGCCGCTCACCGACCCCCTCGGCAAAGGCGGCCTTGCCGCGCACGAACACCGGCACGTCGGCGCCCAGCTGCACGCCGAGCTCGGCCAGCTCGTCTTCGCTCAAGCCGGCCTGCCAGAGGTGGTTGAGGGCCACTAGCGTGGTGGCGGCGTCCGATGAACCACCGCCGATACCGCCACCCATGGGCAGCACCTTCTCCAGCCTGATATGGGCCCCTTGCGGGCTCGGCAGCCTGGCCTGCAGCAGGCGGGCGGCGCGGATGATGAGGTTCTGTTCATCGGGCACGCCGGGAATAGCCGGGCTCAAGGTGAGCCTGTCGCTGGCCGGGATCACCTCGAACTCGAGCCAGTCGCCGTGGTTGAGGAAGATGAACAGGGTCTGCAGCTCGTGGTAGCCGTCCGGGCGACGGCCGTTGACGTGCAAAAAGAGATTCAGTTTGGCCGGAGCCGGCCAGCGCATGGCGCTCATGGGAGAGTCCTTGTCGATGGCCGCGATCAGCGGGCGATGGTCCACTGGTTGATCTGCAGCTTGAGGCGGCTGCCCTGGCCGGTCATGGTGAGCAGGTGCGGCAGGCGGTAGCCATCCTGATCCCGGTAGTCGCCGTAGACGATCTGCCACTGGCCGTCACGCACGCTGGCCAGACTGCGGTCGGGGTTGAGCTCGAACTCGGCCTCGCCCGGTAAGCCCTTGATCCACGCCGGCAGCCCGGCCACCGGAATGTTCCAGCCGGTGAGCTGATAGACGAGCGCCTCGGCATCCTGGCTCTGGTGCGGGTTGCCCTCGTTGTCGATCAGGGTGATCTCGCCCTTGCTGCGGGATAGCTCCAGGATGTGGGTGCCGATCAGGCTGGTGAGGTTGAGGCGATAGTCGTCGCCATCCTGCTGCCAGTTGACCCGGGCGCTGCCCTTCTGCTGGGCGGTGATGATGGCCATCTTGCCAGACAGCTGCCAGTGGGTCAGTTGCTCGAGCCGGGTACGCTCCTGCTGCCAGTTGACCTGATCGCGTTGGGGTTGGGTGGTGGCGCAACCGGCCAGCAACAGCAGGCAGCCAAGGGTGAAAAGACGCAACAACAAGGTCATGCTCCGGAAAAGGTGATTTGGCACAGTATACGGGGGGGCCGTATCGCTTTTAAAGACTTACCCTTTCTCGTACAATTGGCAGCCTTTACTCCCTGCGCACAGATACGATCCACGCCCACTCATGAGTTTGCTTGCCCTCGGAATCAACCACAACACCGCCAGTGTCGCCTTGCGGGAGCGGGTCGCCTTCGGCCCGGACTGCATCGATCGCGCCTTGCGTGAGCTGGTCGCACAACCCGGTGTAAGCGAGGCGGTGATCGTCTCGACCTGCAACCGCACCGAGCTTTACTGCAGCCTGGAGCAGGGGCAGGGCGAGCAGGTGTTGCAGTGGCTGCAGCGGTTTCACGACCTGGATGCGGCCGAGGTGGTCTCAGCCATCTACCGGCATCAGGACGAGGAGGCGGTCCGCCATTTGATGCGGGTGGCCTGCGGGCTCGACTCCCTGGTGCTGGGAGAGCCGCAGATCCTGGGGCAGATCAAGCAATCCTATGCCCATGCCCAGCAGTCCGAGGCGGTGAAGGGGGCGCTGGAGCGTTTGTTCCAGAAATCCTTCTCGGTGGCCAAGCGGGTGCGCACCGATACCGAGATCGGCGCCAGCGCCGTGTCGGTGGCCTTTGCCGCGGTGAGCCTGGGGCGGCGGATCTTCTCCGATCTCTCCCAGACCAAGGTGCTGCTGGTCGGTGCCGGCGAGACCATCGAACTGGTGGCCCGCCACCTGCGCGAGCAGAACGTCACCCAGATGATGGTGGCCAACCGCACCCTGCAGCGGGCCCAGCTGCTGGCCGAAGAGTTCGGCGCCCAGGTGATGACGCTCGAAGAGATCCCGGACTATCTGCACGAGGCGGACATCGTCATCAGCTCCACCGCGAGCCCCCTGCCGATCATCGGCAAGGGCATGGTGGAGCGCGCGCTCAAGGCTCGCCGCTTCAGGCCCATGTTCCTGGTGGACATCGCCGTGCCCCGCGACATCGAGGCGGAGGTGGACGAGCTCTCGGATGCCTATCTCTACACGGTGGACGACCTGCAGGGCATCATCGAGCAGAACCTCGAGACCCGCAAACGGGCCGCCGCCGAGGCTGAGCTCATCGTGCAGGAAGAGCGCGATGACTTCATGGGCTGGTATCGCAGCCTCCACTCGGTGGATCTCATCCGCGATTACCGCCACCAGTCCCAACAGGTGGCCGATGAAGAGCTGCAGCGCGCCCTGCTGGCTCTGCAGCAGGGCGAGCCTGCCGAGCAGGCGCTCAAGGCGCTGGCCCACCGCCTCACCAACAAGTTGATCCACGCACCGACCCAGGCCCTGCGCCAGGCCGCCGCCCAGGGGGATCACCACCAGCTGGCCCAGTTGCGCCAGGTGCTGGGGTTGTCACAAGAGTCATAGTTTGGGGGCGATCACCCGGTCGTCCCGTCCTCCATCGAGAACACAAGATTTATGAACCCGTCACTGATCAGAAAGCTGGAAGGCCTCATCGAGCGCCACGAAGAAGTACAGGCCATGCTCGGCGAGCCGGACGTGGCCGCGGATCAGGATCGCTACCGCGCCCTGACCCGGGAATATGCCCAGCTGGAAGATATCGTTCACGCTTTCCAGCAATTCCGCCAGGCTGAAGAGAACCTGGAGGCCACCCGCCAGATGCTGGAAGAGGAGGATGCCGACCTGCGCGAGATGGCGCAGGAGGAGCTGCCGCTGGCCAAGGCGACCTTCGAGGAGCAGGAGCAGGCGCTGCAGGTGATGCTGCTGCCGCGCGACCCCAAGGATGACAACAACTGCTACCTGGAGATCCGCGCCGGCGCCGGTGGTGACGAGGCGGCGATCTTTGCGGGCGATCTGTTCCGCATGTATTCGCGCTATGCCGAACGCCAGGGCTGGCGGGTCTCCATCGTCAGCTGCAACGACGGCGAGCACGGCGGCTACAAGGAGGTGATCGCCAAGGTGGAGGGCGAGCACGTCTACGGCCGCCTCAAGTTTGAATCCGGTGGTCACCGGGTGCAGCGGGTGCCGGAAACCGAATCCCAGGGCCGGGTGCACACCTCCGCCTGTACCGTCGCCGTGCTGCCGGAAGTGCCGGAAGCCGAGCAGATCGAGATCAACCCCTCGGATCTGAAGATCGACACCTTCCGCGCCTCCGGGGCCGGTGGCCAGCACGTCAACAAGACCGACTCCGCCATCCGCATCACCCACCTGCCCACCGGCCTGGTGGTGGAGTGTCAGGATGAACGCTCCCAGCACAAGAACCGCGCCAAGGCGATGTCGGTACTCTCCGCCCGTCTGCAGGCGGCCGAGGATGAGCGCCACCGCGCCGCCGAGCAAAGCACCCGTCGCAACCTGGTGGGATCGGGGGATCGCTCCGAGCGTATCCGCACCTACAACTACCCGCAGGGGCGCCTCTCCGAGCACCGCATCAACCTCACCCTCTACCGCCTCGGCGAGATCATGGAAGGGGACCTGGACTGCGTCATCAACCCGATGATCCAGGAGTACCAGGCCGACCAGCTCGCCTCCCTGGCCGAGAGCAACTGATGCAGATCCAGCAGGCTCGCGCCCACATCATGGCGACCCTGGCAGGGGGGGAATCCCCCCGCGCCGATGCGGATGAGCTGCTCTGCCATCTGCTGGAGTGCCGGCGCAGCTACCTGATGACCTGGCCGGAGCGCGAGCTAAATGCCGCCCAGCAGGCGACCCTGCTGGGCTGGCTCGAACGCCGTCTCAATGGCGAACCCATCGCCCACCTGATTGGCGAGCGGGAGTTCTGGTCGCTGCCGCTCAAGGTGAGCCCCGCCACACTGATCCCGCGCCCCGACACCGAGGTGCTGGTCGAGCAGGCGCTGGCGCGGCTGCCAGCAGGCCCCTGCGCCGTGCTGGATCTGGGCACCGGCACCGGCGCCATTGCACTGGCGCTCAAGTCGGAGCGACCGGATGCCGATGTATGGGCGGTAGACAGGATGCCGGCAGCGGCCGCCCTGGCCCGTGCCAACAGCGCCGCGCTGGGTCTGCCCATCAAGGTGCGCGACGGCAGCTGGTTTGAGCCTTTGGTCTCTCCCTCGTCAAGCCAGGCGCTGCGCTTTGCGATGATCGTCTCCAACCCGCCCTACATCGACGGGGCGGATCCGCACCTCGACGAGGGGGATGTGCGCTTCGAGCCCCGCTCCGCCCTGGTGGCGGACGAGCAGGGGCTGGCGGATATCCGCATCATCGTGGCGGGCGCGCCGGCTCATCTGCTGCCGGGCGGCTGGCTGTTGCTGGAGCATGGCTGGCAGCAGGGGGAGGCGGTGCGTCAACTCCTGCTGCAACAGGGCTACGTGCAGGTGGAAACCGTGCGCGATTACGGCGATAACGAGCGGGTGACCCTGGGGCGGCTGGCTCAGTGATGATGACGGGCGGGCCGGGCCTGCCTCTGTTCAAGGACACGTTATGTATTTTGCTATCAAACATCTGCACCTGCTGCTGATAGGCCTGGCCGTGCTGATGTTCATGTTGCGCTTCTATTGGCTGCAGACCTGCTCGAGCCGCGCCGCCAGCGCCCGTACCCTCAAGGTGAGCGGCTGGCTCAACGGCCTGGTGGTGCTCTCCGGCGTGCTGCTGTGCATGGTGCTGGATCTCAACCCGCTCAACAACGCCACCCCCTGGCTCAGCGAGAAGCTGACCGCCATCCTGGTGGTGGCCTTTCTGGCCATGATGGCACTGCGCCTGGCCCGCAGTAACGGCATCCGCTGGTTTGCGTTTCTGGGAGCCCTCGGCTGGCTCTTCTTCATCGCCAAGCTGGCCGTCTACAAGCAGGCCAGCCTGTTCGGTTAAGGATGATGACGATGATACGCGTAGACGAATGGACCGATTTCGAAGCCCATGACATCGCCGAGCTGGCGCTGTCGGTGAGCGACGAGATCCATGGCATCAGCGGCCGCGGGACGGCGGAGCTGGCCCGGCTCGACGCCTGGCTGGACGAGGCCATCGAGGAGGGGGATTGCGACCAGGTGCGCCGTCAGCTGCTGCAGGGCTTCTACCAGACCTTAGGGTTTCACGGTGACTGGCAGGACTACTTCTCGGTGGCCAACTGCGATCTGGCCCAGGTCCTGGCCCGCAAGCAGGGCATTCCGGTCAGCCTTGGTATCCTCATCATTCAGCTGGGGCGCAAGCTCGGGCTGGATGTGGAGGGGATCTGCTTCCCCGGCCACTTCCTGGTGAGCTTCGCCGGCAGCGAGGGAGAGGTTTATGTAGACCCCTTCACCGGCGACGAGCTGAGCCTGCACCACATCGAGCTGCTGCTGCGCGGGGCCCTCGGCAACCTGGCCACCCTCAGCTCGGATCACCTGCAACCTGCCGGTCAGTGGGAGATCATCGAGCGGCTGCTCAACGTGAGCAAGGGTGCCCTGCTGCGGGAAGACCGGATGACAGAGGCGCTGCGCTGCAGCGAACTGCTGCTGCGGATGAAGCCCGGTGACCCGCTGGAGACGCGGGATCGCGGCTTCATCTACGAGCAGCTAGACTGCCCGCGCTTCGCCGCTGACGATTTTGAGTACTTTATTGAACAGTGCCCGGACGATCCGGTGGCCGACGTGCTGAAAGCCCAGCTGGCCGCCCTGGATCTGAGCCCCAAGCCCCTCCACTGAGGGGCGAGCAACGGCCTCGCTGCATGCGAGGCCCTGGCCGAATTGAGAGTCCCATGCCGCTGCATGCAAGGCTGGGAGATGCAACAGACGAGTATCGAGGCCATGCTGCCCTGGGCAGTGCGGCCGGATGTGGATTCAAGCCCTGCAAGCCCTTTTACCTAAGGAAGCCTGAGATGGAACAGAAGAATATCAAGGTCAATGGCATCGACGTCGCCAACGACAAACCGTTCGTGTTGTTCGGTGGCATGAACGTGCTGGAATCGCGCGACATGGCGATGGCTGTGTGCGAGAAGTACGTGGAAGTGACCTCCAAACTGGGTATCCCGTTCGTGTTCAAGGCGAGCTGGGACAAGGCCAACCGCTCCTCCATCCACTCCTACCGCGGTCCGGGTCTGGAAGAGGGGATGAAGATCTTCCAGGAGCTGAAAGCGACCTTCGGTATGCCGGTGATCTCCGATCTGCACGAGCCCCATCAGGCCAAACCGGTGGCCGAGGTGGTCGACGTCATCCAGCTGCCCGCCTTCCTGGCGCGCCAGACCGATCTGGTGGAGGCCATGGCCCGCACCGGCAACGTCATCAACATCAAGAAGCCGCAGTTCCTGAGCCCAAGCCAGATGAAGAACATCACCGACAAGTTCGAGGAGTGCGGCAACGACCGTCTGATCCTGTGCGAGCGCGGCGTCAACTTCGGTTATGACAACCTGGTGGTGGACATGCTGGGGCTGGGCGTGATGAAGAAGAGCACCGGCGGCTACCCGGTCATCTTCGACGTGACCCACTCCCTGCAGTGCCGTGACCCCATGGGCGCCGCCTCCGGCGGTCGTCGCGAGCAGGTGGCCGAGCTGGCCCGTGCCGGCATGGCGGTCGGTCTGGCCGGTCTGTTCATCGAATCCCACCCGGATCCCAAGGTGGCCCGTTGCGACGGCCCGAGCGCGTTGCCGCTGGAGAAGCTGGAAGGCTTCCTCAAGCAGATGAAGGCCATCGACGATCTGGTCAAGGGCTTCGAGCCGCTCGATACTTCCATCTGAACCTGGCCCACGCTGGCCCCATAAAAATGCCCCGCACTGCGGGGCATTTTTGTTTTCGCGCTGTTTTTATTTCCTGGGTCAGCATAAATCAATCACGGAATAAATACATCTGGGTTGCCATGGTGTTAATGTTGTTAAATCCGTTGTGTGATTGATGTCTATTAATTGCTTCTTTCAACATGTGAAAGTAGCCCCTGTTGTGATGAGGGAACGGCACGAACCGGGCGAGATAATCCATATTTCGTCACGGCTTGCTGCATGCGTATTTCTGCCATGACACATCTCATTAAACTGACAGGACGTTAAGAATGCAGAAAAAAATAGTCAGCAGCCTGTATTTTCAGGTGTTGTTAGCGATCACCCTCGGAGTCATCCTGGGGCATATATATCCCGACCTCGGAGCGGACATGAAACCGCTTGGAGATGGTTTCGTCAAATTAATCAAAATGATCATCGCCCCGGTTATATTCTGCACCGTGGTGACCGGCATTGCCGGCATGGAGAGCATGAAAGCGGTGGGCAAAACCGGCGCCATCGCGCTGCTCTATTTTGAAGTGGTCAGCACCATCGCCCTCATCATCGGGCTGTGCGTGGTCAACCTGCTGCAACCGGGGGCGGGCATGAACGTCGACCCCGCCACGCTCGACGCCAGCGCCATCTCTGCCTACGCCGAACAGGCTAAGGCACAGGGCATCATCCCCTTCCTGCTGGACGTGATCCCGGGCAGCGTGATCGGCGCCTTCGCCAGCGGCAACATTCTGCAGGTGCTGTTATTTGCGGTGCTGTTCGGCTTCTCTCTGCACCATATCGGCGAGAAGGGAAAGGTGATATTCAATGTCATCGACAGCTTCTCCCAGGTTATTTTCGGGATCATCAACATGATCATGCGGCTGGCGCCGGTGGGGGCATTTGGTGCCATGGCATTTACCATCGGTAAATATGGTATCGGCTCGCTGGTTCAGCTCGGACAATTAATCGCCTGCTTCTACATGACCTGCCTGCTGTTTATTTTCCTGGTGCTGGGCAGTATTGCCAGAGCGAATGGTTTCAGCATCCTGCGTTTTATTTCCTATATCCGGGAAGAGCTGCTGATCGTGCTTGGCACGTCCTCTTCTGAATCTGTATTGCCGCGCATGCTGGTCAAGATGGAGGCGCTCGGTTGCAAGAAGTCGGTGGTGGGGTTGGTGATCCCGACCGGTTACTCCTTCAACCTGGACGGTACCTCCATCTATCTGACCATGGCGGCCATCTTCATCGCCCAGGCCACCAATACCCCGCTCGATCTGTTCCAGCAGATCACCCTGCTGGTGGTGCTGCTCATCTCCTCGAAGGGGGCGGCCGGGGTGACCGGCAGCGGCTTCATCGTGCTGGCAGCCACCATCTCGGCGGTGGGTCACCTGCCGCTGGCCGGGCTGGCGTTGATCCTCGGCATCGATCGCTTCATGTCGGAGGCCCGCGCCCTGACCAACCTCATCGGCAACGGGGTGGCAACCCTGGTGGTGGCCCGTTACTGCGATCAGCTCGACGAGCAGCAGATGCACGAGGCGTTGAGCAACCCGCCGCTGGCGGTCAAGGTGGATCAGCATTGAGCCACCGATACCTGCACCGTGCGCTGCCAGCCTGTCGAGCAAGGGCTGCCAACGGGGGGGGGGGGGGGGGAATTCAAGCCATAAAAAAACGGCCCGTTTGGGCCGTTTTTCATGATACCGGTTGGTGCAGAGCAGCTTACAGGCTCTGGGTGAAGGTGCGGGTCACCACGTCACGCTGCTGTTCCGGGGTCAGTGCGTTGAAGCGCACGGCGTAGCCGGAGACACGGATGGTCAGCTGCGGGTACTTTTCCGGGTTGGCGATGGCGTCTTCCAGGGTCTCGCGACGCAGGACGTTGACGTTCAGGTGCTGGCCACCTTCGACAGCCGGCTCGGCTTGTACCGGCAGTTCACGGTATTCGAACTGGCCCAGGTCGGAGAGGCTGACTTCCTGATCGGCGGCAAAGGCATCGCCCTTGGCGCAGATGCAGCGAGCCTGTTGCTTCTCTTCGTCCAGCAGCCAGAACGAGTTCAGCAGAGCGGCGTTGGCAGACTGGGTGATTTGGATGCCCTTGATCATGGTATGACTCCTCATAGGAAAGCGGATTCAACTGTAAGGACATTACCCTGATGTATTTAAACCACCGGGATGATTTAAAGGGCCCTTGCCTTACACCTTTACTTTGTTGGGTCATATATACCACGATGGTAATATTACGAAAATTGATCTAAATCAAAAAATACGCGATTCGTGCGGATGTGAAGGGATTAAATTATTGAGATTAATCAAAAATAGGTCATTTTTCTGATTATGAAAGATATCCAAATTATGCATCTTTCATTAATTAAATCTAGTAATTTAACTACATCTTTTCATGTTCCAGCTCGCTCGAAGCTGGATTCGCCATACAGTAGGCGAAGGGGATAAGCCAATGATGGGGATACGCCAAAAAGGTGAAGGAGAGGCTTAACCAAGGCAAGAGAGGGCGATGGGGGTCGGCAGGTAAGCGGGAGAGTGGCCCAGCCATCGCCAGACCAGGCCATGGGGAGTCGCGTGGGAGTTCAGTGCCGACCTCTTGCTCACCCGAAGATGGCCAGCAGCGACCGAAAGGTGAGCGCGGTGGCCACGGCTTGGCCGGGAGGAGGAACCCGCAGGGGCATCCTGGTTGCGTCTTGGGGGCTGGCCCCCTATCCTGAGCCCCTTGCTGCATTAATGGGGGCAGAGGGCGCGTGCTGGCCGATTGGCCTGCGTAAAAAGCAAGGTGACCCCAGGCCTGCCGTATTCATCGAGGATGGTGGCGTGCTGCGCTGTGCCCATGTGGGTGGACAGGGTGCAGGCCATCCATCCGGCCCTGTATATCGAGGAGAGAGGTGCACCGACCTGCACGCACGAGCGGCCGGGTCGAAATAAGCGCCTCCACTGACAGAATCAATGAGGAGATTGGGGTGCTGACCTGGACTGATGTGATTGGCTCCGAGAAGGAGCAGGACTATTTCAAGGCAACCCTGGCGACCGTCAGGAGCGAGCGGGAGGCGGGCAAGGTGATCTACCCGCCGGCCACCGACGTGTTCAACGCCTTCAAGCTGACCGAGCTGGATCAGGTCAAGGTGGTGATCCTGGGTCAGGATCCGTATCACGGTCCGAACCAGGCCCATGGCCTCTGCTTCTCCGTTCTGCCCGGCGTGCGCACGCCTCCCTCGCTGGTGAACATCTACAAGGAGATGCAGCGGGATCTGCCGGGTTTTGTCACACCCAATCACGGTTTTCTGGAGTCCTGGGCCACCCAGGGGGTATTGCTGCTCAATACCGTGCTGACGGTGCAGGCGGGCCAGGCCCACTCCCATGCCCATCTGGGTTGGGAGACCTTCACCGACCGGGTCATCGAGCAGATCAACGCCAGCTGTCAGGGGGTGGTCTTCCTGCTGTGGGGCGCCCACGCCCAGAAGAAGGGGCGTTTCATCGACCGGAGCCGCCACCACGTGCTGAGTGCCCCCCACCCGAGCCCGCTCTCGGCCCATCGCGGCTTCATCGGCTGCGGCCATTTCTCCGAGACCAACCGCTTGCTGAGCCAGCAGGGGATGAGCCCCATCAACTGGCACTCGGTCTGCGAATAACGCGGGGGCAGACAGCCGTGATTTGCTCGGTCGGGAGGGTGGGGCAGCATGCGCCACTGGCCGTTTTGTCTGCAGCTGACTTGATTGAGTGCAAAGTTGGCGCGATAAATGGCCGTATACTCGGATCAGAATCGTTTCATTTCAGCGCAAGGAGTGCCCATGTTAGCGAGTCTGCACAAGGATCATCTCAACATCGCCCGGTTGCTGGGTCTGCTCAAGCAGAAGCTGGCGGCCATTCGCAGCGAAGAAAGGGTCAGCTATTTCCTGATCCGCGATGTGGTGGATTACCTGCGGGAGGTATCGGACAAGTATCACCATCCGAAGGAAGACATCATTTATGACTATTACCTCAAGTACCGGGTAGTGGAAGGGGATGTGGCCAACCGGCTGCAACTGGAGCATGCCAAGCTGGTGGAGGCCGGTGCCGAGCTCAGGGAGATGGTGGAGATGATCCTGATGGATGCGGTCATTCCGCTCGATCAGTTCACCGCCAAGCTGGAGCAGTTCGTGGCGCTGCAGGAGGCGCACATGAACTACGAAGAGGGGGTCATCTTCCCCCATCTGCGCGACTCGCTGACCGAGGATGACTGGCGTCACCTCGAGCAGGTCTGGCAGAACCGCGCCATCGGGGATCCCCTGTTCGGGCCCGAGATCAGCCAGCACTTTCAGGAACTGGCCAGACGCCTGTCGCTGCCGATCTCTTCCTGAGGGTCGACACTCCCTTGAAAAACAAGGCCCCGGTTAACCGGGGCCTTGTTTTTACAACTCGATCTCGTCTGAGAGACCTTCGTAGGCGATGTCGATGGATTGCAGCTCCTTCTGCAGGCGGTGCTTGTCTTTCAACGCCTCTATCTCACGCCATTTACGTTTTTTTCCCGTTGTCCCGCGGCTACGTGAACCGAGCTCAACTACATCTTCATAATCGAAGTTGAACATTTCCATGGCTCCCTCCTTGGTTATTCTCGTTTTCACCATCCGTATAACATACCGGCATTGAAAATAAAACGTTTTCGTGACGAACCCATGACAGCGGATCCTGCGCCCATAAAAAAACCGGGTGCCCTTGCGGGAACCCGGTTTTTGTCGGCAGATGGCGCAGCGATCAGAGGCGGCTGGCCAGCATGGTTTCCAGCTTGCCCTGGTCGATGGCAAACATGCGGATGCCTTCGCCCAGCTTCTCGTGAGCCATGGCGTCCTGGTTCAGCTCCCAGCGGAATTCGGCTTCGGTCATCGGGGTCGGTTTGGCCTTGCGCTCGCCGGTGTAGTCCAGCTTGCGAACCACGGCACCTTCCGCCTTGCTCAGCTCTTCCAGCAGCGCCGGGCCAATGGTCAGGCGGTCGCAGCCGGCCAGTTCCAGGATCTCGCCGGTGTTGCGGAAGCTGGCACCCATGACCACGGTCGGGTAGTCGTGCTGCTTGTAGTAGTTGTAGATGGAGGTGACGGAGACCACGCCCGGATCTTCGCTGGCGGTGTAGTCACGGCCGTTCTTGGCCTTGTACCAGTCGAGGATGCGACCCACGAACGGGGAGATCAGGAAGGCGCCGGCTTCGGCACAGGCACGGGCCTGGGCGAAGGAGAACAGCAGGGTCAGGTTGCACTGGATACCCTCTTTCTCCAGTACCTCGGCGGCACGGATCCCCTCCCAGGTGGAGGCCAGCTTGATCAGGATGCGATCGTTGCTGATGCCGGCGTCGTTGTAGAGACGGATCAGTTTGCGGGCCTTGGCGATGCTGGCCTCGGTGTCGAAGGAGAGACGTGCGTCCACTTCGGTGGAGATGCGGCCCGGGACGATCTTCAGCACTTCCAGACCGATGTTGACCGCCAGCTTGTCGCCCGCGTCGATGATTTGCTGTGCCTTGTCCTGGCTCTGGGCCTTGGCCCAGGTGACGGCGTCTTCGATCAGCGCCGCGTACTCGGGGATCTCGGATGCCTTCAACACCAGAGAGGGGTTGGTGGTGGCATCGATGGGCTGGTAGCGCTTGATGGCTTCGATATCGCCGGTGTCGGCGACAACTGTGGTCAGGGCTTTCAGCTGGGTTAATTTATCGGCCATGGCAAATATCATCTCTTTATGAGGGCGCACTCTCTTGGTGAGGACGCAGGCTCGGGGGTGGCGGGCGTGAGACGACAGTTCTGAAATAAAATTACAAAATCCCGGCGACTCAGGCTCAGAAAAGCGCGATGGGCAGGCCCCATCGTCATTGCCTGCCTAATTAATACGGATGTGGCGCATCCTGCAATAGGGGGGGCTGTATGCTTATCAGCCACTCCCTGGCGCAGGCGGGAAGGAGTGGATAAAAGTGTTTGATAAAAAACGACTTTTATCTGTTTTTAGTCGCTGAAATTATCCTTCGTCAAAAACAACTTTTTTGGTTGATTATCTGTTTTGTGCTATCGATCACATAAATTGTGTGGTCAGCTACTTGAAATTTTATTACGTGTAAAACGTTTGGCGAAACCGGGCCGTTTTGGCATCCCCGACGGGTAAACGCTTGCGTAATGGTTTGCCTCCTTTTTCCCGCTTCTACCTCTATGTAGATAATTGCCAAAAGGTTTTCTTATGGGTCTAATTTGTTGGCCGATTGATTGGATTCTCAGTTTTGTTGAAATTTTGCGAGTTAAATGAAGCTTTATTGCGCTAAAACGCTCGTTTTTTGTTTCCGTAGTGATCCCGATCACTATTCTGAACTCCTTCGCTATGCTAGATTCCGCCCCTTTAGTGAACCGCAAATTCAGAAATCGACAGCAAGGGGTCAGCGCAGACTGACCATGGATGTGATAACAACGAGAGAAATATGGACACCTTGATCGCAATGATTAACGACCTGATGTGGGGAGCCGTGCTCATCTACCTGCTCATCGGCGTCGGCATCTTCTTTACCTTCCGTCTGGGTTTTATCCAGGTCCGCCACTTCGGCCACATGTTTTCCGTTTTGCGCAACAGCCGCAAATCAGACAAGGCCGGTATCTCCTCCTTCCAGGCCCTCTGTACCAGCCTTGCCGCCCGCGTCGGCACCGGCAACCTGGCCGGTGTGGCGGTGGCCATCTATCTGGGTGGCCCGGGCGCCATCTTCTGGATGTGGCTGATCGCCTTCATCGGCATGGCGACCGCCTTCGTTGAAAGCACCCTGGCCCAGCTCTACAAGGTCAAGGATGAGGATGGCAACTACCGTGGCGGCCCCGCCTACTACATGGAGAAGGGGCTCGGCATGCGCTGGATGGGGGTGCTGTTCTCGCTCTGCCTGATCCTGGCGTTCGGTCTGGTGTTCAACGCGGTGCAAGCCAACTCCATCAGCCTGGCGATGAACGTGGCCTTCGGCATCCCCGACTGGGTCAGCGGTCTGGCTCTGGTGGTGCTCTCCGGCCTCATTATCTTCGGCGGCATCCGCGGCATCGCCCGCTTCGCCGAGCTGGTGGTGCCCTTCATGGCACTGGCTTACATCCTGATGGCGCTGTTCGTGGTGCTGGTCAACATTCACGAGTTGCCGGGCGTGTTCAGCCTCATCATCAAGTCCGCTCTCGGTCTTGAGCAGGCAGGCTCGGGTGCGCTGGGTTACGCCATCTCCCAGGCGATGATCAACGGCATCAAGCGCGGCCTCTTCTCCAACGAAGCGGGCATGGGCTCCGCCCCCAACGCCGCCGCGACCGCGACGCCCTATCCGCCGCACCCAGCCTCCCAGGGCTATGTGCAGATGCTGGGGGTGTTCCTCGACACCATCGTCATCTGTACCTGTACCGCCGCCATCATCCTGATGTCCGGCCAGTTTGAACCGGGCTCCGGCATCACCGGGGTGGAGCTGACCCAGCGGGCGCTCTCCTCCCAGATCGGTGGCGGTGGCAACATCTTCATCGCGGCGGCCATCTTCTTCTTCGCCTTCACCTCCATAGTGGCGAACTACTCCTACGCCGAGACCAACCTGGTGTTCCTCGAGCACAACCACAAGGGCGGCCTGATGCTGTTCCGCTTGTTCGTGCTGGGAATGGTGATGTTCGGTTCGGTGGGCGAGCTGCCGACCGTGTGGGCCATGGCGGATGTCTCCATGGGACTGATGGCCATCGTCAACCTGGTGGCCATCCTGCTGCTCTCCGGGGTGGCCATCAAGCTAGCCAAGGATTACAACGACCAGCTCAAGCTGGGCAAGCTGCCCACCTTCGATGCCAACAAGTACCCCGAGATCCGCAGCCAGCTGGAAGAGGGTATCTGGGACAATCCGGCGCAAAACAGCAAACAGGCATAAGCCTCGCAGTCGCCGTTGTCTGATAACAAGGGGAGCCATGGGCTCCCCTTTTGTTTGGGCGCCGTTTCATCGCCGTCAGCTGTGGGCATCCCAGCGCCGGCAGATCTGGCGCAGTCGTCGCCGTACCTTGTGCAAGGTGTGTTGACGCTACACTGCCGTCAGCTGTTGGCATCCCAGCACCGGCAGATCTGACGTAGTCGTCGCAACTGGCACAAGGTATGTTGACGCTGCCTGGCCGTCAGCCGTGTGCATCCCAGCTCCGGCAGATCTGGCGCAGTCGTCACCGTACCTTGTGCAAGGTGTGTTGATGCTGTCTGGCCGTCAGCTTTATGCATCCCAGCGCCGGCAGATTTGGCGCAGCCGGCGCCGCAACTGGTGCAGGGTGCGTTGGCGCTGAATGGGTGACAGCGGGGCATAACGCCAGCGCCGGTAGAGCCAGGCCCCCTGTCGCAGCGGCCGCGCCAGCGAGGGTCTGAGGTCGGCGAGGCGCTCGCACCAGCTGGCCAGGCTCTCTCCTGCCAGCGGTTGCCAGCCGTGGCGGGCGGCGCGCCGGCGCAGGGGCTGCCATAGCCGCAGTCTCGCCGGGGTTGGGCCGCGCCAGAGCAGCAGCCCGCCCACCAGAGTCGCCACCCCCGACAGGGCGGCCAGAATAAGCCAGTGGGTATGGCCTGAGAGCGCCGGCCAGCGTTGCCCCAGCTGTTGCCACAGGCTGGCCGCATCATAGTTGAGTACCCAGCGGGTCCATTGGTAATCGAGGTTGGCCCCCCACCAGCGCAGCTGGTTGAGCAGGGCCCAGTTGCGATAGCGCTGCAAAGAGAGCGGGTCAGCGGCGGCGAACTCGCCAGCCAGGGCCGCCGGCATACCCCCCTCGATGCGCTGGGGCGCCACCGCGGCGGTGGGATCGAGCCGCTGCCAGCGGTTCTGCTCATCCAGATACTCCACCCAGGCGTGGGCATCGAACTGGTGTACCTCCAGATAGTTGCCCCTCGGATTCCACTCGCCGCCAAGGTAGCCGGTCACCAGCCGGGCCGGGATGCCGGCCGCCCGCAGCACGAAGGCGGTGGCCATGGCGTAGTGGCCGCAAAAGCCGCGCCGGCTCTCGAACAGAAAATCATCCACCCCGTCCTGCCCCAGCCGTGGTGGCTGCAGGGTGTAGTAGAAGTCGCCCTGACGAAACTCACCCAGCAGGGCGGCGGCGAGCGCCTCTGGCGCCGGATGGCGAGCTTTGAGCATCAGGGCGTGGGCCCGTGCCTTGGGGTTGCCGGTGGCGGGCAGCTGCAGGTTGAGCTGGCGGGTCGCCTGGCTGGCTGGTGGCGCCGTGGCGGCCGTGCTGACCCGGTAGCTGACGCGGCCATCCCCCCTATCCTGGCGATAGAGGGTGGCGAGGGGGCTCAAGGTGACCGGGCCGCTCAGCACCTCGGGATCGGCCAGGGCCAGGGTCCAGCGGTGGCGCTGGGGCTCGGCGATCACCTGATAGCCGCCGGCAGGCAGCGGTGTCGCCGGGTTGGCCGCCGGCTGCGTCTGCACGGATTGGGACTGTTGCCAGCGGCGCACCTCATCGCTTAACAACCAGCGGCGGCCATCGAACAGCTCCTGGCGCATCAGCGGGAAGTAGCGCTCCTGGGGCAGGGGGGGCGCTGAGGCGAAGCTGATGCGAAAAGCGAGCTCGGAGGAGTTGACCAGCTCGCTGATGTCGCCGGGGGCCACCTCCTCCGAGAGGCCGGAGAGGGCGCGGTTGCTGCTTGGCATCTGCCAGAGCGGCGGTAGCCTTGGCAGCAGCAGGAACAGGGTGAGCAGCAGGGGCGCGGCCAGCAGCAGGGTGACGCCGGCGCGCAGCCACAGCCGTCGGCCGAGAGGCTGCACCGCCGCCAGCAGGGTGGTGACTGCCAGCCAGAGCGCCCCCGCCATCGCCAGGGCCCACCCCATGCTTTGGCGCTGCACCAGCGCCAGCGCGACCAGAAAGAAGGCGAGCAGCAGCACCTGCTCCACATCCCGCTCCCGCCGTACCTCGATGAGCTTGAGGCCGTAGCCGAGCCAGAGCAGGTTGATGAGGGCCGGCAGGGTGCCGAGCTGGCGCCACTGCCAGCCCAGCAGCGCCACGCCCAGTATGGCCAGCAGTGCCAGCATTGCGGCGGGCGGCGGGCGCCAGCCCCGCCACAGCATCATGGCCCGCACGCCAAGGGCAAGCAGTGAGACGGCCATCACCCAGAGCTGCAGCTGGGGCCAGAGGGCCGGGATCAGCAGCAACTGCAGCAGGGCGAGCAGCGGCAGCAGGCGCCGGTTATCGAGCAGCATCGAGGTCTGTCTCCTGCATCGGCTCCCGGGCGTCGAGGCGGGCCAGTGCCAGTTGGCAGCGCTGCAAAAAGGCGGGGCCGCTGTCCGGCCCGAGCGTTCGGCCCGCCAGGGTCAGGCTGAAGGGAATGCCCCGCTTGGCATAGTCGCCACACCACCAGGCGAGCACCGCCAGCCTCGCTTCGAGATCCTGGCCGCCAACCCGGGAGAGGGAGAGGTGGGTATCATCCTGTCCCGGCTCGCAGAACTGCTTCACTAGCAGGCCGCGCCCCTGGGCGAGCTGTTTCCAGGCAACCCGGCTGAGCGGCTCCCCGCTCTGGTGGGCCCGCAGCATGTCGAAATCTCCCATCGAGGCCGGGGTGGGTTGTCCCCGGTTACCCGCCGCGTCGGTCGCGGCCTCCCCGCGCAATGGGCCGTACGCCGGGGCCGGGGCGAGCCAGCCCTCCAGTTGCAAATCCAGCAGCGACCAGCAGCGAAACAGGCCGAGGGGGTAGCGGCTCTCCACTCGCAGCCTCTCCAGCGGCAGTCGCCCGCGCCGGGTACCCAGCACCGGTAGGAGCAGGGGTTGGGGCACCACATCCACCTGCGCCAGCCAGAGCCGCCCTTCATTGAGGGAAAACTGCAGTGCCTGCAGCGGCCGTTCGCTGCGCACCGTGATGCGCATGGGCAAGGGGCTGCCCACCTCTCCCAGCACGGCAGGCCCCCCCAGCAGGGCTAGTCCCAGCAGGTTGCGGTGGGTGAGCCACATGGTGACCATGAACAGGCTGCCGAGGCCGTAGGCCAGCAGCAACACCAGGTTGTTCTGGTAGTTGGTGCCGAGCAGATAGATGGCCAGCATCACCAGCAGATAGCAGAGGCCGAGCCGGGTGGGCAGAATGAACAGACAGCGCCCCTGCAGGGTGAGCTGGCGGGCTGGCGGGATGCGCCGGGCCAGCCAGCCTTGCTGCCACCTGGCTCTGCGCTGGCGCCAGTTCATCAGGGACGATCCGGATCGACTCGGGCCAGCAGGCGCTGGCTGAGCGGGCAGGCTTCCCCGCGCTGCACCCCAAAGCTGCCCCTGAGTCTGTGCTCGGCCACATAGGGGAAGACCGCCTGCACATCCTCCACGCTGACAAAGCGGCGGCCCGCCACCAGCGCCCAGGCCCGGCTCACCGCCAGCAGGGTCTGGGCGGCGCGGGGTGAGAGCGGCTGCGGCAGCTCGGCATCGAAGCGGCTCTGCTGCACCAGTGCCAGCAGGTAGTCGAGGGTGGCATCGGCGAGGTGGATCTGCGCCGCCTCTGCCTGCAGGGCGGCAAGATCTGCGGCATCGAGCTGGCGCGCGAGGGGGGCGCTCTGGCTGCCCCCACGCAGCAGCCGCCGCTCCGCCTCCGGGGTCGGAAAGCCCAGAGAGAGGCGCACCGCGAAGCGATCGAGCTGGGATTCCGGCAAGGGGTAGGTGCCCGATTGATCCGCCGGGTTCTGGGTAGCGATGACGAAGAAGGGGGAGGGGAGCGGGTGGCTCTGCCCCTCGATGCTCACCTTGCCCTCGGCCATGGCCTCCAGCAGGGCGCTCTGCACCTTGGGGCTGGCGCGGTTGATCTCGTCCGCCAGCAACACCTGGGCAAAGACGGGCCCGGGGTGAAAGCGAAACTGCTGCTGCTGGGGGTCAAAGATCTGCAGCCCCAGCAGGTCGGCCGGCAGCAGGTCGGCGGTGAACTGCACCCGCCGGCAGTCGAGCCCCAGCACCTGCGCCAGGGCGTGGGCCAGGGTGGTCTTGCCCATGCCGGGCAGATCCTCGATCAGCAGGTGGCCGCGGGCCAGCAGGGTCACCAGGGCAATCTTGAGCTGCAGCGGCTTGCCCAGGATCACCTGCTCCAATGCCGTCAGCAGCCGGGTTATCTGTGGTTGTGTCTGCACGGGTGCCTCCCCTCGGTGTCGTTGCCCCTACAGCTTAATACGCCAGTTCGGTGGCAAGAGGATAAGTTGCATATAACCCATTGAATCCGGATGATTTGAGGCGCGACTTCACACAGACTTCACCTGTGCTCATGTTCGCCACATATTGACCCGCTATGCTGGCGGCTTTCCAACCTCACGAGATCTATCGTCATGAAGCAAACCTCACCCTTGTCGTTGCTGGCGCTGAGCGCCCTGCTGCTGTCGCCCCTCACCCAGGCCGCTCCCGCCGATCCGCTGGTCGGGGTAGTGGATGACGTCATTCGTCCGCTGGTGAAAGAGCACAGGATCCCGGGCATGGCGGTAGCCGTGTTCAAAGAGGGGCAACCCCACTACTTCAACTACGGGGTTGCCGAGCTGGCGACGGGGAAGAAGGTCAGCGAGCAGACCCTGTTCGAGATTGGCTCGGTCAGCAAGACCCTGACCGCGACCCTGGGGGCCTACGCCGTGGTCAAGGGGAGCATTGGGCTGGATGACAAGGTGAGCCGGCACGCTCCCTGGCTCAAGGGCTCCGCCTTTGATGGTATCACCATGGCCGAGCTTGCCACTTACAGTGCCGGGGGTCTGCCGCTGCAATTCCCCGACGAGGTGGAATCGCTCGAGCAGATGCAGGCTTACTATCGCCAGTGGACGCCGGCCTATCAACCAGGCAGCCATCGCCAGTACTCCAACCCCAGTATCGGCCTGTTCGGCTATCTGGCGGCGAGCAGTCTGCAGCAGCCGTTTGCCCAGTTGATGGAGCAGACCCTGCTGCCAGGGCTCGGCCTGCATCACACCTATATCAATGTGCCGAAGCAGGCGATGGCGAACTACGCCTATGGCTATTCGAAAGAGGACAAGCCCATCAGGGTCACGCCAGGGGTGCTGGCGGACGAGGCCTACGGCATCAAGACCAGCTCGGCGGATCTGCTCGCCTTCGTGAAGGCCAACATCAAGGGGGTGGATGACAAGGGATTGCAGCAGGCCATCGCTTTGACCCACCAAGGGCGCTACTCGGTAGGCGAGATGACCCAGGGGCTGGGCTGGGAGAGTTACCCCTATCCGGTCAGCGAGCAGACGCTGCTGGCGGGCAACTCGGCCCAGGTGATCATGAAGGCCAATCCGACGACGGCCGCGCCGAAGGAGATGGGGAGCCAGCGGCTCTTCAACAAGACCGGCTCGACCAACGGCTTTGGCGCCTATGTGGCCTTCGTGCCGGCCAAGGGAGTGGGCATCGTCATGCTGGCCAACCGCAACTACCCCATCCAGGAGAGGGTAAAGGCGGCCCACGCCATCCTGAGCAAGCTGGCTCCCTGATCGGGCACTGGCCGCGGGTCACGGCGCCATTTGCCGCGACCCACCTGTTCTGAAAAACGCCGGGCTTTGCCCGGCGTTGTCATCTGGTCTGGGGGCAGCAGCAAAACAAAGACCCGTTTGAGATTAACAAAACTAATCCCGCCATATTAGAAAACTTCACCAATGGCATAGTTACAAGTGTGATCTACGGCTTATTTGCTTCATATGTGGTTAATTATCATAAATAGTGATGATTGCTCGATGTTTTAACGTTATGCGGTGAATGCCGGGCCATCTTGACTGGAAGCGAGTCGCGGCAGGAGAGGAAGGCCCGTTCGATCCCCCATTTTTGGTTGCCCGCCGATATTCGGTCTGCCGCCAGCAAGGGATCGATGACCCGAGCAGGGAGGTTCATGGCATGGCGAAAACCATCGCCCCCTCAGCATCACCCCATCCGGGCCAGTCGGCCTGTTCCCCCCTTCGTCTGCATCGCGGCAGCAAGCTTGCGCCCCCTGGCCAACCCGGCTGCGGGGCCGCTCACATGAATAAGAAAATACATACAGACAGGTAGGTTAGCATGCGTCCATCCACCCCGACCGGGTTGTTGCAACAACCAAAACCCTTTTTCATGATCTTCTTCGTCGAGCTCTGGGAGCGCTTCGGCTATTACGGCGTCCAGGGCCTGCTGGCGGTGTTCTTCGTCCAGCAGCTGGGCTTTTCCCAGGAGCAGTCCTTCATCACCTTCGGTGCCTTCTCGGCGCTGGTGTACGGCCTCATCTCGGTGGGCGGTTACGTGGGTGACCATATTCTGGGGACCAAGCGCACCATGGTGCTGGGGGCCATCGTACTGGTCATCGGCTACTTCATGACCGGCATGTCCATCTACAACCCCGACCTCATCTTCTATGCACTGGGCACCATTGCCGTCGGCAACTGCCTGTTCAAGGCCAACCCCGCCAGCCTGCTCGCCAAGTGCTACGAGCCCGGGGATCCCCGGCTGGATGGTGCCTTCACCCTGTTCTACATGTCGATCAACGTCGGCTCGCTCATCTCCCTGTCGCTGGCTCCCGTGGTGGCCGATCACTACGGCTACACAGTGACCTACAACCTGTGCGGGGTTGGCCTGGTGATCGCCCTGCTCACCTTCTTCGCCTGCCGCCGCATGGTCAAGGGAATAGGCTCGGCCCCCGATCACCTGCCGCTCGACTACGGCAAACTGCTGTTGGTGCTGCTGGGTTCAGTCGCCCTGGTCTTCTTCTGCGCCTGGCTGATGCACCACGTGGTGATCGCCAACATGGTGCTGATGACGGTGACCCTGGCCGTGGTGGTTTTCTTCTTTCGCGAGGCGTTCAAGCTCGACAGCGTCGGGCGCAACAAGATGTACGTGGCCTTCGTGCTGATGCTGGAGGCGGTGGTGTTCTACGTGCTCTATGCCCAGATGCCGACTTCGCTCAACTTCTTTGCCATCAACAACATGCACCATGAAATGCTGGGGGTGACCGTCAACCCGGTCAGCTTCCAGGCGCTCAACCCCTTCTGGGTGGTGCTGGGTAGCCCGGTGCTGGCGATGATCTATACCCGGCTGGGCAGCCAGGGGCGGGATCTCACCATGCCGCTCAAGTTCACCCTGGGCATGCTGTTCTGCTCCCTCGGTTTTCTCACCGCGGCGGCGTCCGGCATCTGGTTTGCCGATGCGCAGGGGCTCACCTCACCCTGGTTCATGGTGCTCATCTATCTGTTCCAGAGTCTGGGGGAGTTGATGATCAGCGCCCTGGGGCTGGCCATGGTGGCGGCGCTGGTGCCGCAGCGGCTGATGGGCTTCATCCTCGGCATGTGGTTCCTGACCCAGGCGATGGCCTCCCTGCTTGGGGGCTATGTGGCGACCTTTACCGCGGTGCCGCAAGGGGTGACGGATCCGCTGCAGACCCTGCCCATCTACACGGACGTGTTCGGCAAGATTGGTCTGGTGACTCTGCTGGTGGCGGGGGTGATGGGGCTGATGGTGCCCTGGCTCAACCGCATGATGCAGGCCGGTGAGCGCCATGGCGAGGAGGAGGAACTGTCGCAGGCCAAGGCCTGAGAGGGGCAGAAGGGGTGAGGCGCACGAGCGCCTCACCCCGGCAGATCAGTCGTATTGCTCTTCCATCCAGGCTTCCAGGATGAGCTGGGCGGAGACGCCATCCACGCTCCCCTTTTCCAGCGCCCGATAGCCACCCTGTTCGAACAGGCGGGCGCGGGCATCGGTAGTGGTGAGCCGCTCGTCCTTGAACTCCACCTGCTTGCCGAAGCGGCCGTGCAGGCGGTTGCCGAACTTGCGGGCGCGCACCGTGATCTCCTGCTCGGTGCCGTCCATGTTGAGCGGCAGACCCACCACCAGCAGGTCCGGTTGCCACTCCTTGAGTAGCTTGTCTATTTCGTCCCAGTTGGGGATGCCGTCGTTGGCCTTGAGGGCGCGCAGCGGGCGGGCCGTGCCGGTGAGCTCCTGACCGATGGCGACCCCTATGCTCTTGGTGCCGTAGTCAAAGCCCATGATACTGCGTGATGACATTGGGTAATTTCCTCAGAATGCGTCGCAAATTGCACAGCAGATTGCATCAGCCGTGGCCGATGTCGCTGGACAGGTGAACGGGATTGACCCCGATGCTGGCGGCGGCGCGTTGCCAGCGCTGGTGGATGGGGGTCTTGAACACCAGATCCGGATTGGGGGGGATCACCAGCCAGGCGCCGTCCACCAGCTCCTGTTCCAGTTGCCCCGCGCTCCAGCCGGCGTAACCGAGCGCCACCAGCCAGTGCGCCGGTGCCTCCTCGGTACCCAGGGTCTCCAGTATGTCCTTGGAGGTGGTGACCATCAGCTCGTCCCCCACCTGCAGGGTGGAGTTGAAACCGGGGCGGAAGCTGTGCAGCACGAAGCCGCGATCGGCGTGAACCGGCCCCCCCTGCAGCACCGGCTGTTTGAGTTCCGGGTTGGCGGGCGGTGCCAGCTTGAGCTGATCCAGCATGGTCTCCAGCGACATGTCCACCGGAATATTGACCACCAGCCCCATGGCGCCCTCTTCGTTGTGTTCGCACAGATAGACCAGCGAGCGCTCGAAATAGGGGTCGGTGAGGCTCGGCATGGCGAGCAGGAAGTGATTTTGCAGTGTTTGCATATGGGCCAAATATTGCAAAGGTATTTGCAGTCAATTATGGCAGCTCGCTTCGTCTGGCAAAACCGCTTTTTGGGCGGCTGGCTCAGACCAGTCAATCTGTTTCAGTGGAGAGAAAGCCATGGAAGGTATTTCAATCAGGCAGAAGTTGATCCTGGGCTGTGTGGTTCCCCTGCTGGCGCTGTTGCTGCTGGTCATAGGAGCAACCCAGGCGATGTCCCGGCTGATGACCGGCATCAACGCCATGTATCAGGGGGAGGTGGTCCAGCTCAAGGAGCTCAAGCAGATCGCCGATCTCTATGCGGTCAAGGTGATCGATGCCGCCAACAAGGCCAACGTCGGGGGCTTCGAGCCGGCTCGCTCCAAGGCCGACATGAGCGCCGCCCAGCAGGAGATCGCCACCATCTGGCGCCAGTATCGCAACCACGACATGAGTGACGAGGAGCGCAGACGGGCGGACAAGGTGGAGGCGCTGTTTGCCGCCGCCAACCGGGAGATAGAAAAGGTGATGGGGCTGCTGGACGGTTCGCCGGGCGAACACAACGCGGCGCTCGCCGCCGCCATCATGCCGCTCTATCAGATGATCGACCCGGTCAGCGATGCGGTGAGCGATCAGGTGGCGTTCCAGCTGCAGGAGGCGGAAGAGAACGTGGCCGAGCTCAACCAGCTCAGGCAGCAACTGACCCAGCTGTTTGTCGCGCTGTTTGTGGTGGTGGGGGGCTGCGTCCTGTTCATCGGGATCTGGGCCGGGCGCAGCGTCAGCCAGCCGCTGGCGGCCATGGGGCAGATCCTGCGCGGCATGCAGACGGATCTCGACTTGAGCCGGCTGGCCCCCGTGCTGCGCAAGGATGAGATGGGCAGCCTGGCGCACTCCCTCAACGAGGTGATCCGCCATTTTCGCGGCCTCATCGCCCAGATCAACGAGACTGCCGAGCAGCTTGCCAGGGCATCGGCCCAGCTGGCCCATATCGGGGTCGAGAGCCGCCAGCGGTTTGCCCAGCAGCAGGCGGAGACGGATCAGACCGCGACCGCCATGAACCAGATGAGCAGCACGGTAGCCGAGGTGGCCAACAGCTCCAACCAGGCGGCCGATGCGGCCCGTCATGCCGACGACAGCGCACGGCACGGCCATCAGATAGTGGAGGATGCCATTGCGCGCATGTCACACCTCTCCTCCCAGATCCAGAACACGGCAGCCATGATCACCCAGCTGGCGGATGACAGCCGGGACATCGGCAGCGTAATGGACGCCATTCGCGGCATCGCCGAGCAGACCAACCTGCTGGCCCTCAACGCCGCCATCGAGGCGGCGCGGGCAGGGGATCAGGGGCGCGGCTTTGCGGTGGTGGCCGACGAGGTACGCACCCTGGCCCAGCGTACCCAGCGCTCCACCGAAGAGATCGGCAAGACCATCGTCAAGTTGCAGCAGGGGGCCAATCAGGCGGCCAGCAGCATGGAGCAGGGGCTGGAGCAGGTGGAGGAGTCCAACCGTACCGTGCTGGCTTGTGGTCAGGCGCTCGGCGAGATCGTCAGCTCGGTCAACGTGATCAACGAGATGAATACCCAGATTGCCACGGCGGCGGAGGAGCAGAGCAAGGTGGCCGAGGAGATCACCCGCAATGTGGTCAATATCGCCCATATCGCGACCGAATCGACCGGGGCGGCCACCCAGCTCAACCAGAACTGTCACGAGCTGGAGCAGCTGTCGGGGGATCTCAAGGAGAAGGTGGGGCAATTCCGCTGCTGAGGGGACTGATGCTGGATAGATGGATTGATGGATGGATAGAAAAGAGGCGACCCCGGGGCCGCCTCTGTTGTTTATCATCTGTCGTCACTGCTGGGCTGGGACGGCTTAAGCCTTGGCCAGCCGGCGCTCGATGGCATCCATCAGCATGCCGGTGATGTGCACGTCGAAGGCCGCTTCAATCTCGCGGATGCAGGTGGGGCTGGTGACGTTAATCTCGGTCAGCCGATCGCCGATGATGTCGAGGCCGACGAAGATGAGCCCCTTCTCTTTCAGCGTCGGGCCCACCGCGCGGGCGATGGCCCAGTCCGCCTCGCTCAGGGGGCGCGCCTCGCCACGGCCGCCGGCCGCCAGGTTGCCACGGGTCTCCCCTTGTGCTGGGATGCGGGCCAGGCAGTAGGGCACCGGCTCGCCGTCCACCACCAGCACCCGCTTGTCGCCATCCTTGATGGCGGGCAGATAGGTCTGCGCCATGCAGTACTGGCTGCCGTGAGCGGTGAGGGTCTCGATGATGACGCCGACGTTGGCGTCATCTTCCTTCATGCGGAAGATGGAGGCGCCGCCCATGCCGTCCAGGGGCTTGAGGATCACGTCCTTGTGCTGGGCGTGGAAGGCGCGCAGCTTGTCGGCGCGGCGGGTCACCAGCGTGGTCGGGGTGTGCTCGGCAAACCAGGCGGTGTAGAGCTTCTCGTTGGCGTCGCGCAGGCTCTGGGGCTTGTTGACGATGAGGCAGCCCTCGTCCTCGGCCCGCTCCAGCATGTAGGTGGCGTAGATGAACTCGGTGTCGAAGGGGGGATCCTTGCGCATCAGGATCACGTCCAGGCTGGAGAGCGGCTGATCCACCACCTCGCCGAGGCTATACCAGTCGGCATAGTCATATTTGACGGTGAGCGGACGCATGGTGCCGAAGGCGCGACCGGCCTCCATATAGAGATCCTTCATCTCCAGATAGAACAGCTCGTAGCCGCGCTTTTGCGCCTCTTCGAGCATGGCGAAACTGGAGTCCTTCTTGATGTTGATGGCCGAGATGGGGTCCATCACGATGCCGAGTTTAATGGTCATCCGCTGTTCCTTCTGTAGAGGAGCCCGCCTTGGCAGGCTCCGGGAGTTAGGCCAGATCGCCGAAGCGACACTGCAGCGCAGTAATCGCGGTCAGGGCGGCGGTTTCGGTGCGCAGCACCCGCGGCCCCAGCAGCATCTCTTTGAAATCTTCCTGCACGGTACGGGCGATCTCATCGCTCGACAAGCCCCCTTCCGGGCCGATCAGCAGCCGCACGCCGTGCTCGGGAACCGGCAGGGTGTTGATGCTGTAAGGGGCGCGCGGGTGCAGGTTGAGCTTGAGCTCCTGGGTCTCTTCCGCCAGCCAGGCGTCCAGCTCCATCGGCATGCGCACCTCGGGCACGGTATTGCGGCCACACTGCTCGCAGGCGCTGATCACCACCTTCTGCCACTGTTCGCGTTTTTTCTCCAGCCGATCGGCCGGCAGCTTGACGCCGCAGCGCTCGGAGAAGAGCGGGGTGATGCAGGTGACGCCCAGCTCCACCGATTTCTGAATGGTGAAGTCCATCTTGTCGCCGCGGCTGATCACCTGACCCAGGTGGATGGCCAGCGGTGACTCCACCGAGCGCTGCTCGCAGCTGTCGATGGTCACCTCCACCGACTTCTTGCCCACATTGGCGATGGTGGCGGGGTATTGATTGCCGTCGCCGTTGAACAGCTCGAGCTGCTGACCCGGCTGCATGCGCAGCACCCGGCCGATGTGGTTGGCGCCGTCTTCCGACAGGGCGAGGGTCTGGCCCACCTGCAGGGCGGCCGGTTCATAGATACGTGGAATGCGCATGGCTGATAGTCAGTCTCTTGCTTGGAAACCCTTCAATATCCTACTGCACGGCGGTGAGCAAGGCTCACGCAGCAGAGGGTGAAGGGTTTCATGATAAGAGGGGGCGATCCCCCTCCCAGGTCAAATGGGGTTACTGGCACTGCTTTTCAATAAAGGGGTTGGTATTGCCCTGCAGCTTGCCGATGCGGCGATTGCGCTCGCACTCCCAGCCGTCGGCCGGGTACTGCCTGTCCCAGGCTTCGAACAGTTTACGCTGTTGCGCCGCCAGACGCAGCCCATACTGCTGGCTCATGTAGAGGTAGGCACGGGCAATCTGGCCCCGTACCGGCCCCTTGGGTGGCTGCACCCGGCGCTCCTTGAAATCCACCAGCATCCGGCACTGGCCGTACTGATCCGGGGTGCCGTTCCAGTCGGAGAAGCGGAAGTTGGCCCGATCACCGTTCACCTCGCCAACGGCGGGGAAGAGGTTGTGCATGTCCCCCTCCATCTGGTTGAACTCGTCGCTCTTGCCGCAGTTCTTGCGGCCCCCCTGCTGCCAGCACTTGAGCTGGTGGCCGAACTCCCAGGCCGGCACCACGTGTTCCCACTCGATGCGGGCGGCGCGCTTGGGCTGCTTGCGCGGCTCATAGCCGCAGCTGGCCAGATCCGGGCTCATTTTCTTGCCCTGATAGTCGATGTTGCAACCGCAGTAGATGGTGGTGACAGCGGGCTGGCTCTGGTAGAGCTTGACTAGATCCTGCTTGGCTTCGCGAAAGGTCTGGGCATGCAGGGGCGCGCTGAGCAGCGGCAAACCGGCCAGCAGGGTCAGGGCGAGGGAAGAGAGGATACGCATGGGATTCCTTGCAAACGGGATGATTGACGAACGATGGCGGGCACCCTACCACAAGGGCGCGACACCGGCTGGCTTACTGCGAGGTGACGACCCGTTCCAGCGGCTGCCGGCAGCGACGGCAGTGGTAACGGGCCTCGCCGCGCACCACCTTGTTGTGGCGGCGCACCGACAGCTGATGCTGCTGGCAGAGGCAGCGATAGGGGATGGTCGGCTGCGCCAGTACCGCCAGATCGAAGCTGTGGGTGGTTCTGGGCTCAAGGCCGAACAGCTCCCGCATCACAGATTGCCACTGGCGGCCGTGGGGCAGCACCCGCGATTTGCCACGTCCTTCTCCCCACAGGGCATAAACCAGCAGATGGGCCACCTCGTGGGGCACCACCTCGGCCAGAAACGCCTGCTGGTTGGCCTGATAGAGGGCCGGGTTGAAGCGCAACTCCCAGGTTTGCAGCCGCGCCGATCCCGCCGCCCGACCGCGCATGTTGCAATGGACTTGTGGGCGGGGAAAGAGCCGGCCAAGGCGCGCTTCGGCCTGCACAAAACAGGCGTCGACGCGGGTGAGCAGCTGCTCGTGCAGGGCGGGATCGAGGCGGGTAGCGGTGGCGGACATCGGGTTCTCGGCAAATGGCGGACAAGCAAAAGGGGAGCCAGGCTCCCCTTTATACCACAATCGTGACGCTTACAGACCGGCGGCGGAACGCAGCAGTTCGGCCTTGTCGGTCTGCTCCCACGGGAACTCGTTGCGACCGAAGTGACCGTAGGCGGCGGTGGCCTGGTAGATCGGGCGCTTGAGATCCAGCATCTGGATCAGGCCGTACGGACGCAGTTCGAAGTGCTCGCGCACCAGCTTGACCAGCAGATCCTCGGCCACCTTGGCAGTGCCGAAGGTTTCGACGCTGATGGAGGTCGGCTCGGCCACGCCGATGGCGTAGGAGACCTGTACTTCGCAGCGATCGGCCAGACCGGCGGCGACGATGTTCTTGGCCACGTAGCGGGCGGCGTAGGCAGCGGAGCGGTCAACCTTGGACGGATCCTTGCCGGAGAAGGCGCCACCACCGTGACGAGCCATGCCGCCGTAGGTGTCGACGATGATCTTGCGACCGGTCAGACCGCAGTCACCCATCGGGCCGCCGATAACGAAACGGCCGGTCGGGTTGATGAAGTACTTGGTGTCCTTGTTGATCCACTCGGCCGGCAGCACCGGCTTGATGATCTCTTCGCGCACTGCTTCAACCAGGTCTTTGTGGCTGATGGATTCGGCGTGCTGGGTAGAGAGCACCACGGCATCCACACCGATGATCTTGCCGGCGTCGTCGTAGGCAAAGGTCAGCTGGCTCTTGGCATCCGGACGCAGCCACGGCAGGGTGCCATTCTTGCGCACTTCGGCCTGACGCTTCACCAGCAGGTGAGAGTAGGTGATGGGGGCCGGCATCAGTACGTCGGTTTCGTTGGTGGCGTAGCCGAACATCAGGCCCTGGTCGCCCGCGCCCTGTTCCAGCGGATCGCTGCGGTCAACGCCCTGGTTGATGTCCGGGGACTGCTTGCCGATGGCGTTCAGCACGGCGCAGGAGTCGGCATCGAAGCCCATGTCGGAGTGGGTGTAGCCGATCTCGCGCACGGTGTCGCGCACGATCTGCTCGATGTCTACCCAGGCGGTGGTGGTTACTTCACCGGCCACCATGACCATGCCGGTCTTGACCAGGGTCTCGCAGGCAACGCGTGCCTTGGTGTCTTGCTTGAGGATGGCGTCCAGGACCGCATCGGAGATCTGATCCGCAATCTTGTCGGGATGGCCTTCGGAGACCGACTCGGAAGTAAACAGCTTTGCCATGATGGGATTCTCAGCTTGTCTGGGGTTATCGCCGCAGCAATAACCGGGTGATGATAGGATGATTGTAGAGGTATCTACATCTGGACGTCCATTTTAGTTAGCGACCCCCTCGATTGCCAGCACTATTTTGGTTTTGCCGCCCCCTGGCCGAACAAGATCCGTTCTTCACCCCATTTGGGGTAGATAGTGGTCATGACTCAATCGTTTGCCCCGTCAAGAAAAGCGATTGAGCTCCCAAAGCGGCTTTATTCGCCCAGATAATATTTGCACGCCGCGCCCCCTGCTGGGACAATGACGCGCCTTAATCTTGGCCATCAAATGAAGCAATCGCAGGAGATACAGATGCCTTCTCGTAAAGAGCTTGCCAATGCCATTCGCGCATTGAGTATGGATGCCGTTCAAAAAGCCAACTCCGGTCACCCGGGCGCCCCCATGGGAATGGCGGATATCGCCGAAGTGTTGTGGCGCAGCCACCTCAGACATAACCCGAACAACCCCAAGTGGGCCGACCGCGACCGTTTCATCCTCTCCAACGGCCACGGCTCCATGCTGCTGTACTCCCTGCTGCACCTCTCCGGTTATGACCTCTCCATCGACGATCTGAAAAACTTCCGCCAGCTGCACTCTCGCACCCCGGGTCACCCGGAGTACGGTTACGCGCCGGGCGTCGAGACCACCACTGGTCCGCTGGGTCAGGGCATCACCAACGCCGTGGGCATGGCGATCGCCGAGAAGGCCATGGCCGAGCAGTTCAACCAGCCGGGTCACGACATCGTTGACCACTACACCTACGCCTTTATGGGCGACGGCTGCCTGATGGAAGGTATCTCCCACGAGGCTTGCTCTCTGGCCGGTACCCTGCAACTGGGCAAACTGATCGCGTTCTGGGATGACAACGGCATCTCCATCGACGGTCACGTAGAAGGCTGGTTCACCGACGACACCGTCAAGCGCTTCGAAGCCTACGGCTGGCACGTTATCCCGGCTGTTGACGGCCACAACCCGGAAGCGATCAACGCTGCCATCGAAGCCGCCAAGGCCGAGACCGGCAAGCCGACCCTGATCTGCTGCCGCACCATCATCGGTTACGGTTCTCCGAACAAATCCGGTTCTCACGACTGCCACGGCTCACCGCTGGGCAACGACGAGATCGCCGCTGCTCGCGCGTTCCTGAAGTGGGACCACGCCCCGTTCGTTATCCCGGCTGATATCGCTGCCGAGTGGAACGGTCAGGAGAAGGGCGCCAAACTGGAAGCCGACTGGGCTGCCAAGTTCGCTGCCTATGAAGCCGCTCACCCGACTCTGGCTGCCGAATTCAAGCGCCGCACCGCAGGCGAACTGCCGGCCAACTGGGCAGCTGAATCCGCCAAGATCATCGAAACCCTGCAAGCCAACCCGGCCAAGATCGCAACCCGTAAAGCGTCCCAGAACGCACTGGAAGCGTTCGGCAAGCTGCTGCCGGAATTCATGGGTGGCTCCGCTGACCTGGCTCCGTCCAACCTGACCATGTGGTCCGGTTCCAAGTCTCTGACCAACGACGATGCCTCCGGCAACTACATCCACTACGGTGTCCGCGAGTTCGGCATGTCCGCCATCATGAACGGTATCGCCCTGCACGGTGGTTTCATCCCCTACGGCGCCACCTTCCTGATGTTCATGGAGTATGCCCGCAACGCTCTGCGCATGGCCGCCCTGATGAAGCAGCGTTCCATCTTCGTTTACACCCACGACTCCATCGGTCTGGGTGAAGATGGCCCGACTCACCAGCCGGTTGAGCAGATCGCCTCCCTGCGTCTGACTCCGAACATGAGCACCTGGCGTCCGTGTGACCAGGTTGAATCTGCCATCGCCTGGAAACACGCCATCGAGCGTACCGACGGCCCGACCTCGCTGATCTTCTCTCGTCAGAACCTGGCCCAGATGGATCGTACTGCCCAGCAACTGGCCGACACCGCCAAGGGTGGTTACGTGCTGAAGGATTGCGCCGGTACTCCGGAGCTGATCCTGATCGCCACCGGTTCCGAAGTGGAACTGGCCGTTGCCGCCTATGAGCAGCTGACTGCCAAGGGCCGTGCCGTGCGCGTGGTCTCTCTGCCGTCTACCGACGTGTTCGATGCTCAATCTGCCGAGTACAAAGAGTCTGTTCTGCCGTCCTCCGTCACCAAGCGTGTGGCCATCGAAGCCGGCATCGCCGACTACTGGTACAAGTACGTGGGCTTTGGCGGCAAGATCATCGGTATGCGCTCCTTCGGTGAGTCCGCGCCGGCCGAGCTGCTGTTCAAGGAATTTGGCTTTACCGTGGAAAACGTGGTTGCGACCGCAGAGTCCCTGTAATAGCTGACCATTGGGCCACTCTGGCCCAATAGCCGGAAAATAAAACGCCCTCCATCGCAAGATGGGGGGCGTTTTTTGTAGAGATATAGTCGGTGGCTTGCTAGGTTATAGATGAGTTTTTAATATCTATTAATTTTTTATTGTAGAGTGAATCAGCAATGTAAGACGACTTTATGTGGAATCTAACTTGCTTGTCATTAATTTATAAAATATTGTGGGTGCCAAGTAGTAATCCGATATGCATGTAGTGTGAATATTAGGCGTCACTGTTCTGTGAGAAAAACCATGGTGGATGAGTACAAAGGTAAGCAGATTCAACAACCAATTGTTGTCACCGGTCTTCTAAATGGTCGAACAGTGACAACTATGCAACAGCCATATTTGCTAACCGAAGCAGATTTTCTACGCTTGAAAGGTAGCCCACCGGTTACTGCTGCTATTGCAACAATAATATTTTCCGGTGTGATTGGTTATATAGTGAGTCTAGGCCCAAAAATAGCTCATCTATTTAATGGGGAAACATCAGCTCTCACATCTGATGAAATATATACAATTATTATTGGTACTGTTATATCTATTGTCTTATATGCGATCGGTTTTTTCTGTCCTAATGATAAGAAGAAACTTATGAGTAAAATAGCGAAACATTTTGATGATGCGAAACCATCCTCACATATTGTGGGAGAGCAGGAATGATTACTCGTACTAAGTTGCCTAAAACCTATAAACCGTATCAAAAACTAACGGTATGTAGCAATACCCTTCTGGGTGGCGGACATCTAGTTGTTATTGGTGAGGTGTTACCACTATTAGTCGGAAGTAGCAATGAAGGTCCTAAAGTATGGTTGCAAGCTCCTACTGACAAAAGTGGTAAACAGTATATTCCACTTGTTACGGCATCAGTTGCATCAAATTCAGCGGTTGGAATTGTCAGTAACAAGGATGGTCTATCTATTTCTATTGGTGGTGTACATGTAGTTAATATTAAACAAATTGATGACAACACAGCAGTGATTGACCAGTTAGATCTCCGTCCGATAGGGTTCAATATCTATGGAAAAAAATCTTCGCTTACCGCTGGTGGGATAAATCTATCGAGTAATGTTTTTAGTGGTGGTGGTTCACTACTAGCCTTTGGGGATAGTTGATAATTAGCCTGTAGGTTCGATTAGCGAAGCGTAATTGGACGTTCGGGCATCTGTGCCGATGCCATAAAAAGAATATTCCCTCGTGTTACCAAAAAAGAGACCGGCCATCAGCCGGTCTCTTTTTATTATTCAAGGCATGTCTTATGCCTGCGGCGGGGTGCTTTCCGCGTTGGACATCACCGCATCAATCTGCACCAGGGCGCCGGCGGGCAGCTCGCTCACGCCAATCACGGTGCGGGCGGGCAGATAGGCCGGGAAGTATTTGGTGTAGATGGCATCCACCTCCGCCAGATCCGCGATGTTCTTCAGCTGGATATTGACCTTGACGATATCGTCCATCACGTGGCCGATGCTCTCGACGATGGTCTTGATATGGCCGAGGCACTGGGCGGTCTGCTCTTTGATGCAACCGGTCAGGATCTTGCCGGTGGCCAGATCGAGCGGCAACTGGCCGGCGATATGGTTGTAGTGAGAGAAGGCGACAGTCTGGGTGTGCAGCGGGCTGCGCGGTGCCTTGTCGGTGTTGCGGGCGCGGATCACCAGATTATGTCTGTCTTCCACCAGCTGTGGCGGGGTGCCGTCCCCGTGGGAGATGACCGCATCCATCTGCACCCGGGCGCCCAGCGGCAGGGCGGCGGCACTGACCACAGAGCGGGCCGGCAGATAGGCGACGGCACGGGCAATGGCGGAGTCCGGGAAGAAGGTGGTGTAGACCTCGTTGACGGCGTCCAGATCGGCCAGGCTGGTCAGATAGACGGTGACCTTGACGATATCGTCAAACGGCACATCGATGCTCTCCAGCACGTGCTTGATGTTGCGCAGGCATTGCTCCGCCTGCTGCTGGATACCGCCGGCGACCAGCTGGCCCGACGCGGCATCGACCGGCAGCTGGGCACCGATATTGTTGTAGTGGGAGAAGGCGACGGTATGGGTCGAGAGCGGATCCTGCGGCGCCTTGTCGCTGTTGCGGGAGAGCTTCAGCAACGGGCAGGGGGCCTGCGGGAAGGTGCCTTCACCGTTGGAGATGAGTGCGTCCATCTGCACGGCGGCGCCGAGCGGCAGACCGGCCACCGCCAGCACTGTGCGGGTCGGCAGCAGACGCGGGAAGAATTCGCCATAGACGGCGTTGACCGCGTCGAGATCGGCAATCTCTTTGAGAAATATCGTGATCTTGACCACGTCATCCATCACATGATCGATGCTCTCGACGATGGCCTTGATATTGGTGAGGCACTGTCTGGCCTGCGCCTTGATATCCACTGCGACCAGCGCGCCCGTTTTCGGGTCGACCGGCAGCTGGGCGGAGATATTGTTGTAGTGGGAGAACGCCACGCTCTGGGTGCTGGGGTTCAGATCCTGCGGTGCATTGGCGGTATTTCTGGCTGACTTGATGATGGTACCACTCATGGCGATACTCCTTTTTCAATCATTATTGGTGTAGGTACGGGTCACCCTCCCTCATCTTCTGATGGCCGCCTCGGCTCGCCAGCGAGCAGGCTCTCCTCTTTATTTCGGCAATAGCCGGCCATTCCCGCCAAATAATGACGGGTGGCAAACATCGCCTCGCATATTGAGTCAAGGTCGCCTGTGCAGGCGATCGGATAACAGAGGTATGGATTGGGTTGGTTATCTCAGACGAGAGGATTCTATGAAGGGTATTCAGGGGATGCAAACCGGGATCGCATTTCTATGAGGTGGCTCAACGCTCTGAAATATAGCCAGAATGGCATTCAATGCACGATAAATGACGGGATAAATGGCTTCATATAGTGCGTTATGATGGTGAAGGCCGAATGGCGTGGCTTCCCGTCATCATGCTCAGCGATCGGTCCTGTGAATAAAGCGTTAATTATTGGCACTATTTCGCTGTTAATGCAAAAAACTATGCATGGCTATGCATTTCATTGCGTTGAAAGGGGCTTTCATATGCATGGAAAATATGCTAGTCGGGGGCGGTTATTGTGCCCATTCGTCGGCACCTGACATATCATTCAGTGATTTTGCATGGCTGTCGGCTTATTTGCAGGCAAAGCTCGCCGCGGGCAGCCATTATTTGCCAGATATTGGCTGCCGTTATTTTCCAGATGGCACCCGTCAGGTTTATGCAATGAAATTGCAGCGTGGGACAAGCGCCATCAGGGGCAAATATCAGGACGGATGTTCCAGCCCAGCCGATATCGGGCGAAGGATGCAACAGGGGGGGGGGGGGGCAGGCTGCTTCAGCGGGTGTAAACCTTGTGCCTGGAGCCCGGACAAGATAGCGCTGCCGCTTTGCCCTGTTCTGGCGGAAAAACCCGGCATCGCCCCATGGGCGGCGCGACAGGGTCTGGTGTTTGAAAGGTTGGCCGCCTGGATTGCAGGCCCCTTGTTCAGGCGGCGCCTTGGACCAGGTATGGCTCAGGCGGGGTAGAGGGCACCCAGTATCGCAAGGCGGCTGGCACCGGCGTATGGGAGGGCAGGTTGCCCTCCTTGTTCAGGCAGAGCCTTGGACTAGTCCTGGCTCAGGCGGGATAGAGGGCACCTAGCACGGCGGGGCGGCTGGCGCCGGTGACGGCGGGCAGGTTGCCGGGTTGGCGGTGGATAAAGCGCTGTGCCAGCCAGGCAAACGCCGCGCCCTCCATCCAGTCGGGGGCAATCCCCAGCTCGGCCGTGTTGGCGATGCGCCAGCCGGGCAGCAGGCTGGCCAGCTCCGCCAGCAGCGGGGCGTTATGAGCGCCGCCGCCACAGACATACAGCTCGGGTTGGCTCTGTGCATCAGCCAGTGCGGGCAACTGACGGGCGACGCTGTGGCAAGTAAGCGCCTGCAGGGTGCGCTGTACATCCGCCGGGGCATGGGGGTGGCCGGCCAGCTCGCCATCGAGCCAGTCGAGGGTAAACATCTCCCGCCCTGTGCTCTTGGGGTGGGGGGCGGCGAAGTAGGGGTGGGCCAGCAGCCGCTCCAGCAGTGCAGGGATAAGCTGGCCGCTGGCCGCCCACTGGCCGCCGGCATCGTAGCCGACCCCCTGGGGGTGATGGCGGCGATACCAGCCGTCGAGCAGGGTGTTGGCCGGGCCGGTATCAAAGCCATAGACGCCGTCGGCCTGGCCCGGCAGCACAGAGATATTGGCGATGCCGCCGAGGTTGAGCACCACCCGCAGGGCGCCGGGGCGGGCAAAGAAGGCCTGATGGAAGGCGGGCACCAGTGGCGCCCCCTGGCCGCCGAGGGCCATGTCCATGGTGCGAAAATCGGCCACCACGTCGATACCGGTCAGCGCCGCCAGCAGGGCCGCGTTGCCGATCTGCAGGGTAAAGCCGAGCTGGGGACGGTGGCGGATGGTCTGGCCGTGGCTGCCGATGGCACGAATATCCCTGGGAGTCAGCCCCGCCTTGGCCAGCAGGGCGTGGGTGGCGGCGGCAAATTCGCGGGCGACCAGGTTGTCGGCCACCCCCATGCGATCGATCTCGTTGCCCCCCGGGGTGCAGAGTTGGTGCAGCTCGTGAGCGGTGGGCCAGGGGTGGCTGAGGGCCGCTTCGACCCGCAGTTGATCCCCCTCGATCACGACCAGCACGGCGTCGATGCCGTCCATGCTGGTACCGGACATCAAGCCTATATAGCGTTCAGTCATGGGGCTTCCTTACTTGCAGGTCGGGAAAAAGTACGTGAGAGAGGGAGCGGCCTCAATCCCATGCCGTATTCTGGTACCGGAAATCAAGCCGATATAACGCTCGCTCATGACTGCTCCTTGTGGCTCTCTGGCATGGTGGCTCAGTTGCCGCCGTTGGCCCGCTTGTTCTGGGCCAGCTGCAGTTCGGGGCTGTCCAGCTTGGCCAGCTGGGGCATGGCCTGTGCCTTGAAGCTGGCCAGCGCCCGCCCGCTGAGAGACTCCGCCTGCGGCAGGTTGAGGGTGCGCGGGTTCTTGTGCACGCCGCCCACCACGAATTCATAGTGCAGGTGCGGCCCGGTGACCCGGCCGGTGCCGCCGAGCAGGCCGATGGTCTGGCCCTGCTTCACCCGCTGCCCCTTGTTGACGGTGCGCTTGGAGAGGTGCAGGTACTTGGTCACGTAGTTGCCGGCGTGCTTGATGAAGACGTAGTTGCCGTTGAACTGGTTGTAGCCGGCGGCCACCACGCTGCCGCCACCGGCCGCCATGATGGGGGTGCCCACCGGCGCCACGTAGTCGATGCCGTTGTGGGGGCGTACCTTGCCGGTGACCGGGTGCAGACGGCGCGGATTGAAGTTGGAGCTGATGTATTTGAAGTTGACCGGCGCACGCAGGAAGCTCTTGCGCATCGCCTTGCCATCCGGGGTGTAGTAGTTGCCATCCTCGTTCAGCACGGCGCGGTAGATGGCGCCCTGGTTGACGAACTCGGCGGCCAGGATGTCGCCGGAGGCGACCCGCTCGTCATCCTGGAATTTCTCCTCGTAGACCACCCGGAAGCTGTCCCCCGGTTGCAGGTCCTGGGCAAAGTCGATGTCCCAGCCGAAGATGGCGGCCAAGTCCATGATCTGATCTTCGGTCATGCCGGCATCGACGGCGGCGCCCCAGAAGCTGGAGCGGATCTCGCCCTTGGCCACCTGTTCGCGGGTGTCGAGCTCGAGCTTGACCGCCCTGGCGACAAACCCTTCATCCTTGCGGATCACCTTGAGCGCCTGCTCCAGGCTGTGGGGGTAGTAGAGGCTGTGCAGCTCGCCACCCTTGGTGAGCCTGAAGGTGAGCTCCTGGCCTGGCTTGAGCAGGCGCAGGGTGTCGGTGCCGTTCAGCTGATCGATGAGGTGCAGATCCGTGGTGCTCAGGCCAAGGCGCTGGAAGATGACCCCCATGTTGTCGCCGCTGCGCACCTTCACCAGCTTGGTGATGTAGCTCGGTTTGGGCGGGGCGACGGGCTTGGCTTCGGCCAGCAGCGCCTCCTCGTCGACCTGCTGCTCGATGGCCAGCTCGTTGCCGTTGTCATCGACCCGGGTGGCGACCGCCTGTTCGCTGGGCCAGGCCGCCAGCATCATCACCATGATGCTCAGGATCAGCACCATCTTGCGGTGCCAGTGGGGGAGAGAGTTGAAGGCGTGCCAAATGACCATGAGAAGCAGACGAAGTTGAGCCGGGAAGAATGTCGGAGTTTACCGCCTTTCCAATTGGCCCGCCATTCCAGTAATATGTCTGGCCCTGTGGAATCGTGATTGGAGAGTCAAAAAATGTCCCAGCTCGAGGTGGCGCTAGCCGAGATCAAGCGCGGAGCGGAAGAAATTCTGGTGGAAGAAGAACTGGTCGCCAAGTTGAAGGAAGGGCGCCCGCTGCGCATCAAGTTGGGGATGGACCCGACGGCTCCCGACATTCATCTGGGTCATACCGTGATCCTCAACAAGCTGAAGACCTTCCAGGATCTGGGCCATGAAGTGATCCTGCTGATCGGTGACTTCACCGCCATGGTGGGTGACCCCTCCGGCAAGAACGCCACCCGTCCGCCGCTCTCCGAAGAGGCCATCAAGCACAACGCCCTCACCTATGCCGAGCAGGCGTTCAAGATCCTCGACCCGGCCAAGACTCGCATCGAGTACAACTCCAGCTGGCTGAGCGAGCTGGGCGCGACCGGCATGATCAAGCTGGCGGCCAAGCAGACCGTGGCTCGCATGATGGAGCGCGACGATTTCAAGAAGCGCTACAGCAACGGCCAGTCCATCGCCATTCACGAATTCCTCTATCCGCTGCTGCAAGGCTATGACTCGGTCGCGCTGAAGGCGGACGTCGAGCTCGGCGGTACCGATCAGAAGTTCAACCTGCTGATGGGCCGCGAGCTGCAAAAAGATGCCGGCATGGCGACCCAGTGCGTGCTGATGATGCCGCTGCTGGTAGGCCTGGATGGCGTCAAGAAGATGTCCAAGTCCGCTGCCAACTACATCGGCGTGCACGACGCTCCGGGCGAGATGTTCGGCAAGATCATGTCCATCACCGACGATCTGATGTGGAACTACTACGAGCTGCTCTCCTTCCGTCCGTTGGCTGAAATTGAAGAGTTCAAGGCGGGCATCGCCGCCGGTACCCTCAACCCGCGTGACGTGAAGATCTGGCTGGCCAAAGAGATCATCGCCCGTTATCACGACGAAGCGGCGGCTGAAGCGGCCCACGAAGACTTCACCCAGCGCTTCTCCAAGAACGCCATTCCGGACGAAATGCCGGAAGTCGAGCTGGCACTGGAAGGCGAAGGGCTGGCCATTGCCAACCTGCTCAAAGACGCCGATCTGGTGGCCACCACCTCCGAAGCGCTGCGGATGATCAAGCAGGGCGCGGTGAAGGTTGACGGCGAGAAGCTGGAAGATGGCAAGGCACTCATCGGTGCCGGCACCGCCGTCTACCAGGTCGGCAAGCGCAAGTTTGCCCGGGTGACCGTCAAGTAAGTCGCCACCTTTGGCGCCGCCATAAAAAAGGCCTCCCTTGCGGAGGCCTTTTTGTTGGCTCATGCCTGCAAAGAGGGATCAGCCCTCTGTTTTCAGGAAGTTGCGGTAGAGCATGTAGAGGTGGGCCGAGCTCCAGCTGAAGTTGCTGGCCCCCTGCATGGCGCCGGTCTCCGGGTTGTAGTTCTCGCGGATGGGGCCGCTGCCCGCCAGCCCCTCGGCGTTGGCAAACAGCTTGTTGACGAGCTGTTGGGCATCGCTGCGATAGCCGTAGTTCTCCAGCCCCTTCACCCCGAAGTAGAACTGATCCAGCCAGACCCGGCCGCGCCAGTAGATGTCGGGGTCATAGGCCGGGTTGGTCAGCGCCGCCGTGCCGAGCGGCACCCTGGTGTTGAACTCCTGGGCATTGAGCATCACCTCGCGCACCCGCGCCGCCTTCTCCTGGTCCGCCACCTCGGCCCAGAGCGGACTCCACCCTTCCGGGCCGCGGCCGCGGGCGGTCAACAGCTTGCCGACGCAGCCGTTGGCGTCCGGCAGATCCCCCTGGGCTATCTGGCGGTCGTAATAGAAGCCGGAGGCCTCATCGAACAGGCAGCTGTTGATATAGCCGGCCAGCTGGGTCGCCCCTTCGCGATAGCGGCTCGCCTCGTCCGGCTTGCCGAGCAGCTCGGCCATGTCGGCCAGGATGCGCTTCTCCTTGGCGAGGAAGGCGTTGAGCTCCACCGACTCCTGATCGATGGAGAAGCCGATGAGGCTGCCATCGTCCTGATGGTTTTCGAAGAAGAAGACGTTCCAGTCCTGGCGCGCCTTGGCCATGTCGCCGCCATAGGTCTTGTCGGCATAGCGCTTGAGCTGATCCGGCTCGATAAAGCCGAAGCGGGCGGCGTTGTCCATGCCGGACTCCCAGCCGGCGCCGTGCTGGGCGCCGATATCCATGTCGGCGTAGCCGCCAACGCTCAATACCTGCTGATAGAGCGCCATGCCGGCGCAGCCATACCAGCCATCTCCCTCATCGGTGCAGCTCGACAGATCCAGCCCGGCCGGTACCCCCGTCGGGTACTGCACCTTGAAGGTGATGTTGCCGAACTCGTCGTTGTGCTCGACGTGGCGGGTGGCGCCATATTCGATGATGCCGTTGCGGTTGTTGTCCCGCGCCCGATACCACCAGTCGTGATAGGCCTGGATCTTCGGATACATCTCGGCGATGAAGGCTTTGTCCTGGGTGGCGCTGTAGATCTCCCAGATGGCCCAGGCGGAGAGGGGCGGCTTGGTGTCGCGCTCGTTCCAGTTGCCGCCGTCGCCACCGCGATCGGCGAGCTTGTTGTAGAAGACGGCGTCGATCACCATGCCGGCATCCTGCGGCCGGACCGGGTCATCGGCCTGAATCTGGTAGTCATACATGGCGCGCACGTTGTTCTTGGCTACTTCCGGGTTGAAATGGGCCATGGCGTAGGCGTGCTTCCAGCTGTCCCAGGCCCAAACCCCGTCGAACCAGCGGGCGGTGTTGGAGGGGGTCACCCCGTCGTGCAGGATGGCGCCGGCTGGGGAACGCCAGTTGCCGTTGAGGGTCTCCATCGCCTTGACCGCGATGCGTCGCTCCGATTCCGGGATCCCCTGATTGGAGAGGCCGCGCGCCAGGTAATCCTCCCAGCGGCGGATGGAGTCGTCGAAATGGCTGGCGGGGTCGGCCAGCAGCGCCTGGCGGCTCTGCTCGAAGCGACCCGCCTCATCGCTGGAGTGCACATAGCTCTGCAGGGTGTAGATGTCCTGCTGGCCCTTGGCGGCCAGGGTGAGGCTGGCCTCGCTCACGTAGCCGAGCCCCTGCTCATCGAGGGTGGTGCGGCTGGGCAGGGTGCGATCGATGCGGTAGCTGGCGCTGCCGCTTTGCATGATGTTCCAGGTGCTGCGCAGTTTGCCGAACTGGAATGCCACGCCGCGCTCGGTCTGGCTGATGGAGCGGGTCCAGGCGGGGTACTGCTCGGCGACCGTCTTGTTGGCATCCCACTGGTTGAGCAGCTCCCCCTGCCAGTTGAGCTTGAGGGTGAGGGGGGCGTCAGTGTGGTTGATGAGGCGGGTGCGAACCAGCGCAGTGCGGGCATCGCCGTAGCGCAGCTCCAGCTCCAGAGTGAAGGGTTCAAATTCGAAGCGTTGCACCAGCGCCCCCGGGATGGCGTACAGCGCCTGCTTGCTGGCGCTGGTGAGCGGGAAGGCGCGGCCGTTCTCGTCGCTCAGGGTCAGCTTGTCCAATTCGCTTGCGAAGAACAGGCTGTACTCCTCGGCGATGACCATGGGGCCGGTAAAACCACCCCATTCGCTGTCGCTGGCGGGCAGCAGGAAGCCGTGCCAGGCGCCGAGATCGAGCAGCGGGTTGTATTTGAGGTTGGAGTAGCTGTCAAAGTCACGGAACTGGAGCGGGGTGCCGCTGCGGTCGATCACGTTCTGATACTGGTTCGCCAGGGTGGCGCTGGGGGCGGCCGGGCTGCTGGAGTCATTGCCGTTGCAGGCTGTGAGGCCGAACAGGGCGATGCTCAGGGTAACGGATAGTAAACTTTTACGAAACATCTCTCGCTCCAATGACAGTTTTTGTAGGTTAAGGAAGGTGTTTTTTAGTGCTTGTTTTAGTGAAATCGTTTGCTAGAGCCATTATAGGGCGATTTTGAGGGGATTATTGGCGCTGTGTCACAGTGCCGGAGGGGCAGGTGTGAGCCGGATCACCCGGTTACACGAGGTTACATAGCTTGATGTTTTAGTAACTATTTACTTATCTGGCGGCAGCCAGCGAGAGAGAGGAGGGGCAGGTGCGCAGGTATTGATAGGGGGTCAGGCCGAACTCCTGCTTGAAGCGGGCGGCGAAGCGGCTGGGGGAGTCGTAGCCACAGGCGAGGGCCGTCTCCAGCGGTGCCAGCCCCTGCTGCAACAGGGTGAGGGCGTGGCTCATGCGCACCTGGGTCAGCAGCTGGCGAAAGCTGCGCCCCTCGGCGGCCAGCTTGCGCGCCATGGAGGCGCGGCTCATGGCGAAGTGCGGTGCCACCCCCTCCAGGGTGTGGTCGGCGCCCGGCTCCACCCCGAGGTAGCGGGCCAGCCGCTCGCCGAGGGTCATGGTATGGGCGGGAAACAGCAGGTCGAGCCCGCCGGCGGCCTGCAGCTCGGCATAAAAGCCCTGCAGCAGCTGGGCCTGGGTGGCCTCATTGAGCCGCCGATCCGCCATGGAGCAAACCAGCTCGAAACAGAAAGCCAGCGCCGGACTGACCGTCAGGCGCGGCTCCCTTAGCGGGCCGGTATGGGCGGCGCCGAGCCAGTCGATGGGGGGCGGGGTCAGCAGGGTCAGCGCGCGGGAGCGAAACTTGCCCTGCTCCGGCTGGTTGACGAAGGTGAGCTGGTGACCGGCCGGGATCAGCAGCCAGCTCGCCTGATCGAATGCCAGGCGCTTCTCCTGCCACCACAACTGCTTGTGACCCTGCTCCACCCAGATGATGGTGGGGGCGTAGATGAGCACCCGGTGCAGCGGCTGCTGGCGGATCCCGAGATAGTGGTGCAGTTGCAGCAGAGGCGTGCTCATCCGGCGGACTCCTAGGGGGTGACGAAGGTGGCGGTCAGGGTGGCCTTGCCAAGGGCCATGCTGTTGAGCATGTAGCCTACCATGGCGGGCGGGGTGTCTGCCTTCACCTCCAGGGCCTGGGGCAGAGCCCAGGCGGTGAACTGGTAGCGGTGCATGCCGTGGCCGGCGGGCGGGCAGGGGCCGCCGTAACCCTGGTTGCCGAAGTCTGTTTTCAGCTCCAGCCCCTGCTTGAGCTTGCCCGAGGCGTTGCTCGGCAGCTCGTTCTGACTGGCCGGCAGGTTCACCACCAGCCAGTGCCACCAGCCGCTGCCGGTGGGGGCATCTGGATCATAGGCGGTGATGGCGACGCTCTTGGTGCCGGCGGGCAGGCCTTGCCAGCTGAGCTGGGGCGAGCGGTTGTCGCCGCTGCAGCCAAAGCCGTTGAAGCTGAAGGCCTTGTCCATCAGCTGGCCTTCGTGGATGTCGCTGCTCTTCAGGGTCATGGCACTGGCGGGCAGGGCTGCCAGGCACAGCAGGGAGAGCAGGGTGGTACGCTTGGCAATCTTCATGGTGAGGCTCCTCGGTGGATGATGGGATCAGTCTAGCGAAGAGGGGGAGAAGGTAAGTAACTCAACCGCTTAAAGTGGTCGTTTTTCCGCCATTATATGAGTTGTTGTGTTGATTGCTGGTGAGCGCTGCGAAAGCGCGGTGGTGCGTCCGGGCATAAAAAAACCGGCATCCTGGATGCCGGTTTTTTACTGTGCTGACAGCTGATCGCGCGACTTAGCGCAGGATCATCTCGTCACGGCCCGGGCCGACGGAGACCATCGGCACCGGTACGCCCAGCAGCTCTTCGATGCGCAGTACGTACTGCTGAGCCGCCTTGGGCAGCTCGGCGAAGGTACGGCAGCCGGTGATGTCTTCGCTCCAGCTTTCCATCACTTCGTAAACCGGCTTCAGACCGGCAGTTTGCGGCCAGATCGGGTTCTCGGTGTGGGCACCTTCGTAGGCGACGCAGATCTTCAGATCCGGCAGACCGGTCAGGCAGTCCAGCTTGGTCAGCGCTACTTCGTTGGCAGCCTGCAGCTCGACACCGTTCTTGGTGGCGACGGCATCGAAGTAGCCGACGTCGCGGGGACGGCCGGTGGTGGCGCCGAACTCGTTGGCGATCTTGCGGAACTCGTCCTGGTTCTCCATGGCGGTCAGCAGGGTGCCGGTACCGACGGAGGTGCTGAACGCCTTGGCGACGGCGATGACGCGCTCGGGACGCAGACCCGGCAGGCCACCACCGATGCCGGCATAGGCGCCGGAAACGTGGGAGGAGGTCACCCAGGGGTATTCGCCGTAGATCAGGTCACGGCCGGCGCCCAGCTGGGCTTCGAACAACAGGGTCTTGCCTTCGGCCTGCAGCGCTTTGAGCGGCATGCTGACGTTGCAGACGGAGTCGATCCAGGGTGCGGACACTTCCAGCAGCCAGTCAGCCATCTCCTGGGCGGTCTGGTTGAATTCGAAGGTCGGGTAGAGCGCTTTGAGCTGCGGCAGTTTCCAGTCGAGGAAGAATTGAATACGCTCGACCAGTACTTCCGGCTGCTTCAGCCAGCCCACCAGGATCGCTTTCTTCATGACGCGATCGCCGTAGGCAGGGGCGATGCCCTGACGGGTGGAACCGTAGGCGCCATCGCCCAAGCGCTGTTCTTCCAGGGTATCTTCCATGGCGTGCAGCGGCAGGCAGAGGGTGGCGCGATCAGAGATGGCCAGCTTGGGAGTGACGCCGGAGGCTTTCACTTCGTCCAGCTCGACGGTCAGTTTCTCGGGGCTGATCACCATGCCCGGGCCCAGCACGACCAGGCAATCCGGGTTGAACACACCGCTCGGAACCTGGTGCAGCTTGAAGGTGCCAAGGTCGTTGACGACGGTATGGCCGGCGTTGTTGCCGCCCTGGAAGCGAATGCTGGCGCCTGCTTGGCCTGCCAGATAATCCACGATGCGGCCTTTGCCTTCATCACCCCAGTTGGCACCTACGACTACGATAGACGACATGACTCTTTCTCCTAAGACGTTAGGCGATCATCCTAGGAGGCTCAGGAGGATTAGAAAAATTAATTATCTTTATAATTCCGATAAGAGAGTCATATAATTGCGGTGAATTTATCGGCAAACTGCCCCCTGGTCGCGCCGCCTCGCCGTTGTCGAGCAGGGGGGCCGCTGCCGGGCGGCACAGGAGGACCCTCATGCTGGACATCCACTGGCTGCACACCTTCGTCACCCTGGCCCGGCTGCAGCACTTCGGCCAGACCGCCACCGAACTGCACATGACCCAGCCCAATGTGAGCCTGCACCTCAAAAATCTGGAGCAGGCCACCCGGGTCAAACTCATCGAGCGCAGCCCGTTTCGGCTGACCCAGGCCGGCGAGCGGCTGCTGCAAAGCGCCGAGCGCGCCATCGCCGAGCTGCAGCTCTGCCAGTCCGATCTCAACGCCCTCAACCAGCTGAGCCAGGGGACGCTGGCCATCGCCGCCAGCGACATCATCTCGCGCCTGCTGCTCATTCAGCCCTTTCAGCGCTTCAAGCAGGAGTTCCCCGGCATCGACCTCACCCTGTTCAACACCACCTCGGATCAGGCGGCTGAGCTGGTCAAGGCGGGCAAGGCGGATCTGGGTTTCGTGATGGCGCAAAAGCGCAGCGAGCCGCTGTTCTACACCGAGTTGCAGCAGGTGACCTGGTGCGCGCTGGGCCACGGTCTCGCCCGCTGGCAGGCGCGGGCGAAGGCGGGGGAGAGCGATGCCCTCGACGAGCCGACCCTGATCCTGCTGGGGCACGACACCCGTACCCGGGCGCTCATCGACCCCTCTTTGCCGCTGCTCGGTCTGCCCAGCTGTCGCATCATGGAAGTAGGCAGCGTGGACGCCCAGCTCGACTGGGCCGAGGCGGGTTTCGGGGTGGCCATAGTGCCGGACTTTTCCATTCACCCGCGGCTCAAGCTGACCGCCCCGGTGACCCGGCTCACCGACTTTCCCGGCACCAGCTTAGGGTATGTGGTGCGCCAGAATCAGGTGCTGTCGCGCGCCATCAAGCAACTGTTGCACTGGGTGGAGCAGGAGATCCAGTGCCCGGCACCGTTGCCGGACGCCGGGGCTTGAGCCTACCCAATATCGAAACAAAAAGAGGCCACCCTTGGGTGGCCTCTGTCGTTGTGGCGGTTTGGCGGCCTTACTGGGCAGGCGTGCCCTCTGCGGTTGGTGAGGCGCCGCTTGCTGCGGCCGGTGCTGTCGGTGCCGGTTCGGTGGGGGCCGGCGAGGCGGGCTGTGCCCCGCTCACCACGGCAGAGGGGCTTGGCGCGGCCGTGCCGGTCAGCGTGCCGCCCTGTTCCACGGCGGCCCCTTCGAGCACGTTACTCGCGCCCGGCTCGGTGGCCGCGGCTGCCGAGGGGGTCGGCAGCAGGGCGCCAGGGGTCTGCCCGGAGGAGGTGGCGGGCGTGCCTTCCGGGGAGGGGGCGCCCGTCTCGCCGGCAGCTTGCTTCGCGTCCTCACCGGCGGGGTGCGCCACTTCGGTGGGCTGCGCCGCTGAGGTTGCCAGGGCCTCCGAGGTCGCCGGAGCCGGGCCCAGGGTCTCGGGCAGCAGGGGGGGCGGAGCATCCGCCATGCCGGCGTGACGCGGCACTTCCGCCTCACCCAGCATCCCCTCCAGGGTGAGCTGGGTCAGTGCCGGATGGAGGCGGGTGAACTGCTTGAGCCGGCCGCTCAACACGTCGCGCACGGTGCGCACCTCGCTATCCGGCAGGCTGGCCAGCGCCACCAGCTCGGCGGTGACGGCGAAGGTGTTGATCCCGCTGGTCTGGCCCGGATAGAGGTTGGCGCCGATGCGGCCGCGTTGATAGTAGGGGTGCTGCTTGAGCAGCTTGTCTATCTGTTCCCCTTCGATGGGGATGAGGCGCGCCTTGCAGCGGCCGGTGAGATCGCCGATGGCTTGATTGGGGTGGCCCGCCACCACGAAGGCGGCGTCCAGGGTACCGTCACAGAGCCCCTCCAGCCGGTTGTTGGCCGCGGCGGGGATGAGGGGGGCAAAGCTCTTGGCCTGCCAGCTCATGGCGTCGAGCAGCGCCAGGCTGGTGACCCGTTCCCCGGAGCCTGGGTTGCCGAGATCGACCCGCTTGCCTTCGATGTCGACCAGGGTGTTGATGTTGCTGGTGGCGCTGGCAAGCAGGGTCAGCGACTCCTGATGGAGGCGGTATAGGCTGCGCAGCTGATCGGCGGGGGGCTGGCTCTGGAAGGGGCCCGTGCCGTGAGCGGCGTGATGCAGCACGTCCGACTGCACCAGCGCCAGCTGGATGTTGCCCTGCGCCAGCGCCTTCAGGTTGGCGAGGGAACCCGAGGTACTCTGCACCGAGCAGTGCAGGCCGTGGCTGCCGCTCTCTTCATTGAGCAGCCGGCAGATGGCGCCGCCGGTCGGGTAGTAGACGCCGTTCAGCGGCCCCGTGCCGATGGTGAGATAGGTGGCGGCCTGCAGGGGCAGGGCCAGGGTCGCTGCCAGCCAGGGCAGGGCTCGGCGCAGCCGGATGGGCAGAAGATGCAAGACGCGTTGGAACATAGTGAACCGGATCATTGGCTGATAAAAAGGATGGGTCAGCCCCATCCCGGTTGGCATCGGGCCGTTGCCCGCAAGAGGGCGGCCGGTGCCGTGTTGGGTGGCCCCTGGCGCCCCGGGATGGCCGGGGTGGGGCGTCGCCAAAATATACCCTATTGCGTGCGGATTCGGATCGGGTCGGACAGATTATATTGCGGGGTCGGCCGGCGCCGCCCCGCAGGGGCTCAGCGGCGAGCCAGGATGGCCTTCTCCATGCGGGCCAATGCCTCGACGAGGCGGGCCCGGGTGCAGCCGAAGTTGAGCCGCACGAACTGGCCGTCACCAAACTGGGCACCGGGGGAGAGCCCCACCCCGGCCTGCTCGAAGAAGGCGATGGGATCGTCCAGCCCCAACGCGCTCACGTCGATCCAGGCGAGGTAGGTGGCCTGATGGCGCGCCAGCTTGATGCCGGGCCAGCGGGCGACCGCCTGCTCGATCAGCGCCAGGTTGGCGGCCAGGTAGTCGAGCTGTTCGCTGAGCCACTGTTCGCCCCCTTCATAGGCCGCCTCGGCGGCCACGAAGCCCAGCAGGTTGACGTCGGCACTGATGCCGCGCATCGCCTGCTGCAGCTTGAGGCGCAGACGGGCATTGGGCACCACTGCGAAGGCGCAGCAGAGCCCGGCGATGTTGAAGGTCTTGCTCGGGGCCATCATCACCGCCGAACGCTCGGCCGCCGCCGGGCTGATGGCGCCGTAGGGGATGTGGCGGGCGTCCTTGTCCAGCAACAGGTCGCAGTGAATTTCATCGGAGCAGATCACCAGGTTGTGGCGCTCGGCGATGGCGTCGATGGCCAGCAGCTCCTCGCGGGTGAAGACGGTGCCGCCCGGGTTTTGCGGGTTGCACAGCAGCAGCAGATCCGCCGCCGGCGCCTGGCGCTCCAGCTCCTCGATATCCAGTACCCAGCGACCGGCCTCTTCCACCATGGGCACGGTGAGCAGCGGCCGGTCGTTGAAGCCCGGTGCCTGCAGGAAGGGGTAGTAGACCGGCTTGGGGGTGATGATGCCACGCCCGTGCTGGCTCCAGGCCTTGCAGGCCAGGTTGAGACCGGGCACCACGCCGGGCAGGAAGACGAGCCACTCGGGCTGGATGGTCCAGCCATAGCGGCTGGCCAGCCGCGTGATGATGAGTTCGATCAGCCGGGGAGAGGGGCGCGAGTAGCCGAAGATGCCGTGGGCGACCCGCGCCGTGAGGGCCTCGACGACGGCAGGGGGCGAGACGAAGTCGGTGTCGGCGACCCACATGGGCAGCACGTCCTGTCCCTTGTACTTGTCCCATTTCAGGCTCATGGTGCCGCTGCGATCTATTTCCCGGTCAAAATCAAACATGTGAAATCCTTATGCTGGCCAGTGGGCTTTCACTGTACGGGGTCGGCGACGGGGTCGCAAGCCTTGAGGTGGCTCTTGATAATGACATAAAATAAGCGGCGCCATTTCATGCACTTGCCGAATTTTGGCCAGTTTTCTTCCCTCCAATCAGTGGTAATTCTATGCGCTTGTTGACTGCTGCCCGCAACAGGACGGATCCCGTCTCTCTCTCTTTTCTGGCCGTGACCTTCATGACCGGGGTGGCGGTGGCACTGCAGGTGCCCACCCTGAGCCTGTTCCTGGCCGAGGAGGTGCAGGTGCGCCCCTTCCTGGTGGGGCTCTTCTATACCGTCAACGCGGTGATCGGCATCCTCATCAGCCAGTGGCTCGGCCACCGCTCCGACAACAAGGGGGATCGCAAGCGACTGATCCTGCGCTGCTGCTTCGCCGGCGTGGTGCTTTCCCTGCTGTTTGCCTGGAACCGGCAATACTGGCTGCTGGTGAGCCTGGGGGTGTTGCTGGCGAGCCTGGCCGCCACCGCCAGCCCCCAGCTGTTCGCGCTGGCGCGGGAATATGCCGACAGCCGCAACAAGCGGGCCGACATGTTCAGCTCGGTGCTGCGGGCCCAGTTCTCGCTGGCCTGGGTGATAGGGCCCCCCATCGCCTTCGCGCTGGCCATCGGCTACGGCTTCGAGGTGATGTACCTCGCCTCCGCGCTGGCTTATCTGCTCTGCGCCTTCGTGGTGTGGCGCTGGCTGCCCTCGTTGCCGCTGCCGGTGATGGACAGCGAGGTGGAGCGGGTCAGCAGCTGGCGGGATCCGTCGGTGCGCGCGCTCTTTATCGCCTCCACCCTGATGTGGACCTGCAACAGCATGTACCTCATCAACATGCCGCTCTACATCACCCGCGAGCTGGGGCTGGAGGAGAAGCTGGCCGGGGTGCTGATGGGCACGGCGGCGGCTCTCGAGATCCCCTTCATGCTGCTGGCGGGTCACTATACCCAGCGTTTTGGCAAGCGCCCCATGATGCTGCTGGCGGTGTTGGCCGGGGTCGGCTTCTACGTGGGGCTGGTGACCCTGTCGAGCCAGCATGCCCTCATTGCGCTGCAACTGCTCAACGCCATCTTCATCGGCATCGTCGCCGGCATCGGCATGTCCTACTTCCAGGATCTGATGCCGGGTCGCGCCGGGGTGGCGACTACCCTGTTCGCCAACAGCATCCGCACCGGCTCCATCATGGCAGGGGCGATAGCGGGGACTGTGGCGGAGATCTGGAGCTTCCACGGGGTCTTCATGGTGGCGATGGGACTGGCGCTGCTGGCACTGGCCGCCTGCTGGCGGGTGCCGAACGTCTGAAGCCAAAGGGGAGGGCGGGTCTGCCCCGCCTCACTGCCTGATGGCGGCGGGGGAGCGGGCTAGCGGTCGCTGTCGTCCTGATATTCGTTGCGCAGGCAGCGCAGCAGCAGCTCGGTGGCCGGGCCCAGGGCGTCGGCCGACGGCGTCAGCAGATAGGTATAGAGGTGGCGCTCGTTGCCACCTGCCAGATCCAGCGCCACCAGCTCGCCGCTCGCCAGCGCCTCCTGCACCAGGTGGCGGGGCAGCCAGGCATAGCCGAGGCCGAGCCTGAGCATGGCGATCACCTCGTGGTAGTGGGTCGCCTTCCAGCCGGTGTCGTCCGCATCGTTCCAGTCCACCGAGCGGTGAATGGGGGGGTGCAGGCTGATCTGGTTGTGGCCGGCCAGCGCCTCGGCGGCGATGGCGCCGCCCTGAGTGGCGAGCGGGTGATCGGCCGCGCAGAGCGGCAGCAGACACACCTCGTCCAGCGGCAGACCGGTGCGATCATGGGGCAGGTGCTCCGAGAGCATCAGATCCCCCACCTGCAGGGCGTTGAAGTGGCAGTGGATTCGCTCGTGCAGATTGACCCGGCAGCCCCGGCTGCGGGGGTAGAAGTGGGCCAGCGCCCGATAGAGCCGCTCGCGCGGCTGCATCACCGATACATAGAGGTTGATCTGCGGCTCCCACTGCCGCTCCAGGTTGTTGGCCAGGTTCTCCAGCTCTTCCACCTGCTGGCTGAGCTGACGGGCACGCTTGAGGAAGATCTCCCCCGCTGGCGTCAGCACCGCCTTGCGCCCTCTCACCTCCAGCAGGGCCACCCCCAGACTCTGCTGCAGCTTGGCTACCGCATGATTGAGGGAGGACTGGCTCTTGTTCAGCGCCTCGGCGGCCTGGGCGTAGCCGCCACAATCCACCACGGCCTGAAAGATCCGCCATTGCTCAAACGTGCTCTTGGGACGAAACATATCTCAACCTGATAAGGGACTGGATGGAACGGGCCTTGCCATATTCGCAACAGGGTGCCGACGGCACCCTATTGAATTTAACCCCATGCCGCGCAGGGTTGGGGTTATTTTGTTGATTTATTTGGGCTGGGCCACAAAGGTCTGGCCGGTTTTGCCCTTGCTGTCCACTCCCATCAGATAGAGATAGAGCGGCATCAGGTCGGCCGGAGTCTTGAGGGTCTGCGGATCTTCGGCCGGGAAGGCACTGGCCCGCATCTTGGTGCGGGTGCCACCCGGGTTGAGGGTGTTGACCCGCACCGCGGTGTTTTCCAGTTCGTCCGCCAGCACTTCCATCATGCCTTCGATGGCGAACTTGGAGATGGCATAGGTGCCCCAGTAGGCGCGGCCCTTGCGACCCACGCTGGAGGAGGTGTAGACGATGGAGGCATCGCCGTACTCCTTGGCAGTCTGGCGAATGAGCGGCAGCAGCGCCTGGGTCAGCAGGAATTCGGATTTGACGTTGACCTGCATCACTTCGTCCCACTCCTGCTCCTGGATGTGTTCGAACGGTGACAGGGTGCCGAGCAGGCCGGCGTTGAACAGCACGCCGTCGAGGCGGCCGAACTGCTGGGCGAAGGTCTCGGCCATGCCGCGATAGTGGGCGGCGGTCGCCCCCTTCAGATCCACCGGCACGATGGCGGGCAGCGGGTGGCCGGCCGCCTCGATCTGGTCGTAGACCGCCTCCAGCTTGGCGCTGGTGCGTCCGAGCAGGATCACGGTGGCGCCGTGGGCCGCATAGGTGAGCGCCGCTTCGCGGCCGATGCCGTCACCGGCACCCGTGACCAGAATGACCTTGTCCTTGAGCAGATCCTGGGGGGCCTGATAATCGAACATGACAACTCCTGTTAACAATTCGTGGCTGATGCGCCCGGCAATAGAGGGGCAAGTGTACTGATCCCGCACGGCGTTTGACCAGTATGAGATGGCAAAAATGTGAATAAATCAGAGGGGTTGTGATAGTCGATTGGCATTTCTGACGGGTTGACGCAGAGTTTTTGCGCGCACCGGGCAAACTCCCTAGAATGTGAAAAAATCGTCCCCCCGGGGGCACACCAGTGGAGCATCAAGTGGCATTTTTGACCGAATACGGCCTGTTCCTGGCCAAGACCATTACCCTACTGCTCGCCATCGGCGCCGTCATCCTGATGGTGGTAAGCAGCCGTCAGCCCAAATCCCGCAAGGGGGAGCTGGTGGTGACCGATCTCTCCAGCGAGCTGGAGCAGGGGCGTCACCAGTTGCAGGCTGCATTGGCCGGCAAGGCGGAGCGCAAGCAGCTGGAGAAGGCGCGCAAGGCCGAGCACAAGGCCCGGGCCAAGAGCGAAGATGCCCGCAGCCGGCTGTTCGTCATCGATTTTCACGGCAGCATGGATGCCAAGGAGGTAGCCTCCCTGCGCGAAGAGGTGAACGCCGTGATAGGCGTAGCCCAGCCGGGGGACGAAGTGCTGCTGCGGCTCGAATCCGGCGGCGGCGTGGTGCACGGCTACGGTCTGGCGGCCTCCCAGCTGCAGCGGCTGCGGGATCGTGACATCAAGCTGACCGTGGCCATCGACAAGGTGGCGGCGAGCGGCGGCTACATGATGGCCTGCGTGGCGGATCAGATCCTGGCGGCGCCGTTCGCCATCGTCGGCTCCATCGGGGTGATCGCCCAGCTGCCGAACTTCAACAAGCTGCTGAAAAAGCACGACATCGAGTTCGAGATGCACACCGCCGGCCAGTACAAGCGCACCATCACCATGTTCGGCGAGAACGACGACCTGGGGCGCGAGAAGTTTCGCGAGGAGCTGGGCGCCATCCACGAGCGCTTCAAGGCATTCGTGGCCGAGCACAGACCCAACCTCGACATCGACAAGGTCACCACAGGCGAGCACTGGCTGGCGAGCCAGGCCAAGCAGCTCGGGCTGGTGGACAGCCTCTGCACCAGCGATGACTATCTGCTGGCCCAGGCCAGCCAGCACAAGGTGGTCGGCATTCGCTACAGCAAGCCGAAAAGCCTGACCCAGAAGCTCGGCCAGCAGGCTGCCGTGGCGCTGGAGTCCGGTCTGGGTCGCCTGTGGCAGCAGGGCCCCTGGCGCTGAGGTACAGTTCAAGGACGGAAAAAAGAGAGCCGGGCACTTGCCCGGCTCTCTTTTTTATAGCGTAGGAGCGCCTTAGCGCTGGAACGGGTAGACGGAGCCCAGTTTCAGGATCTGGGTCAGCTCGTCCAGCGCGGTGCGGGACTCCATGACCAGTGCCGGGTCGCGCAGGTCGTCCAGCGCCAGGCTGTCGCGGTAGTGTTTCTCCACCCAGGCGTCCAGGCGGGCAAACTGGCCGTCGTTGATGAGGCAGGCCGGGTTGACTGCGGCGAGCTCGGTGTCGTTCATGGCGACCCGCAGTCGCAGACAGGCGGGGCCGCCGCCGTTTCTCATGCTCTGCTTCACGTCCATGTAGTGTACCCCCTTGATGGGGGTGCCCAGGGTCACCAGCTTGGCCAGATAGGCTGACACCGCCGGGTTGTCGCGGCACTCGGTGGGGGCGATGATCGCCATCTCACCGGACGGCAGGGTCAGGATCTGGGTGTTGAACAGATAGGACTTCACCGCATCCTGCACCGACACCTCGGCAGTGGGCACCTCGATAAAGTGCAGCTCGCCGTCACCGAACTTGGTGCGCACCTCGGCCAGCGCCGAGGCGGTGTTGAGGAACGCCTGCTGGTGGAAGAACAGCACGTTCTGGTTGCCCACCGCGATCACGTCGTTGTGGAACACCCCCTGATCGATCACGTCCGGGTTCTGCTGGATGAAGACGGCGCTCTCGTCCCCCAAGCCGTGCAGGCGGGCGATGGCCTGGCTCGCTTCCAGGGTCTGGCGGGCCGGGTAGCGTTTGGGGGCGGGCTGGGAGACGTCGAAGGCGCTGCGGCCATAGACGAACAGCTCTACCCCGGACTCGCCATAGGCGCGGCACAGCCGGGTGTGGTTGGCGGCCCCCTCGTCACCGAAGTGGTCGTTCTCCGGCAGGTGCTGATGGTGATAGAAGTGGCGGTCGTTGTTGAACACGGCGCGCAGGATGCGGCCAGTCACCTCGGGCTCGAGGGAGCGGTGAAACTTGTTGGTCAGGTTGGCGGGGGTGAAGTGGATGCGGCCATCCTGAGTATCGGCACTGGGGGAGACGGTGGCGGCGTTGGCGGTCCACATGCTGGAAGCCGAATAGCAGGCGGCCAGTACGGCGGGCGCCTGTTTGGCAGCCTGGGCCAAGACGCTTGCATCGTTGCCGGTGAAGCCGAGGCGGCGCAGGGTGGCGAGATCCGGCCGCTCCTGCGGGGCCAGTACCCCCTGCACCATGCCGAGGTCGGTCAAGGCCTTCATCTTGCGCAGACCCTGCTTGGCGGCCTCCTTCGGATTGGACGCTTCCTTGGCATTGTTCTGGGAGGCGACGTTGCCATAGGACAAGCCGGCATAGTTGTGGGTCGGGCCGACCAGGCCGTCGAAGTTGACCTCGAAGTGCTTCATTGAGTACATCCTTTCGATTTTTATATGGGTAGCGGTTCCTTCCGCGCACAATGCTGCGGGATGCAGCCATTATAAGGAGATTTTGTCTTTTGTAACAAGCTGATAACGAAACTGGTTTGTTATGTTACAAGAGCGGTTGGTTATGTCGTTTCCAATATAAAAAGAGGGTGGATATAGCATAAAAATAAAAAAGCGGTTGCTTCCCGCGGCTCGGCTTCGCATTAATAAATAAAGAAGCAAGGTGGTTCGGGCTGCTGGGCAAATTTGCTCACAAGATTGCTTTTTCCCGTCAAATCTCTTATACAGCCCCACAAAACCGCACACCAACCCCGTCGGGTGCAATGAGGATAATAGTTACAGCATGGGCAAATCACTGGTCATAGTGGAGTCTCCGGCCAAGGCCAAGACCATCAACAAATATTTGGGCAAGGACTACGTGGTGAAATCCAGCGTTGGTCACGTGCGCGATCTGCCGACCAGCGGCAGCGCCAGCAACGAGCCCAAAAAACCTGTCATTCGCGGCATCAAGCTGAGCGAATCAGAAAAGGCTGCCAAGGAGCGCAATGCCCTGTTCTCACGGATGGGGATCAATCCGACCGCAGGCTGGCAGGCCAACTACCAGATTTTGCCCGGCAAGGAAAAAGTGGTCAGCGAGTTGCAGAGTCTGGCCGAGAAGGCTGACACCATCTATCTCGCAACCGACTTGGATAGAGAAGGGGAAGCGATCGCCTGGCACCTGCGCGAGATCATCGGCGGCGACGACAGCCGCTACAAGCGCGTGGTGTTCAACGAGATCACCAAGACCGCCATCCAGGAGGCGTTCGCCCAGCCGTCCGAGCTGAACATTCACCGCGTCAACGCCCAGCAGGCCCGTCGTTTCCTCGACCGGGTGGTGGGTTACATGGTCTCCCCGCTGCTCTGGAAGAAGCTGGCCCGCGGCCTCTCCGCCGGCCGGGTACAGTCCGTCGCGGTGCGCCTCATCGTCGACAAAGAGCGTGAAATCAAGGCGTTCGTGCCGGTGGAGTTCTGGGATCTCAACGCCGACCTGCTGACCGGTGATAACGCCGATCTGCGGATGGAGGTGGTCAGCCGCAACGGGGCCGACTTCAAGCCGGTGACCCAGGCCGAGACCTTCGCTGCCGTGGCCGCCCTGGAAGGGGTCGACTACAAGGTGGTGAACCGCGAAGACAAGCCGACCGGCTCCAAACCGTCTGCCCCCTTCATCACCTCCACCCTGCAGCAGGCAGCCTCCACCCGGCTGAGCTTCGGGGTCAAGAAGACCATGATGATGGCCCAGCGCCTCTATGAAGCGGGTTACATCACCTATATGCGTACCGACTCCACCAACCTCAGCAAAGAGGCGGTCGAGGCGGTGCGGGAATACATCGGCGAGCAGTATGGCGCCGCCTACCTGCCGAGCGATCCGAACCTGTACGGTGCCAAGGCCAATGCCCAGGAGGCCCACGAGGCGATCCGCCCCTCCAGCGTGCTGGTGACGGCCGAGATGCTGGAAGGGATGGAGCCGGACGCGATGCGGCTCTATGACCTCATCTGGCGTCAGTTTGTCGCCTGCCAGATGACCCCGGCCCAGTACGACTCCTCCACCCTGACCGTCAAGGCCGGTGAGTTCGAGCTCAAGGCGCGCGGCCGCACCCTGCGCTTCGCCGGTTGGACCAAGGCGCTGCCGCCCATGGGCCGCAAGGGTGAAGACAGCCAGCTGCCGGCGGTGACCGTCGGCGAGGTGCTCAAACTGGTCAAGCTGGATCCGCGCCAGCACTTCACCAAGCCGCCCGCCCGCTTCACCGAAGCGGCGCTGGTGCGCGAGCTGGAAAAGCGCGGCATCGGCCGTCCGTCCACCTACGCCTCCATCATCTCCACCATCGTCGACCGTGGTTATGTGCGGGTCGAGAGCCGCCGTTTCTTCGCCGAGAAGATGGGCGAGATCGTCACCGACCGGCTGGTGGAGAACTTCGTCGAGCTGATGAACTACGAGTTCACCGCCAAGATGGAAGACAAGCTCGATGGCATCGCCGAGGGGAGCCTGGAGTGGAAGAAGGTGCTGGACGCCTTCTACGCCGAGTTCACCCAGGAGCTGGAAAAAGCGGATCTGCCGGTGGAAGAGGGGGGCATGCGTGCCAACCAGATGGTGCTGACCGACATCGACTGCCCGGATTGCGGCCGCAAGATGGGCATTCGCACCGCCACCACCGGGGTCTTCCTCGGCTGCTCCGGCTACGCCTTGCCACCCAAAGAGCGCTGCAAGAAGACCATCAACCTGGTCTCCGCCGACGAGTTCGTCTCTGCCACCGATGGTGACGAGGCCGAAACCGAGGCGCTGCGCGCCAAGCACCGCTGCGGCGTGTGCGGCACCGCCATGGATGCCTACATCATCGACGACAGCCGCAAGCTGCACGTCTGCGGTCGCAACCCGGATTGCGACGGCTACGAAATTGAAAAAGGCCAGTTCAAGCTCAAGGGCTACGAAGGGCCGAGCATCGAATGTGACCGCTGTGGCAGCGAAATGCAGCTCAAGAACGGCCGCTTCGGCAAGTACATGGGTTGCACCAACGACACCTGCAAGAACACCCGCAAGATCCTGAAAAACGGTGATATCGCGCCGCCGAAGGAAGACCCGGTACCGCTGCCGGAGCTGAAATGTACCCAGTCCGACGCTCACTTCGTGCTGCGTGACGGGGCCGCCGGCCTGTTCCTGGCCGCCAGCAACTTCCCGAAATCCCGCGAGACTCGTGCGCCGCTGGTGGAAGAGCTCAAGCGCTTCAAGGAGCGCCTGTCGCCCAAGCACCAGTACCTGGCCGATGCCCCGGCGTCAGATCCTGACGGTAACGCCTCCATCGTGCGCTTCAGTCGCAAGACCAAGGAGCAGTACGTGATGACCGAGGTCAACGGCAAGGCGACCGGCTGGACGGCGCATTACGACAACGGCAAGTGGCAGGAGAGCCTGGCCAAGTCGAAGAAGGCGTGATTGCGCAGCGAGCACACTCTGATGAAAGAGGCCCCTTGCAGGGGCCTTTTTGTTTTCAGATGGCGGTATACTGAAACCGCTGCAAGGATGGCAGCGCTGGACACGGAGGTTGTGATGGAGATTAACGAGATCCGGCCGGGAATGACCTGTCTGACCCGGGAAGGAACCGCCTATGTGCTGGAAGTGGACAAGCAGAGTCTGCTGGTGCTGTTGCAACGGGAGTACGAAACCATCCCGGTGCAGGTGCGCAGCGACGAGATCCTGGCCCCCATCACCCGGTGAGGCGGGCCGCCATCGTCAGAAGGGCAGGAGAAACAGCAGCTCGGCGAGGTCGGGCTGCCACTGCCACTCCTTCATCCTGACCCGCCCGCCAATCACGGGCACCCCCTCTTCCTGCAGCAATCCCGCCTGTCTGTCAAAGCCTGCCGACCCCTTGGGCAGCGATATGGTGCCCGCCGCGCCCAGCACCCTGTGCCAGGGCAGCACCTTGTCGGTCTCCCGCAGCACCTTGCCCACCAGCCTGGCCCGGCCTGGCAGCCCCGCCAGATCCGCCACCTGTCCATAGCTCACCACGCGACCGGCCGGGATCAGGGCCAGGATCGCCTCGATGCGGGCCACCTTGTTCAGCGGGGTGGGGGTCGATTCCGTTCTCATGAAGTTGACTCGTCAAAAACAACAGAAGCGCCATTGTGGCGCTTCTGTCGGGTGACTGGCAAATGGGTCAGCCGAAGGTCTGACTGAGCCCCTTGAGCTGCCTGGCCCGCTCCAGCAGCTCCTGACTGGAGTCGTCGACCTCCTGCATCTTCTGGCTGTTGGCGTGGGAGTACTCGGAGATCTGGTGGATGCTGCGACTGATATCCTCCACCACCGTCTGCTGCTGCTCGGCGGCGGCGGCGATCTGGGTGGAGAACTCGGTCACCAGCTCGATCTCCTGCAGCACGGTATGCAGGCTGCTGGAGCCCTGACGGGTCATCTCGGCGCACTCGCGGGTCTGCTGCAGGTTCTCCTGCATCATCCCCTTCCAGCGGCCCAGGGTGTGCTGGATCTGCTGGATGCTGCCCTGGATCTGCTCGGTCGCCTTGTGGGTGCGGGTCGACAGGGTACGCACCTCGTCGGCCACCACCGCAAAGCCGCGCCCCTGTTCGCCAGCCCGGGCCGCCTCGATGGCGGCGTTGAGCGCCAGCAGGTTGGTCTGGTCGGCGATGCCTTGGATCTCCCCCATCACGCTGCCGATCCGCTCTGACTCGCTGGCCAGCTCCACCGCCGAGTTGAAGGCCAGCTCCGCCTGTCTGGCGAGCTGCTCGATGCGCTGCTCGGTCTGGGCCAGCTGCTTGTCCGTGTGCTGGCAGCGGCTGCGGGCCTCGCTCACCTGACCGTTGGAGTCCTGGATGTTGCGGGCAATCTCGTGGGCCGTGCTGGCCATCTGGGTCATGGCGGCGGCCATCTGCTGGGTCTGGGCATCCTGCTCGTTGATGTCGAGGCAGGCCTGATGGGAGGCCTGTTTCAGGTTGCTGGCCAGGGCCTGCAGCGGGTTGGTCGCATCGTTGACCCGGCCCAGCACGGTGCGGATGCGGGCCTGCAGCATCTTGATGTGAAAGTCGGCGATGGCGCCGGGGCCGTCACCTGAGTAGACCAGCCGGGTCAGGCTGTCATATTCGCGGCCCAGCTGCTGCAGATAGAGCGGCAGGGCAAAGATCTCGCGCCAGTAGGCGCCGCCGATGAGCAGCAGGGGCAGCAGCATCAGTAGGGCGGTCATGGCTCCCTGGCTGGCGAAGGCCCAGCCCATCAGGCCGAGCAGCAGCAGGGCGATGGCCGGTGCGCGCACCCGGGCGAGGGAGGGGAGGCGGCTGCCGGTGCCGCGCTCGGCCTTGAGCAGGGCCTGGTAGGCCTGGCCGGCGATGCGCTTGAGCTGGGGATCCGGCTTGCAGCGCACCGATTGGTAGCCGCTGATCCGGTTGCCCTCGTAGATGGGGGTCACATAGGCATCGACCCAGTAGTAGCGGCCATCCTTGCAGCGGTTCTTCACCATGCCGCGCCAGGGCTTGCCCTCCTTGAGGCGGGCCCAGAGATCGGCGAAGGCCGCCTTGGGCATTTCTGGGTGGCGCACCAGGTTGTGGTTATGGCCGACCAGCTCGTCGACCGAGTAGCCGGCGATGCGGCAGAAGGCGGGGTTGGCGTAGGTGATCACCCCGCGCAGATCCGTGGTGGAGACCAGTTGTTCGTCGGCAGGAAACTCCACTTCGCTGTCCAGGGTATGGACGTCTCTGCGGGCCATAGGAATACGCTCCGATGTTCTTGTTGATAACTTTGTCGTTGTTATTGTGGCAGATCTGGAGATGGCCGCAGGCTCGCGCCAGCAGGTGGCAGACCGGCTTCATAGGGGGCTGAATTTTGCCAACAATGGCGGATGAATGGTAGGGGCAAGTTGATGTTTTGTTGGTTAATCGTAAAAAAAAGGCGGCCATCAGGCCGCCAAGGAAAAAAGATAACACTACCTCTGCGGTACCCGGTAACGCACCTGGAGCTGGTCGAGGATCTGCAGCTGGCCCGGCAGACGGGCGGCGAAGTGCTCCCACCCCTTGCGGGCGGGGGCACTCCAGGCCACCTCGGCGGTCGCCAGCATGCGCGGGAACAACATATAGTCGAGACGATCGCGAGAGGTGATCAGTTCCGACCATAAGGGGCTCAGCACCCCCAGGATGTTATCGTTGGCATGGAAATCGGCTGGGGCCGGGTCGCACGCGTAGACCTGCGCCAGATTGAGGGTGCCCGCCCAGTAGAGGCCGGGTTCATGGATGTCCTGACTCCAGGCAAGGTCCAGATAGAGGTGCTGGGCCGGTGCCATCACCACCGGATAACCCGCAGTGGCCGCCTCGAGCCCGGCCTGGAAGCTGGTCCAGGCGAAGATGGTGGCGTCCCGGCTCACCTTGTCGCCGTGCAAAATCTCCTCCCAGCCCAGCATCCGCTTGCCCTTGCCGGCCAGGTACTGCTGGCAGTGGCGCAGCAGGTGGCCCTGCAGCTCGCGGCAATCCTGATAGCCCTGCTGCTTCATCAGTTGCTGGCAGGCGGGGCTGTCGGTCCAGACCCCGCTGGGCACCTCGTCTCCCCCCATGTGCACCAGTGGCCCCGGGAACAGCTCGCACACCTCGTCCATCACGGCTTCCAGGAATTGATAGGTGCCGGGCAGGGCCGGGTTGAGCACGTTGTCGTCAAAATATTGCACCGACAGGTAGCGGGAGCGGTCGGCCTCCTCCACCAGCAGCTCGGGCAGCGCCTTGATAGCGGCGTGGCAGTGACCCGGGATGTCAATTTCCGGAATGATGGTGATGCCAAGTCCGGCAGCATAGGCCACCAGTTCGCGCACCTCGCTCTGGGTGTAGTAGCCGCCATAGGGCTCGGGGCCGCCGCTCAGCTGGGGCCCGACGGCCAGGCCGTGGCCGCGCCAGGCGGCCAGTTCGGTCAGCTGGGGGAAGGCCTTGATCTCGAGGCGCCACCCCTCGTCATCGGTCAGGTGCCAGTGGAAGCGATTGAACTTGTAGAGGCTCATCAGCTTGAGCAGGCGCTTGAGGGTGGCGAGGGAGTGAAAGTGGCGGGCACAGTCGAGAAAGATGCCGCGAAAGCCAAAGCGCGGCGCGTCGCTGAGCTCGATGCAGGGCAGGCTCTCGCCGTGCTGCAGATACCACTGGGCCAGGCTGACGAGGCCATGGCGCCAACCTGCCTCGCCGCCGGCGGCAATCACTATCTCCTCCGGGGTGATGGTCAGCCGGTAGGCCTCCGGGCCCAGGCCGCTTTCAACCAGCCGGATCTCGGCGTCGTGATCCTGCGCCAGCGCGAGCCCGGTCAGCTCGTTGAAGTGGGCCAGCAGCGGGCCGAGCAGGGGGCTCGGGCCGCTGACGTGGGCGCGCTCCGCCAGCCGGAAGTTGCCCTCCAGCAGCAACAAGCGATCTGGCTGTGGCACGATGCCGGCGAGGGGCTCCACCTCGGGCAGATCTGGCGCCGCAGTGGCGGATTGTGGCAGGCCCAGCTCCTCGCCGGTCAGCTCCACCGGCATCAGCTGGGGGCCGCTGCTGGCCCGGGGCAGGCTCAGGAAGAAGCCGCGCGGCATGTCGGAGAGGCGCTTGATGGGGGTGCTACGACAGCAGAAGCGCAGCTCGCTGGCCCCCGTTTGCGGGAGCAAGACCTTGTAGCTGCCGCTCTGGCGCTCCAGCTCACCGCCCTCTACCGAGCCGGGGTCGATGTGACGTGCCAGGCAGAAGTGGAGCTTCCAGGGGGCATCTGGCAGCTGGCTCAGGCTGAAACGAAACCAGACGTCGTCACCATCGCGTCGGTCGACCTGGGTGTGGATCAGAGGTGCGGACATGAAAACTCCTTCGGTTGCACGAGCAGGGGGCCGGCCGCTCTGGTGAAGACGGCTGGCGATGGTTGAGGGGAGGGCGTGCTGGTGCTGGCACGGTTCAGGAGTGCAGGCATGGCAGCGCCTCCGTCTTGGCAAACAGGATAGCCCCCTCCAGTGCGTCGGCAGCGGGGCTGACCAGCGGCAGGTGCGCCAGACGGGGGGCGAGGCGCATGCCGATGCCGCCGAGCAGGGCAATCCGGTCGGCGCCCAGCTGGCGCATCCCCTCCAGCAGGATGGCCAACTGCTGGCAGGTCTCCTCCAGCAACTGGCAGGCGAGCTCGTCGCCGTCGCTGGCGGCATCGAACACCCAGGGGGCGAAGCGGCCGTAGTCGGCGGGGATGGCGCGGGCGGCCCAGCGTACCACCTCGGCCTGATCCCGCTTGAAGTGATCGAGCAAGCGGATGGCCAATGTGCTGGGGGGCAGGATGCCGTCGTGGCAGAGCAGGGATTGCTGGATGGCGCGCAGCCCCAGCCAGGCGCCACTGCCCAGATCCGAGATGGGAAAGCCGCGGCCGGAGCAGGTGTGCAGCTGGCCGTGGCGATAGATGAGCCCGGCCGAGCCGGTGCCGGCGATGAGGATAGCCCCCTCCTCGCCGCCAAAGGCGCCCAGGCAGGCACCGAAGGCGTCGGAGGTGAGCCGCACGCTCGCAAAGGGGAAGGGCATGGTCAGCATGGCGTGATAGCAGTCGGCCAGCTCGGCGGAGGCGAGCGCCAGCCCGACCCCCATCCGTTGCTGGGCATCCTCAGCAAGTCCGGCCTCGAGACGGGCCTGCTCGATGGCGGCCAGCACGTTGCCGTGGGCGATCTCGATGCCGAGCTCCAGGTTGGAGCCGGCGGCGCGCCCCTCGCCGAGCAGCTTGCCGGCCCGATCCCGAATGCGGGCGCGAGTATGGGTGCCGCCGCCATCCACCCCGACCCAGTACTCAATCATGGTGGCCTCCCTGCGCGCTCTGCCAGCTGATGGCCAGGGCGAACCAGGCGGCGTGCGGGATCCACTGCTCCCCCCAGCGCCAGTTCTGATCCAGCCGCTCCTTGTAGGCCTCGGGGATAAAGGCCACCTCGTTTTCGTCATCAAACCCTGAGGTGATGCCGTTGCAGATCCCCCCCAGCGCATTGGGATAACCGGCGGTGTAGCTCGGATTGTTGCTGCCGTGACCCGCCAGCATGCAGGCGTTGAAGGGGTTTTTCCCCAGGATCCAGTCGAGCTGGTGTTGGCCGAAGGTGCGCAGCAAGCGGCTCTGGTGCGGCAACTGGGCGGCGGCGGCAAACGCCATGGCGGCCAGCGAGGCGAGGCGAGCGTTCTCCCCCTGCCACCAGTAACCCGACTCGTTGTGGTGGGGCATAAAGAAGCTGACGCGGGGGGCTTCGCCAACCCCTTTCACATACTGGCGGGCGAGGGCAAACGGGTTGCCGGGGCGGGCACAGAGCGCCAGCTCGGCGGCCAGCGCCTGCTCGATCACCCGCTGCACCGCGCTCTTGCGCTCCCAGTCCGGCTCGATCCCCACGTATTCCAGCAGGGCCAGCACCGGCAGGCCCGCCTCGGCGGCGTGGTAGTAGGGGCGCGCGCCATCCTCGTTGGCGGCCCAATAGTGGCCGAGCTCAGGGTGAGGGCGCTGGCGGGCGCAGAGCTTGTCGGCCCGCTCTCTGGCCTCTGCCAGCCACTCTGGGCCCAGGGTGCGGGTCAGCTCCACCGCCGCCAGCAGGGCGCAGTAGTCGTCGATGATGTTTTCGACCCCGTCATCCAGATAGGCAAGGTTGTGCTCGCGCAGGTGCAGGTAGCCGCGTCTGGCCGCTTCGGCGTAGCGGCTGGCATCGAAGTCGCCGCTGACGCTCTCGCGGGCGGCGCGGGCGAGCGCGGCGATGGCCATGCCGCCCCCTTGGCGGAAACCGGCATGCCAGTTGGCGGACTTGAGCCCCTGCTGGGTGGCGTAGGCGCACAGCTCGCGCTGCTCGGGATCCTTGCTCCACTTGTCGAACAGGGTCATGTAGAAGAAGCCCGACTCATCCTGCATCCGGCAGAGAAAATCGGCGCCGTGCAGCGCCTCGTCGTTGAGCCGCTTGCAGAGGTTGACCCCGTCGATGTCGCGGCGCGGGGCCAAGAGCTCGCGGCATTTGAGCAGGGCCCAGACCACCATGGGGGTCTGCTGGGGGTTGAGGTAGTTGGCGTAGGAGAGGTGGCTCAGGTATTTGCTCATGTCGCCGCTGGCATCGAACCAGCCGCCGTGCACGTCCCGGCGCAGGTCGGTGCCAAACAGACGAGCGCTGCGGTCGGCCCGATCGAAGGCGCCGCTGGCACGCTGTCCCTTGAAGTAGTGGATGACGTCGGAGAGGCAGCAGCTGGCCAGCAGATCGGGGCCGATGGCAAAGCGGGTAGAGCGGACAATGCCTTGGGCGGTGATCGCCTCCAGCCGATAGTGGCCTGGCTCTTGGAATGCCGAGAAGTCGGCGCGCCAGTAAGCACGGCCCTGCCAGCCGGGGACGCTGCCGGTCGCTTGCAGCGGAGTTTCAAACAGGATCTGGCCATCACCCTGGCGTTGCAGCCTGACATAGCCGCCGAGATCATGGGCGGGGGTGGCTTGTAGCAGGGCGATCTTCTCCCCGTCGCACGGGTAACCCACCTGATTGATCAAGAGTTCCATCGAGGTATTACTCCTGTGGTTCACCGACAGGCGGTGAGGCACATCACGGGGCCATGGCCGCCCCGTATCGAGGCATGGCCGGACACTGCTGTCCGGCCGGTTCAAGGCTCACCCTCACTCGTAGAGGTAGCAGCGCACAAAGTGGTTGTCGGCAAGCTTGCTGACGGGGGGCAGGGTCTCCTTGCAGCGCGGCATCGCCTGATTGCAGCGCCCGGCGAAGGGGCAACCGCAGGATTCCGGCGTCCAGAGCGGGATCTCCCCCTTGCGGCCCCCCTCCAGCTCGGCGTGGATGCTCTTCTCGGGGTCGGGCACCGCCGAGATGAGCAGCTGGGTGTAAGGGTGCTGGGGGTGGTGCAGGATCTCGTCCACCTCGCCCCACTCCACCATGTGCCCGACGTACATTACCGCCAGATCCTCGGCCACGTAGCGGGCGGTGGCGATGTCGTGGGTGATGTAGAGCATGGAGACGCCGAGTTCGTCCTTCATCTGCTCCATCAGGTTGAGGATGCCGATGCGAATGGAGACGTCGAGCATGGAGGTGGGCTCGTCCGCCAGCACCACTTCCGCCTCCACCGCCAGGTTGCGGGCGATGTTGACCCGCTGGCGCTGGCCGCCGGAGAGCTGGTGCGGGTACTTGGCCGCAGTCGCCTTGGCAGGGGTGAGCCCCACCTTCTCCAGCAGGCCATAGACCATGTCGGGCAGATCTTTCTTGTCGATCACCTTGCTGTGCAGCAGCAGGGGGCGGGCGATGTGGTGGTAGATGGTGTGGGTCGGGTTCAGCGAACCGAACGGATCTTGCCACACCATCTGTACGCTCTGACGGTAGTCGAGCAGGGCGGTGCCCTTGTTGAACTCCTCCAGATCGCGGCCGCGATAGAGGATGCGGCCGCCGGAGAGCTTGTACATCTTGGCGATGATCTTGGCGATGGTGCTCTTGCCGGAGCCGGACTCTCCCACCACCGCCAGGGCGCGGCCCCGGTGCAGGTTGAAGGTGATGTCCGAGAGGGCTCGCATCTTGCCGCTCTTGATGGCGTTGGAGTTGACGGGGAAGTCCTTGTAGAGGTGCTGGACTTCGATGATGGGGGCGTCGGTTTTGGCGATTTGCATGACAGACATCCTTAACAGCCAGCGGCCTTGTCCAGATAGATCAGGGGATCTTGTTGCTCATCCTGCGCCTCATAGAGGTGACAGGCGGTTTGTTGGCCGGGGCGGATCTCGGCGAGCTTGGTGTATTGCTGACGGCAGCGCTCATGCACCCTGGCGCAGCGTGCCTGAAAGCGGCAGCCCACCGGCACCTCCAGCAGGTTGAGCGGGGTGCCCGGGATCCCCTCCAGCACCTTCTTGGGCCCGTGCAAGGGCGGGAAGGAGTTGCCGAGCCCCCTGGTATAGGGGTGCAGCGGCGCGGTCAGGATCGCCTTGGCCGGCGCCACCTCCACCAGTTCACCGGCGTACATGATGCCGATGCGATCGCAGAACTCGACCATCAGCGAGAGGTCGTGGGTGATGAAGAGGATGGAGAAGTTGAACTTCTCTTTGAGCGCATAGACCTTCTGCAGGATCTCCCGCTGCACCACCACGTCGAGCGCCGTGGTCGGCTCGTCCATGATCAGCAGCTCGGGGTTGAGCGCCATGGCGATGGCGATCACCAGCCGCTGGCGCATGCCGCCGGAGAACTGGTGCGGGTAGTCCTTGAGCCGGCTCGGGTGGATGTCGACGATGGCGAGCAGCTCCTGGGCGCGCTTGATCGCCTCATAGCGGGTGAGCCCCGGGTTGTGGGCCAGCAGCACGTCGCAGAACTGCTCCTCCATGCGCAGCACCGGGTTGAGCGCGTTCATGGCGGACTGGAACACCACCGACACCTGCTGCCAGCGGTAGCTGCGCAGCCGCTCATCGCCGTAGTGGAGGATGTTCTCCCCCTTGAACAGGATCTCGCCGCCGCTGATGTAGGCGGGCGGCTTGTGCAGCCGCGCCACCGAGAAGGCGACGGTGGACTTGCCGCAGCCCGACTCGCCGGCCAGGCCAAACACTTCACCGGGGGCGATGTCGAAGCTGACCGAGTTGACGGCGCGCACGTCGCCGTTCTCGGTGATGTAGTCGACGCAGAGGTTGCGTACCGACAGCAGGGGTTGTTGCGATCTCATGCTGTCTTCTCCTGTACGGCCGGTACCGGCGTGGTGACGGGGGCGGCGAGTTTCTTCCAGCGATTGAGCCCCTTGTGGGAGCGCAGCTGCGGGTTGGCGATTTCGTCGATGGCAAAGTTGAGCAGGGCCAGACCGGCACCGAGCGTTGCGATGGCGAAGCAGGGGGCCAGGATCTCCCACCAGGCGCCGACCAGGATGGCGCTCGAGGTCTGGGCGTTGTAGAGCATGATGCCCCAGCTCACGACTGTGGGGTCGCCAAGGCCCAGGAACTCCAGGGTCGCCTCGGTGACGATGGCGTAGATGATGGAGCCGATGAAGCTCACCCCGATGATGGAGATGAGGTTCGGCAATATCTCCACCAGGATGATGCGCCAGGCCGGCTCCCCCAGCACCTCGGCGGCGATGACGAACTCTTTCTCGCGCAGGGCCAGGGTCTGGGCGCGGATGACCCGCGCGCCATAGGCCCAGGAGGTAAAGCCTATGATGAGGGCGATCACCGCCGGTGACGCCTCCCCGATGAAGCTGGCCAGCACCAGCAATAGAGGGAGGTTGGGGATCACCAGCACCACGTTCATCAGGAAGGTGAGGCACTCGTCCACCAGGCCGCCGAAGTAGCCGGCGGTGATGCCGATGGCGACGGCGAGGGCGCACACCAGCAGGCCCGCGCTGAAGCCCACCATCAGGGAGATGCGGGCGCCGTTGGTGAACTGGGCCCAGATGTCGTGGCCCATGCGGGTGGTGCCCATCACGAACTCGGTGCTGGGGGGCTGGTGGGGGCGGGCCACCCGCTTGGTCGGTTCGTTGCCGGCCAGAATGGGGGCGAACAGGGCCATCAGCACGAAGCTGACCACGATGAAGAGGCCGCAGGCGGCCTTCTTGTTGCCCAGCAGGATTTTCAGAATAGTCGGCATGCGCATCTTATTTGCCTCCGGTACGCAGACGGGGATCCAGGAAGACGTAGAGCACGTCGGCCAGGAAGTTGAAGCTGAGCATGGTGATGGTCATGATGAGCAGCTGCCCCTGAATGAGCGGGTAGTCGCGGGCCAGAATGCCCTGATAGAGGGTCAGGCCCAGGCCGGGATAGTTGAAGATCACCTCGGTGATGAGGGATCCGCCGATGACGAAACCGAGCGCCATGGAGAGGGCGGTGACGCTCGGCAGGATGGCGTTGCGGGCGCCGTAGTTGAAGATCACCCGGTTGCTGGAGAGCCCCTTGGCCTTGGCCATGGTGATGTAGTCCTCGCCCAGCAGGTTGATCATGTTGTTGCGCATGGTGATGAGAAAGCCCCCCACCTGCACCATGGCCAGGGTGCCCACCGGCATGATGGCGTGGGTCAGGATGCTCTTGATGTGCTCCCAGCCCCAGTCGGGGGTGATCTCCGGGCTGTAGGCGTAGCCGATGGGCAGCCACTCCAGGCTCACCCCGAACAGGAAGAGCGCCAGCAGCGAGATGACCACAGGTGGAATGGCCTGCATCACCAGGGTGAGCGGGGAGAGGATGCTGTCGAGGCGACCGCCCCGGTGCCAGGCGGCGAAGATGCCGACGATGGAACCGATGGAGAAGCTCAGAATGGTGGAGGTGCCCACCAGAAACAGGGTCCAGCCGATGGCGCGGCCGAGTACGTCGGCGACCGGTTGGGGGTAGTAGCGCACCGAGGTGCCGAGATCCCAGGTGAAGACGCTCTTCACATAGGTGAGAAACTGGGTGCCGATGGGGCCGTCCACGAAACCGAAGGTGGCCTTGAGGGCCTCCAGCGCGGCGGGTTCCATCATGGCGCCGGCCCGGGCAAACATGACGGAGACGGGGTCCCCCGGCATGGCTCTGGGCAGCAGGAAGTTGATGGTGGCGGCCACCAGAAAGGCGACCAGATAGAAGGAAAAGCGTCTCAGTATGAATCCCATGATGATACCTTTTACTGCTGGTCCGCCCCGCGCCGGGCATAGTTACCCCAACCCCGGCAGAGCCGGGAGATAAGGGGAATGGGCGGGGAAGAGGGCCCCCCGCAGGGGGCCGGGATTGATTAGCTGTTCGGCTTGAGTGACAACACGTGCAGCAGACGCTCCGGGGTGTCCGGGTGAACCTGCGGCTTGGCGACCGGGTTGTCGGCACTGAACCAGCCGTGGAAACGCTTGGTGCTGTATTCGTACCAGGTCGGGTTGTTGAATACCGGGATGATGGTCTGGTTGGCACCGACCCTGTCCTGGATCTCGAACATGATCTCCTTCTGCTTGGCGGCATCGGCGGTCTGGGTAAAGTCGTCGATCAGCTTGTCGAGCGCCGGATCCTTGTAGCGGGGCGCCGCGAAGCGGTTGCCGCGCTCACCCATGTTGCGGGAGTGGAAGGCGGTCTCGAAGTACTTGTGCGGGTTGGCACCGGCAAAGTAACCCTGCAGGGCGACGTCGAAGTCACCGGTGATCAGGTTTTCGGTCCAGACGGTGGCTTCCGGGGTGGCGGTCTTGGCGTTCAGGCCCAGTGCCTGCAGCCCTTCCACGCCGATCTGGGCGGTGTTGACCCAGTCGGTCCAGCCATTCGGTACCAGCACCTTGAACTCGATCTTCTGGCAGGTGGGGGTGTCGAGGAACTTGTCGCCGTCACAATCCTTGTAGCCGGCCTGTTTCAGCAGGGCCTTGGCGCCTTCCAGATCGAACTTGTTGTACTTGCCGTACTTCTTGTCCACTTCCGGGTTGTTCCAGGAGTCGAACGCCTTGCCGAGCCCTGACGGGTACTCGTTGACGGTCGGGTAACCGTAGCCCGCGATGTCCACCATGGACTGGCGGTCCATGGCCATGGAGAAGGCGCGGCGGAAGTTGACGTCGTTGAAGGCTTCGTGGTTGCCCGGTTTCTTGGCCTGGAAGTTGACGTTGAACGCCACCGTGCCGGAGGCCGGGAACCAGTACTTGTTGTTCTTCGGATCGTTGCCGACGTAGAGACGCTCGATGTCCGGCACGAAGGAGCCGAACCAGTCCACGTCACCTTTCATCACCGCGGCCAATACCTGGTCGTTGGTGGCCATCTGCGGCATGCGCAGGCAGTCGATGGAGAGGTTGGCGTTGTCCCAGTAGTGCGGGTTGCGGCACTGGGTGTAGAGCTGGGCGGAGAAGTTGTCCACTTCGGTGAAGGGACCGGTGCCGACCGGCTTGTCGTTGGTGAAGGCGACCGGGTCTTTCACCGATTTCCACTGATGCTCCGGTACGATGGGCACCAGCACCAGGTCGTTCACCACGTTGGTGTTGACGTCGGTCAGGTCGAACTTGATCTTGTTGGGAGCCAGCTTCTCGACGCTCTTGATCTGGGTCCAGATTGAGCGCTCGTCCAGCGCCTTGTTGGCCTTGACCAGGTTGAAGGAGAAGAGGACGTCATCGGCGGTAAAGGGCTGACCGTCCGACCACTTCACTCCGTCACGCAGATCGAAGGTGACGGACTTGAGGTCCTTGCTGAACTCGAAGTGGGTGGCCAGACGATAGACGGGCTTGCCGCCCTGCATATCGTTGAAGATCACCAGGGGTTCATAGATGAAGTGACGGGTGGTGTGCAGCAGACCCGCCTGCAGGAAGGGGTTGAAGTTCTTGACCCACGCGGTTTCCTGTTGTGCGACCAGGGTCAGCACCGTCTTGTTGTCGGCCGCCATGGCGTTGCCGGCAGCGCCGGCAAGCATCATGGTGCCCAGCATTACAGCAGTAGAGATTTTGGATACTTTGGCAAGCATATTATTTCCTTTCTTATTTATATTCCTTGTTTGGATTTGAGCACCGACTTCGCATGCTGGGGAGGTCGGCCCTCAATGTTGGTCAGGTTTTTCACCCTTGTAGTTGTGTCATCCAACGTCCCTAGCAAAGCAGAGTTAACAGGAAAACAACAACTGTTCAGATCGTCGATATCGTAAAAATCGGCGCTATCACGTCAATTTCGTCAAAATGGCTTTTAACTCAATTTAAATCATGAGGTTATGTTAATTGCTCTGACGTAATAAGTCCCCGTCAATCTGCCTCTCATGACAATTGTGTGAATTGGATCGGCTCTCGTTTTGACGTGGGGAGCGGGCTTAATTTTGCACAAAAAAAAACCGCCCCGCCAAGTGTGAGCCAGGGCTCAGATTGGAGATGGGGGCGGGGAGGGGATGCGCTAGCTCTTGCGGGTGGCGAGCTGGCGCAGGGTCTGGGCGCTGTGGTGTAGCTGCTGGCGCTGGGCCTCGTTGAGCGGGCCGTGGCTGAGCACGTATTCGGCGGTGGCGACCACCGTCTTCCAGCGCGGCGCCTTGGGCAGGGTGTCCAGGCTCAGGTACTTGTCGAGGGTGCGGGTCTGCGGGCTGGAGCGGTCCATGTAGACCCGCCACAGCTTGCTCTTCTCGGCCAGCACTATCTTGCCCTTGCCGGTGCTCTGCTGCCAGGCATCCAGGGTGAGCCGCATGGTGTCCACCAGGGCGCGGCGCAATGGCTCGTCATCCTGCTGGCGGATGAGATCGTCGGCGAGCGAGCGGAACTCCCCGCCCAGCCGGCTCAGCTCGCCCAGCAGCTGACCATCCTCGATGATGGCCTGGCGCGACAGGCTCTTGAGGGCGTTCTCCAGCGCCATCACCCGGTTTTCGTCGGGCCGCGACTCTGTGCTGAGGGCCAGCGCATAGGCGGCCTGCCCCCCCAGACTGATGGGCAGGGCGCGGGCGTTGAGCTCGTCCCGCTGACCCGCCACCAGAAACGCCAGCGACTGCTCCTGGCCGGCCTGCAGCCCGGGCCACTGGCTGGCCAGCGGGCTGGCCAGCCAGTCGTCCAGCGGCTGCCCCTCCATGGCTTCCGGCTCCTGGCCCAGCAGGCGGGCCAGCACCCGCGAGGCGAACAGCACAGTGCCCTGACTATCGATGAACACCATGGGGTCGGCCCCCTCGCCGAGCAGGGCCAGCAGCCGCTGCTGATCCTGATGCAGCTGCTCCTGCAGCACCAGCCGGTGCTCTATCTCCTGTTTGAGCAAGCGGTTCTCCACCAGAGAGGCGCGCCCGGCGCTCGCCTCCAGCAGGGCCCTGACCCGGGCGAACAGCTCCTCCTTGCAGAAGGGTTTCACCAGATAGTCGTTGGCGCCGGCGTTGAAACCCTCCTCGATATCCTTGGGCTGGTTGAGGGCGGTGAGCAGCAGCACCGGCAGCTTCTCCTTGGGATGCTGCTCCCGCAACCGGCGGCAGACGTCGAAGCCGGAGAGGGTCGGCATCATCACGTCCAGCAGGATGAGGTCGACCGGCTCCTGGGCCAGCTTGGCCAGCGCGTCGTGGCCGTCGCTGCTGGGCAGGATGCGATAACCGCAGGGCTGCAGCAGGTGGCGCAGTATGTGCAAATTGATGGGCTCGTCGTCCACCACCAGAATGAGGGGCGCATCCTCGGGCGGTGGGGGGAGGTCATCGCTCTCCCACTCCGGCAGGGCGAGCGGCTGCTGGCGCACCAGCTGATGCTCTATCTGGCGGCTGTCGAGGGTCAGACTGCCGGCCTTGCCGCTGGCGAGCGGCAAGGTGAAGGCGAAGGTGGAGCCGACGCTCGGCTCGCTCTCCACGAACAGCTCGCCCCCCATCAGGTGCACCAGCTGGCGAGTGATGGAGAGGCCGAGGCCGGCCCCCTGCTTGCTCACCTCAGGGCTCATCTGAACCAGCGGCTCGAAGATGTGCTCCAGGTGATCCCTGGCGATGCCGATGCCGGTGTCGGTCACCCGGATGTGCAGGAAGTTGCCCTCCACCAGGGCGCTCAGCACCACCTTGCCCTGCGGCGTGTACTTGATGGCGTTGCCCACCAGGTTGTAGAGCACCTGTTCGAGCCGCTGCTCGTCCGCCAGCACAGGCGGCAGCTCGGCCGGGGTTTTGTCCACCAGAGTGAGGGGTTTGGCCTGCACCAGGTGCTGGCAGAGATCCAGCACCAGCCGGATGACCCCCTTGGAGGAGACCGGCTGGGGGTGGATCTCCAGCTGGCCGTAGCGCATCTGGTGGTAGTCCAGCAGATCGTCCACCAGCCGCGCCAGGCCGTCGGCACTCTTGATGATGAGCCCCAGCTGTTTCTGCTGCCCTTCGGTCAAGTCCTGCTGGCTGGCAAGCATGGATTCGGCCATCCCCTTGATGCCGTGGATGGGGGTGCGCAGCTCGTGGGAGGTGTTGGCCAGCAGCTCATCCTTGAGCTTGTCCGCCTGCTGCAGGCTGAGGTTCTGCTTGTGGGTCAGCTTGACCTGCTGCTGCAGCTCCTGGGTCTGCCGCTCGATGAGTTCGATCTTGTCCTTCACCGAGCGCTGCATGTGGCGAAACGCCTGGGCAAGCCGGTCGATGTCGTCATCGGTGCGGGCGATGGCGATGGGGTGATCCAGGGCGCCGTCGGCCACCTGCTCGGCGGCGGCGGTGAGAGAGCGCAGCGGCGCCGTGATGGAGTGGGAGAGCCAGCGGGAGAAGAGGATCAGCAGCAGCAATGAGCCGGCCCCCAGCAGGATCACCAGGGTTTCCAGCTGGCGGATGGGGCGATAGGCCTCGCTGGTGGAGATCTCGGCGATGAAGGCCCACTCGGTGTCGAACACCTTCACCTGGGTGTAGGCGGCCAGCACCTCGTCCTCGTGGTAGGAGCGAAACAGCCCGACCCCCTGCTCGCCGGAGAGCGCCTTGACCACCAGCGGCGTCTGCAGCGGCCGGAAGTTGGGGCTGAAGCTGTTCTCCACGCTGAACTCGGGCGCCAGCCAGGCGTTGGCGCGCATCCGCTTGTCCGGGCCGATGAGGATGGTCTCGCCGGTTGCACCGAGCCCCTCCCGCTCCGCCATGATCTGGTTGAGCTTGTCCGGCAGCAGCTCGAAGATCACCACGCCGCGCACATAGTCGTACTGCATCACGGGGGCGGCCATGTAGGCGACCACCTGGCCGGTCAGTTCGTTGCGGCCAAAATCGGTGAACTCGAAGATCTGTTGCGGCTTCTGGCCGCCGTCGAGGCGCCGTTTGATCTTGGCGAAGGTCTGGCCCAGACCACTCGATTGGTAGGGGCCGGAGAGCAGATTGGTGGCGAAGTTGGCGCGCTTGGTGACCGAATAGACCACGTCGCCGTTGAGGTCGATCAGGAAGATGTCGCTGTAGTTGGACTTGCGCACCATGTCGGCGTAGCCGCGATGAAAGCGCTGATGCACCCGGCCATACATCTCGTCCGCCAGGATCAGGGCACTGATGGAGGGCTCGATGTCGGGGGTGTTGTCGGGCTTTTGCAACTGATCCCAGGAGCCCGGCACATAGCGGGCCTGGGCGCGGGCGCGGGCCTCCTGCGGTGTGGTGCCGAGTTTCTCGAAGGCGCCGGTGAAGCCGTAGAAGCGACCGATACTGTTGCCGGCAAAATCCTGCTGGGAAAAGTTGATGATCTGCTGTTTGAGGTTGCCGAAGTAATCTTCCAGCTGGCTCTTCTTGATGTTGCGAACGGAAACCAGATGGTTGGAGGTTTGGGTGGTGAGATCCTTGCCGTGGCTATAGAGGAAAAACAGGGTGACAACCAGGAAGGGCACCATGGCCAGCATAAAAAATGCCAGCATCAGCTGCGGCCTGAGTCCACGAGGCTTGAAGATCCATTTCATCGGGAGATTTTCAATTGAGAATCCGGTTACTAACCGCCGCAAGTCTCTGATTAAAGGCTAATCATTTCAATGACTTTATCTTGAATTCGCCTGCTGGGTCACAGCCTGGCGCGTTTTTTTTGGGCAAGCCGTCTAAACCCTGAGCAAACAGCACGAGAAAGGGCTGAAAGTGAGAAAAAAGGGTTGTGCCTCTGCTCGGGGTACGTATAATGCGCCTCGTTGTCAGGCAACTGGCACACAAGCAGTAATGCGGGAATAGCTCAGTTGGTAGAGCACGACCTTGCCAAGGTCGGGGTCGCGAGTTCGAGTCTCGTTTCCCGCTCC
>NZ_JAAKVU010000019.1:0-87061 GCF_049175815.1 Aeromonas sp. 600276 | reverse complement strand
AAGGAAGTGCGCACTAAAGTAGCGTAAACAAGACACCGGTTTGAGGCCGGTGTCAGGTGATAACTAGATCTGTACACGCGTCGTTTATTACACCCTATGTCTCTCCGTCAATTTGCTGGGGTGATGATGTTGAGCGCAATACCTCGTAATCAGGCAACAAAATGGGCGATGTGTGTCCCGCTCTTCTCATGACCTCGGCTTTATATTACCGAATTGTTGCCGGTGATATCTGGTCGCCTGTTGTCTTACTAGCAGGCTTCGTTCTTCTTCCATCGGGCATAACATAAAGGTTCACTCATACCTCGCCGCTTCCCAGGCGTGTATCGCCTGTTTGCGGGTCTCGCCCCAGTGATAGCCGCCGAGTTTGCCGTTTTGCTGGATAACTCTGTGGCAGGGGATCATCAAGGCGACCGGGTTGGCGCCCACCGCCAACCCCACGGCGCGGGCGGCCTTGAGATTGCCGACGGCGCTTGCTACCTGGGCGTAGCTCACCACCTTGGCGGGCGGGATCTGCAGCAACGCCCGCCAGACACTGATCTGGAAGTTGGTGCCGCTCACGTGCAAGGAGATGGGGCGATCCTGTGTCTTGCTGCCATCGAACATGGTGTGGATGACCCCCTGGGTGCGTGATGGCGCCTCCCTCAGTTCTGCCTCGGGCCAGCTCTGGGCGAGGGCGGTCAGCGGCGCCTGTGGCGCCTGGTCATCGAGAAACGAGAAGTTGCACACCCCCCGAGGGGTCAGGGCGACGAACGCCTGACCGAAGGGGGTGTCGTGCACCCCGTGATCGATAACCAGCCCGGCCCCGCGCTGTTTGTACTCGCCCGGCGTCACCGCTTCGAGCTGCACGAAGTGATCGTAGAGCCGCGAGCCGCTGCTCAGGCCCAGGGTATCGGCCACCTCCAACAGCGGGCGTGACTCCTGCAGCAGCGTCTTGGCCCGCTCCAGGGTCAGCACCTGCAGATAGCGTTTGGGCGTCACCCCGGCCCAGCGGCTGAACAGCCGCTGGAAGTGAAAGGGGCTTAAGTGCACGTGCGCCGCTATCTCGTCCAGGGTGGGCTGGCGCGCCACCTGGCTTGCGATAAAACGGATGGCATCGGCGATGCGGGCGTAATCAGACATAAGGCGCTCTCACGATAGGTTTGCAGCCGCAGGATATGGGGTGCGACAAGGTCATGTGCGACAAATAGATACCCCACCATCGGTCAGCAGGGCAATGCCGGTGGTAAAGCTGGATGCATCGGACGCGAGATAAAGGGCCGAGCGGGCGATCTCCTCCGGTTGGGCCAGCCGTTTGAGGGCATGCATATTCTGCACAAAGGCGAGACTCTCCGGCGTATCGGTAAAGGCCCGTCCCATGGGGGTGTCGGTACCCCCCGGCAGCAGGGCGTTGACCCGCACCCCTTGTGCCCCATATTCGGCAGCCAGCACCTGGGTCAGGCCGATGAGGCCGGCTTTGCTCGCGGCATAGGCCGCCATGCCGGGCAGCCCCAGGGTATGGCCGACGAAGGTGGAGGTAAAGATAAGCGAGCCGCCGCCGCGTGCCTGCATGGCGGGGATCTGGTACTTGGCCCCCACAAAGGCGCTGGTGAGGTTGGTATCCAGGGTTTCCTGCCACTGCGCCAGTTCAAGCGCCGGCACGCTGCCCGGTGTCCCCGTGATGCCTGCGTTGTTGAAGGCGATATCGAGCCCGCCGAAACGGGTCAGCGCGAGATCCACCAGGACGCGGGCATAGGTTTCGCTTTTCACATCCCCCGCCAGGCTCACCGCCAGGCCCCCCTCATGGCGGATCTCCTCCACCAGCAGATCCAGCTCGGGCTGGCGGCGGGCGCCGACGACGACGCTGGCTCCTTCCCGGGCAAACAGGATGGCGCTGGCGCGGCCGATGCCGGAGCTGGCGCCGGTGATGATGGCGACCTTGTTGGACAGTAATGACATGGCAGTTCCCTCGCAGGTGTGTTGTGCGGGCGCACAGGGTTGGTAATGGATTCGACCCTCAATAGGTTCGACCCCACTCTGGTTCGGTCCCACTATGGCAATCGGCCCTCGCTGACACGACCCGGATCTTGCTCTCTTTGCCCCCGTATCACGGCACCGTGCGCCGGTGCAGACCCTCGCGGCAACAAAACAGGGGATCTTCGGCCGTCATTCTCTATAATGCCCCCTCTTTTTTTTACTGCTGGGCCAACCACCGACAGCGCCGTTGGCCGCGAGTCGGCCACCAGATAGAGACGATGTCATGCATACCCTGGAACAGCTGCGCGCAGGTGAACTCTGCGGCGCCCGCCACCTCAAACTCGCCGAAAACCTGACGGAGTTCCCGCCCGAGATCCTGGCTCTCAAAGAGACGCTGGAGGTGCTGGATCTCACCGGCAACCAGTTGAGTCGGCTGCCTGACGAGCTTGCCGGGTTCAGCAAGCTACGCATCATTTTCTGCTCCGAAAACCGCTTCACCGAGCTGCCCGAGGTGCTGGGGCGCTGCCCGGCGCTTACCATGGTGGGCTTCAAGGCCAACCGGATCGCCACTGTGCCCGCTGCGTCGCTACCGGTGGGGCTACGCTGGTTGATCCTGACCGACAACGTGGTGGAGCAGTTGCCCGATGAGCTGGGTCAATGCGGCGCCCTGCAAAAGCTGATGCTCTCGGGGAATCGCCTGCGCGAGCTGCCGGCAAGCCTGGCCAACTGCCAGCGTCTGGAGCTGGTGCGTATCGCCGCCAACCGGCTCGACTCGCTCCCGAATTGGCTGGCGAGGCTGCCGCGTCTCGCCTGGCTGGCGTACGCGGGCAACCCCTTCAGCGACAATCAGGAGCAGCGGCTGGGCCAGTGTGCCTCGGTGGCCGACATCCCGTGGGCTGCACTGACGGTGGGGGAGCTGCTGGGGCAGGGGGCATCCGGTGTCATCCATCGCGCCGAGCTGGCAACGCCGGCGGGGCCGCGGGCGGTAGCGGTCAAGTGCTTCAAGGGGGCCGTGACCAGCGATGGGCTGCCCCGCTGCGAGCTGGCGGTGTCGCTGGCGGCTGGTTGTCATCCCCATCTGGTCGGGGTCGAGGGGCGGGTGGGCGATCACCCCTCCGGCATCCCGGCGCTGGTGATGGCGCTGATAGACCCTGACTTTATCAACCTGGCGGGACCGCCGAGCCTGGACTCCTGCACTCGCGACATCTACCCGGCCGATGCCCGCTTTACCCCGGCTGTGCTGCTGGCCATGGCGCAGGGGGTGGCGAGCGCCGCGCTGCATCTGCACGGGCGCGGCATCCTGCACGGCGATCTCTACGCCCACAACATGCTGCACGCCTCGCAAGGGGAGGGGCGGTTGCTGCTCGGGGATTTCGGCGCAGCCTCCTGTTATGAGCGAACCAACGGCGAGCTGGCTGGCTTGCTGGAGCGACTGGAAGTGAGGGCCTTCGGCTGCCTGCTGGAAGAGCTGCTGGCCCGCTGCGCCCCTTATGATGACCGGCTGGATGCCCTGCATGCCCTGGTGGATGACTGTCTCGCCGAGGCGGTGGCGGCGCGCCCAGATTTTACCGAGATTGCAGCCAGGCTTACTGCGGTGGCCGCGGTCATCTGCGCCGAGCCAGTTTTGCTCTGATCCGGCTCGCCTTGCCGTCGCGGTAGCAAGCGGGCGGAAAACAGGCGAGCAAGAGCAGGAGTGGATGACAAAAAGATGTCAAAAGGGGGCCTTCGGGCCCTTTTTTGTTTTGCTGTGCTTTTTTGGGTAAAAGTTGTGGCTGGGGCCCTGTTGGTGCTTGCGTGCAGCGGGCTAAGTTGTGATATTGAGGCATCTTTACATGACAGGGGTGACAGGATGGAAGCGGCTTTTTGGCATCAGCGTTGGGAAGAGAACCGGATCGGCTTTCATCAGGCGGATTTCAATCGCTGGCTGCAATCCTGGTGGTCGGCCCAGCAGCAGGGCGAGCCCGTGCTGGTGCCCCTGTGCGGCAAGTCCCGCGACATGCTCTGGCTGAGCGGGCAGGGCCATCCGGTCGACGGGTTCGAGCTCTCGTCCGTCGCCATCAACAGCTTTTTCAGCGAGAACAAACTGAGTGAAACTGTGAGTGCCGAGGGGCCCTATCAGTGCCATCAGCACGACAGCCTGCGCATTTATGAGGGGGATTTTTTCGCCGCCCCCGAACTTGGCCGCCGTTATCGGTTGGCTTACGACAGGGCGTCCCTCATTGCGCTGCCGACCGCCATGCGCCGTCAATATGCCGAGCTGATGAGCCGGCTTATCGAGGTGGGTGGTCAGATCCTGCTGGTGACTCTGGAATATCAGCCGGAGCAGCAGCGTCAGCCGCCGTTCTCGGTAGGGGAGATGGAGGTGCGCACCCTGTTCGAGCGCCACTTCCAGGTGGAGGTGCTGGGGCGAGCGGCGGAGCTCGATCACCCCAGGGTGTTGTCGGGCCAACTTTCCTACTTCGACGAGGTGGCCTACCGGCTGATCCGCCGTCCAGAGGCTTGACCAAAAGCGTGAGCTGAGGCCATAAAACTCGCCATAAAGCTGCAGCTGGTTGACTCTTTATTACCTCCTTTGACATAGATCAACGTGACAAGGGAGGGGAGTGCCTAAGATGAGCCTGTTTCTCAATCACTGTTGTCATCGGCAGGCGCGCTCTGGTTTGGACTGCCCGCCGACCATCAACTCAGTGTCTGATTTTCACGCTCATGTTCACTTTTGGCGGCTCTGGTCGCAATTGATTATGGTTTTTCCAGCCGACCCCACGGGGTCGGCTTTTTATTGGCTGCAACAGAGGAAAAGGAGGCCTGATCAGGCCTCGAAGGTAGCGGCGTTGAGCCGAAATGCACGCGGGTCATCGATAAACTGGCCGGTGATGCGCTCGTCGTGCTCGTGGCCCTGACCATAGCTGCAGAGGATCAGCCGATCCGACGTTCTCGATCTCAGCTGGGTGATAAAGCGCACTAGGTCGGCGCGGCTCAGGTTGCCCACCTCCTCGCACACCCTTTCGCGCTGATCAAAGCCCAGATCCTTGTTGCCGATGCTGACCCAGAGCCGCTGGCCGCGGCTGCGCAGGTTGGCATCCCGCTCGCTCAGCTGGGCCTGCAGGCCCGCCTTGCTGTCCTGCCACTGCTGGGCAGTGAGCTCGAGCATGGCCAGCGGAAACAGATCGATGAACTCCTCCACCGCATCCAGCAGGATCTGCGGCCCGGCCACCGGCGACTGGATATAGAAGATGAGGCCGGGATGGCGATTGAGGGGCAGGTTGCCAGCCCCCACCACGTAACCGAGCTGCTGACGGGTGCGCAGCTCGTGAAAGAAGGTGGAGGACATGATGTGGTTGGCCAGGGTGAAGCAGGCCAGATCCCGCGCCCGGGTGGTGCGCGACTGGTAGTAGACCAGCAGGGCCGAGTCTTCATGCTCGCAGCCCTGTTCACGAATGAGGGTGCCCCTGTCCTGGATAGAGATGAGCGGGCGACGGGTCTCGGCACTGGGCTGGCTGTTGACGCCGAGGTGGCGCTCCAGCAGGGCGGCAAGCTCGAGGGCCTCGGCGGCGGTCCAGTCACCGTGCACCAGGGTCTCTACGTGTACCTCGGCAAAGAGGCTCGCCACGAAGGCGGGCATTTCGCCCAGCTCGACACTGCGCAGGTGGCGCAGCAACTGCTCGAACGGCGGGTTGTTGGGCTGCAGCAGGCTGGTGAGCTGGTTGAACAGCTGGGAGATGGGGCGCGCCTTGGACTGGTTGTCCCAGTTGCGGATGAGCTGCTCCTTGATTTCGGCAAAGCGGGCCGGATCCGGATAACCCAGGGTGCGGTTGCCGAGGATCATGTCGAGCAGCAGCGGCTGCTTGTCGGCAAAGCCGCTCAGGTTGATGGTAAAGCCGCCCTGGTGGGCATAGATCTGATAGCCGAGCCCCGCCAGCTCCGCCGGGTAGGTGAGGGCGTTGAGGTGGTCGGTGAGCAGCTCCACCGCCAGGCGTGCCATGGCGATGTGGCGCGGGCTCTTGACCGCGTGCTCGCTGTCGATGGAGATGTAGAGGTTGCCCTTGGGCACGCTGAACTGATGCTCATGCAGGTGCCAGAGCCGAAAGCCGGGCCGATCGATGAGACAGGCGGGCATGTCAGCGGCAAGCTCGGGCGTGCGCACGTCGAGCCGGTTGCTGATGAAGGGGTTGGGCAGCGGCAGGGCAAGCGCCGGATCCGGTTCGCTCTGCTGCCAGCGGATCTTCTCCGCCTCGGTGATGATGGAGACGCTGTAAGGGGTCTGATACCAGCGGGCCAGCCGGTCCGTGCCGAGCTCCGGCGCCGTGACGGTCATGCGCAGGTTGTGCGGGGTGAGCTTGGCGAGCAGGCGGCGAATGAGCGGCTCGTCGTATGCGCGCATCATGTAGTCGCCGTAGAGCAGGTCGTCGGGAGCGTAGCTGAACAGGTTCAACACCAGCCCGGAGACGGTGTCGAGTGCCCGGCCCCGCTCCTGGAAGCGGAAGGCTGATTCGAGCACGGTGCGCTTCTCGTCATAGCGCCAGGCTTCCACTCCGCCGCGCTCGATGAGCTTCAAGTAACCGAACAGGGCCGTCACTATCTCGTTGACGTGTTCGAGCCCGAGCGGGGTTAGCCCGAAGTTGACGCCAAAATCCTTGAAGTTGGCGCCGCTGATGCCACCGCCGGCGGAGAGCTGGTTGACCCAACCCTTCGCTTTCAGCAGAGAGAGCAGGCTGCCGTCTCCTTCGTAGCCGATGAGGTGGCTCAGGAAGGTGAGGGGCTTCTTGTCGTAATACTCATCCACGTTGGGCAGTGGGAAGGTGAGCGCGAGCTTGCGGGTCTCCTTGACCGGGTTGATCTGGATGCGAATGCCCAGGTCATCGAGCCGGTAGAGGGGCATGTCTAGGGTCGGCGTTCCCAAATTGCGATTCAAAATGGGAGCGAAAAAGCGATCGCACCAACCCAGCTGGGTCTCGATGGTGGCTGGCGAGATCATCACCAGCGCCATGCGATCCACGCTGTAGTGGGTTTCGTAAAACCGGATAAGGTCGGAGCGCAGATCCCGGCCGGGCAGATCGGCCAGGGTATCCAGGTTGCCCACCGAGAATTTGGCGAAGGGGTGGGCGGGATTGACCGTCTCCTTGTGCACCTGGTAGCTGCGGCGCACGTCGTCCTGCAGCTTGAGGCGGTATTCGGAGTCGACCGCGTTGCGCTCCTTGTCCACCCACTCGGGATCGAAGGTGGGGCAGATGAAGAACTGGGAGAAGCGATCCAGCCCTGCCTCGAAGAAGCCGTTGTCAATTTCGAAGAAGAAGTTGGTGAACTCGGTGCCGGTCCAGGCGTTGTTGCTGCCGCCATGACGGCTCATAAATTGCTGGTATTCACCAGGCTTGGGATAGGTGCAGGTGCCAAGGAACAGCATATGCTCGAGGAAGTGAGCCATCCCCTGCCGGTCCGCTGGATCGTCGAAGTGGCCGGTGTTGACAGCCAGGGAGGCGGCGGACTTGTCGGTGTCTGGATCGCAGATCAACAAGACCCTGAGCCGGTTCGCCAGCTCCAGATAGTGGTATTGCCGATGGTCGTTGGGACTGGCATATGGGCTCATTGGCGCGTGACTCTTGTTGGATTTATTTGAATTTAAACATGATTATCGACCCCGCTACCCGGTGAGGCAAACCCTTTTCTGAGAGGTAGCGCAATTGTTTCCCCCGGCATGGCGGGGTAAGATCCCCCCGCTATCAAAACAGGCCCGTTGGGCGAGGTTGTAATGAAAATCTACATCATGCGTCATGGCCAGGCTGGCATGAATGCGAAAACAGATGAACAGCGTCCACTGACCGAGCAGGGAATCGAAGAGTCCATCCACATGGCCCGCTGGCTGGCCCCCCAGCTTGGCGGCAAGCTGGATCGGGTGATCCACAGCAACTATCTGCGCGCCAGACAAACCTGGCAGAGCATATGCAGTGAATTACCCAAGGCGGGGGCAGTCGAAGAGAGCGGTGACATCACCCCTTACGGCGATCCGGCCTTCGTGGCGAGCTACCTCACCACGCTGGCAGCCAAGCACGACTGCATCCTGATGGTGAGCCACCTGCCGCTGGTGGGATACCTGGTGCAGAGCCTCTGTCCGGCAGCCGGTGCCCCCATGTTTGCCACCTCGGGCCTGGCCTGTATCGAGTGGCAGGATGGCAAGGGGGCCTTGCTCTGGTTGGAAGGACCACATACAATACGCTAAAAGTTAATAAAAAGTTATAGATTGGTTTTTTGGGGAAGAGAGTTGCGATTTTTCCGGATTTTTATACAGATTTGACGGAATTATTTCGCAGAAGCTGCTGTCATACGGATACAACTGCAAGAGGTTGCAAACGATGAGAGTATTCAAGAAGTACCTGCCATTGATGGTGGCAAAACATGTCAAAACCTTCTTCAAGGGGCGGATTTACATCCACGGCAGAGGACGCTTCGACTTCCAGTCCGGCTTGCTGATGATGCCCACGTCGGCGGACATTCCCCACCGCCAGACCGTGGTCGAGGTCAACGCGTTGATCTCGAGACTGCACATGGATGCGGCGTGATAGCTTCGTCACCTCGCTGATCCGTATCATGCCCGCCACCGTGCGGGCATGATTGTTTTTGGGGCCATTCCGGCCTCTTTGGCGCTGTTCGGTTCCCCTTTTTGTCAGGCAATCCACCCCGGACGGCCTGATGCTTGCTAATCCTGCCGGCCTCCCTATACTCCCGCCTGAAATACCCGCTGGCTTTTTCTGGATATAGCGATGCCCCTTGCCTTCTTGTTTCCCTTCTCCTGCATGGCCATCTGGGCCGGCAACGCCATCGTCAGCAAATTGGCGGTGGGGGTGCTCTCGCCGGCGGCGCTGGCCTGGTCACGCTGGATGGTGGCCGCCATCGTGCTGACCCCGTTTCTGGCCCATCGGGCCTGGCGCGAGCGAGCCAAACTGCGGGCCGGTTTCTATCAGCTGGCGGCGCTGGCCCTGCTTGGCATGGTGCTCAACCAGACCTTCGGCTACTACGCGGCGCAGACCCTGGGGGCCACCGAAATCGGCCTGATGATGGGGCTCACCCCCTTGATGACTGTGCTGCTCAGCATCTGGTTGCTGCGCGAGCGTCCCACCTGGGGGGCGCTGCTAGGCGGCGTCATCTCCATTCTGGGACTGGCCATTTTGCTGGGGCAGGGGGATCCCGCCCGCCTCTTTACTCAGGGCATCCACATCGGCTCCGTTTACATGCTGCTGTCGGCGGGCACCTATGCGCTCTACAGCGTGCTGCTCAAGAAGTGGGATCTGGGACTCGACAACTGGTCCATGCTCTACGGCCAGGTGCTCTGCAGCCTGCTGTTTCTCACCCCGTTTTATCTGCTGGTGGACGGACACTGGTCGGACGGGCGGGCGCTCTGGCTGATCCTCTATGCGGGGATCCCGACTTCGGCCCTGTCCCCCTGGCTCTGGATGCAGGGCATCGCTCTGCTGGGGGCGAGCCGCACCGCCATCTTCATGAACCTGTTGCCGGTGATGACAGCGGGCCTGGCCATCAGCTGGCTCGGCGAGAGATTGACCAGCTATCACTTGATCGGCGGCGGCATGACCCTGTTTGGGGTCTTGCTGGCCCAGCTGCTGGTGCAACCTGTGGTGCTGCGCCGGCGCAGGGTGGCGCTGGCCGCCTGCCGGGAGGATTGAAAAAAAGACCGCCGAATGGCGGTCTTTTTTTATGCGGGATAGCTAGCCTCACTGCGCGGTGAGGTAGAGGTCCTTCGAGTAGACCAGATCCTGCGGATTCTGGTAGGGGTAGCCCTTGATGTTGGGCTTGAGCAGGCGGGACTTGACGTAGAAGTAGACCGGGGCGATGGGGGCGTCGGCCTCGATCACCGCTTCCGCCTGTTGATAGAGGCGGTTGCGCTCGGCGCCATCCTGCGAGTCGTGGGCCTTGCTCAGCAGGGCGTCGTACTCCTTGTTGAACCACTTGCCGCTGTTGGCGCTGCTGCTGGAGGTCAGGATATCGAGGAAGGTGGACGCATCGTTGTAGTCCCCGTTCCAGGAGTAGCGACTGACCCCGAAATCCCCTTCGTTGAGGGCCGAGACCATGGTTTTCCACTCCATGTTGTTGAGCTTGGCCTGGACACCCAGGTTGTGCTTCCACATGGAGGAGATGGCCAGCGCTATCTTCTTGTGCCCCTCGTTGGTGTTGTAGAGGATGTCCACCGTCAGCGGCTTGTCCGGGCCGTAGCCCGCCTCGCCGAGCAACGCCTTGGCCTGCTTGATCCGCTCCTCCTTGCTCATCAGCTCGCTGGCCGGTCGCTTGAGCTCGAAGCCGTCGACGATGGGCGGGGTCAGGCTGAAGGCAGAGATCTGACCCTGTCCCAGGATCTTCTCGGTGATGGTGTCCCTGTCGATGGCAAGCGACAGCGCCTTGCGCACCTTGGGGTCATCGAACGGTTTGCGCTGGGTGTTGAACACGTAGTAGTAGGTGGCCAGGGTTGGCACGCTCACCAGCTCCTGCGGGCTCTGCTGCTTGAGCTGCTTGTACTGCTCGAGCGGGTAGCTGGTGTAGTGCAGCTCGCCGGCGCGGTAGCGGTTGTAGGCGGCGGTGTCGGAGACGATCTCCAGATAGAACACCTTGTTCAGCACCGTATTCTTGTTGTCCCAGTAATGGGGGTTGCGCTCGGCGATGAGGCGTTCGTTGGGGGTCCACTCCTTGAGCACGAAGGCCCCGTTGGAGACGATGTTGCCCGGCTTGACCCACTCATGACCGAACTTCTCGATGGTCGCTTTGGGCGCCGGGAAGGTGGTGTAGTGGGAGAGGGTCTTCAGGAAGAAGGGGACCGGGTTTTTCAGGGTGATCTGCAGGGTATGGGCATCGAGCGCCTTGATGCCCAGCGTATCCGGGCTCTGCTTGCCCTGGATGACCTCGGCGGCATTGGTGACGCCGGTCAGCTCGATGAACCAGGCGTAGTTGGAGGCGTTCTTGGGATCCGCCGCCCGCTGCCAGCCATAGACGTAATCGGCTGCCGTCACCGGCTCGCCGTTGGACCACTTGGCATCTGGTCTGAGCTTGAAGGTGTAGACGGTGCCGGTGGGATCGAGCTGGTAACCCAGGGCGCCGGCAGGTTGCAGCTTGCCGTCCCCGTCCAGGGTGTAGAGCCCCTCGAACAGATCGTTGACGATTTCGCTGCCCGCGCTCTCTTCCACCATCTGGGGATCGATGGAGGCGGGTTCGGTACCTATGTTGCGGATGAAGGTTTGCTGTTCTGCGGGTAACAGCTTGGTACCGGCCGGTACCTGGGCCGCCAGGACGGGGAGTGCGAACAGAGCGGCCACCGTGCCGGCAATGAGAGTCCTTTTCATTGAATATCCTTATGTTTTTTTGCTTCCAAAGCCTGGCCAGTGTGCGGGATTGATGGCGAGATCTCAAGAGGCAGACCGGTCTCCTTTGGCATGCGCCCCAGATAGGGGGCAGAGCGGGGATCTTGGCGCCCTCATGGCAACATCTTCGTGATTTTTTGCCACGAATTAACATTCAAAAAGTTACCGATTGAAACCAGTTTATGGCGAGCGTCGGGCAGAAAAAATGACGGAAATGCGCATTTATCAAGCGGCTTAATTCGCTGCAAAAACAAAAAACAGACGTTACATTAGGTTACAAAACAACGCTGCCGAGGATCGGCACTTTTTTTGCTGATGCTTGCAAACGTTTTCAATGCCAACGGAAACGATCTTAAAGGAACCATAATGCGAAACATGATCACCATGGGCGAGTTCATCGTCAAAAAGCAGGCGGATTATCCCACTGCGACCGGCGAGCTGACCTCCCTGCTCAGCTCCATTCGCCTGGCTGCCAAGGTGGTGAACCGGGAGATCAACAAGGCGGGGCTGGCGGACATCATCGGCTCCATGGGTGCTGAGAACGTGCAGGGCGAGGTGCAGCAGAAGCTGGACGTCTACGCCAACGAGCGCTTCAAGGCGGCGCTCGAAGCCCGTGGCGAGGTGTGTGGCATGGCCTCCGAAGAGGAGGAGGATTTCGTCTCCTTCGATTCCGAGCTCTCCCGCCACTCCAAGTACGTGGTGCTGATAGATCCCCTCGACGGCTCCTCCAACATCGACGTCAATGTCTCCGTCGGGACCATCTTCTCCATCTATCGCCGGGTCAGCAAGCCGGGTGCTGGCGTCACCCTGGAAGACTTCCTGCAGCCGGGCAACCGCCAGGTCGCCGCCGGTTACGTGGTCTATGGCTCCTCTACCATGCTGGTCTACACCACCGGTTTTGGCGTCAACGGCTTTACCTACGACCCCTCCATCGGCTGCTTCTGCCTCTCCCACGAGAACATCCGCATTCCGGAGGAGGGCAAGATCTACTCCATCAACGAGGGCAACTACATCAAGTTCCCGGACGGGGTGAAGAAGTACCTCAAATATTGCCAGGAACGGGACGAGGCGACCCACCGTCCTTACACCTCCCGTTACATCGGCTCTCTGGTCTCCGACTTCCATCGCAACTTGCTCAAGGGTGGCATCTACATCTATCCGTCCGGCACCAACTCGCCGAACGGCAAGCTGCGTCTGCTCTATGAGTGCAACCCCATGGCATTTCTGGTGGAGCAGGCGGGTGGCAGAGCCTCCGACGGCTTCAACCGCATCATGGATATCCAGCCCACCGCACTGCACCAGCGCACCCCCTATTTCGTGGGCTCCACCAAGATGGTTGAGCGGGCCGAGGCCTTCATGCGGGAGTTCTCCGCCCACGAGAACCCGGCCGAGCAATCTTAACGGCCAGTGTCACGGGATAAAAAACGGGAGCCAATATGGCTCCCGTTTTATTTGGGTGAGCGGCTAGCCGCTCAAGGAATGCCACCTCAGGGGCTGGCGTGGCTGGCGAGATCCGCCAGCAGGCCGTCCACCAGCTTGAGGCGCATAGCCCGCTCCTGGGTTGGCACCTGGAAGCGCAGCCGGGTCGGCCCGTCCATCTTGTAGATGCGCGGCTGCTCGGAGAGCAGTTTGACCAGATAGGCCGGGTTGACGCGGGTTTCCTGGGTAAAGTCCAGGTAACCGCCGCGCTCGCTCATCTCCACCCGGCGAATGCCCAGCGCCGTGGCGCGCTGGCGGAAGGCGGCCAGTTCCATCAGGGTTTTGGTCGCCTCCGGCAAGAGGCCGAAGCGGTCGATGAGCTCCACCTTGAGTTCGCGCAGTTCCTGCTCGTCCGCCGCACTGGCGATCCGCTTGTACATGGAGAGCCGCATGTTGACGTCCGGGATGTAGTCGTCCGGCAGCAAGGCCGGCAGGCGCAGCTCCACCTCGGTGTGCTGGCTCATGAGCTGCTCGAGCGACGGCTCCTTGCCATGTTTGAGCGCCTCCACCGCCTGCTCCAGCATCTCCATGTAGAGGGTGAAGCCGACCGATTCGATCTGGCCGCTCTGATCGTCGCCAAGCAGCTCGCCGGCGCCACGGATCTCCAGATCGTGGGTGGCGAGCGCAAAGCCGGCGCCGAGATCTTCGAGCGACGCAATGGCCTCCAGTCGCTTGGCCGCGTCCTTGGTCATCAGCTTGGGATGGGGGGTGAGCAGATAGGCATAGGCCTGGTGGTGGGAGCGGCCGACCCGGCCCCGCAGCTGGTGCAGCTGGGCCAGGCCCAGATGATCCGCCCGGTCCATGATGATGGTGTTGGCGCTTGGCACGTCGATGCCGGTCTCGATGATGGTGGTGCAGACCAGCAGGTTGAAGCGCTGGTGGTAGAAGTCCGACATCACCCGCTCGAGCTCCCGTTCGCGCATCTGGCCGTGGGCGATACCGATGCGCGCCTCCGGCACCAGCTCGGCAAGATCCGCCGCACACTTCTCGATGCTCTCCACGTCGTTGTGCAGGTAGTAGACCTGACCGCCACGCTTCAATTCCCGCAGCACCGCCTCGCGCACCACCGCCGGCTCATGCTGGCGCACGAAGGTCTTGATGGCCAGGCGCTTGGCGGGCGGGGTGGCGATGATGGAGAGATCCCGCATGCCCGACATCGCCATGTTGAGGGTACGCGGAATGGGGGTGGCGGTAAGGGTGAGGATATCCACATCGGCGCGCAGCGCCTTGATCTTCTCCTTCTGGCGCACCCCGAAGCGATGCTCCTCGTCGACGATGAGCAGGCCGAGATCCTTGAAGGTGAGCTCGGCGCCGAGCAGCTTGTGGGTGCCGATGATGATGTCCACCTTGCCCTCGGCCATCTCCTTCATCACGGCGCTCTGCTCCTTGGCGGAGCGGAAGCGGCTCAGCACCTCCACCCGCACCGGCCAGTTGGCGAAGCGGTCGCGGAAGTTGTCGTAGTGTTGCTGGGCCAAGAGGGTGGTGGGCACCAGCACGGCCACCTGCTTGCCGCCGTGCACGGCCACAAACGCCGCCCGCATCGCCACCTCGGTCTTGCCAAAGCCCACGTCGCCGCACACCAGGCGGTCCATGCTCTTGGCCTGGCACATGTCGCCGAGCACGGCGTTGATGGCGTTGAGCTGATCGTCGGTCTCCTCGAACGGGAAGCCGGCGGCAAACTGGCGATAGGCCTCGCGGTCGTGCTTGAAGGCAAAGCCGGCGCGGGCCGCGCGGTGGGCGTAGACATCGAGCAGCTCGGCCGCCACGTCGCGCACCTTCTCGGCCGCCTTGCGCCGCGCCTTGACCCAGGCCTCGCCGCCGAGCTTGTGGCTGGGCGGATTGTCGGAACCTGTGTAGCGGCTGATGAGATGCAAGCTGGTGACCGGCACGAACAGCTTGTCGCCACCGGCGTATTCCAGGGTCAGAAACTCGGTGGGCAGGCCGCCGGCGTCTATGGTTTCCAGCCCCAGATAGCGACCGACCCCGTGATCCAGGTGCACCACCGGCTGACCCTGGGTCAGCTCGCCCAAGTTTCGGATCACCGCATCCGAGCTTAAGTTCTTGCTCTTCTCCCGTTGCCGTTTGCTGCGGATCTTGCCGCCCAGCAGTTCGATTTCGGTGATGAGCGCCAGCTCCTCTTGCCCCGGCTCTCGCAGCAAGAAGCCGCGCTCGAGCGGTGCCACCAGCAGGCCGTGGCGAGCCTTGCTGGTGATGAAGGCATCGAGCGAGGTGAACTCCTTGGGCTGCAGCGCGATGCGCGCCAGCAGATCCCCCAGCACCTCGCGCCGTCCTTCGGACTCCACCGCAAACAGGGTGCGGCCGGTAAAACCTTGCAGGAACTGGCTGAGGGCCAGCAGCGGCTGCTCCTTGCTGTGATCGAGCTGAAGATCCGGTAGCGCCGAGAGAGGCAGGTCGTGCTGCCCCGCATCACCGGCGGTGGGGGCCTCCTGCAGCCGTACGGCCGCGTACTGACCCAGAGCGGCAAACAGCTGCTCCACCGGCAGGTAGATCTGCTGGGGCAGCAGCAGGGGACGGGTATTGTCCCAGCGCCTGTCTTCGTAGCGCTGGCCGATGTCGTTCCAGAAGCGCTGGGCGGCGGGGTAGATCTCCCCCACGGTCAGCAGCAGGGTGTTGTCCGGCAGGTGATCAAACAGGCTGGCGGTCTGCTGGAAGAAGAGCGGCAGATAGTACTCGATGCCCGCCGGCCAGCGTCCCTTGCTCACATCCTGATAGATGGATCCCTCGGCGCGGGAGATCTCGAACTGTTCGCGATACTGGCCGCGAAACAGCTCGATGGCGGCTTCATCGGTGGGAAACTCCCGGGCCGGCAACAGGCTGACGCTCTTGACCGGCTCGCTGGAGCGTTGGGTCTCGGGGTCGAACGGGCGGATGGAGTCCACCTCGTCGTCGAAAAAATCGATGCGATAGGGGCTGCTGCTGCCCATGGGGAAGAGATCGAGCAGGGAGCCGCGGGCGGCAAATTCGCCGTGCTCCAGCACCTGCTCCACCGCCACGTAACCGGCCTCGGCCAGGCGTGCGCGCAGCTGCTGCAGGTTGAGGCGCTGGCCGCTCTTCACCATCAGGCTGTATTTGTCGAGATAGACCCGGGGCGCCGTGCGCAACATCAGGGTGGAGATGGGCACGATCAGCACGCCGCTGCTCATCTGCGGCAGCTTGTAGAGGGTCTCGAGCCGCTGGGAGATGATGTCCTGATGGGGGGAGAAGGTGTCGTAGGGCAGGGTCTCCCAATCCGGGAACAGCAGCACCGAGCAGCCCTTGTCGGCCAAGAGGTACTGCAGTTCCTGTTCGAGGCGCAGGGCACTCGGGGTATCGGCGGTCACCAGCAGGACGGGGCGATGAGCCTCCTCGGTGAGGCGAGCGGCTATCAGCGAGAGGCTGCTGCCTGTCAGCTGGCCGAGCGTTGACTTTTGGCCCGCCTTGGCGGGCAAGGCGGGGAGCTTCATTGGCATCATTCGATTCTTTTAACGTTGACGGTCTTGCGCACGAAGTTTGAGTTGTTTGGACTGGATATGCAGGCTGGCGCGTACCAGCAGTTCGCGGTCATCCTCGCGGATCCGCACATAGTCGAGCACCACCTGGGTGCCGTGCTCGCTCGGTTCCAGCTGCTTGACCTGGCCGTAGCAGTAGATGGCGGAGGCCTCTTCGCGCAGGAAGATCTTGAGCCGCACTATCTGGTGCAGGTGCGGTGCCTCTCCGTGGCCCTGGCGCGGGTGCAGATAGGTGAGCTGGCCGGCGCCAAAGCGCAGGGTGTGGAAGCGGTGCTCCGGGTGATCCTGCACCGACAGCACATAGCCCATGATCATGTCGATCTTGCGCGACTGCTGGTTGATGATCTCCACCAGATCGTGCATCGACTCACTCTGGTTGCGGAGCAGGCGGCTGGTTACCATGTCGATGGAGGTGATGGAGGAGGCGATGCGAAAGGGTTCGGGCAGCTCGGCTTCCAGTGCCTCCAGCGAGGGCAGGTGAAAATCGCCGGGCATGGGGATCACATTGACCGGCGTGGCATGAGTGACACTGAAGAACTGTTCCTGCATGGAGGCTATCCCTTGTTGTCATAGACGGTTTCCCTTTATTATCCGGTATCTTATTTTGTTGGCAACGTAGATATCCTTGAAGACTGGACTTTTTCAGCCACTGTCGCTGGCCATCGGCCTGCGTTACGCAGGCTCGCGACGCAGCAATCGCTTCGTGTCATTTATCTCCCTGTTTTCCACTTTCGGCATTGCCATCGGGGTCGCGGCCCTGATGGTGGTCATCTCGGTGATGAACGGTTTTGAAGGGCAGCTCAAAGGGCGCATCCTCGGGGTGATCCCCCATGTGGTGGTGACCAGCCCGGCGGGGCGCATCGACGCCGCGCCGCAGGGGCTGCCGGACTTGGCCAGGTTGCCCCACGTGATCGCCCATGCCCCCATGCTCGACAGCGAAGGCATGTTGCAAAGCCCCGGTCAGCTCACCGGCGTCAGCGTGCAGGGGATCGATCCCGCCCAGTGGCCCAAGGATGACATCCTGCACGCCCAGATGCAGATGGGGCGTCTGGACAGCCTGCAAGCCGGTGAATACCACATAGTGCTGGGGCAGGGGGTGGCCAATCGTCTCAAGGTCTCCATGGGCGACCAGGTCCGTCTGATCCTGACCGAAGGCACCCGTTTCACCCCGTTTGGCCGGGTGCCGGCCCAGCGCCTCTTCACCGTCTCCGGCATCTTCGGGGTCGGCGCCGACGTGGACAGCCAGGTTGCCCTGATTGCGCTGGGAGATGCCCAGCGTCTGCTGCGCCTGCCTGCGGACAAGGTAGGCGGCATCCGCCTCTGGCTGGATGATCCCTTCGCCGCCGACGAGGTGGTGAAGACGGCGCTGCCTGACGGGCTGGAGTGGCAGGACTGGCGCCGCGAGCGCGGCGAGCTGTTCCAGGCCGTGGCCATGGAGAAGCGGATGATGGGGTTGATGCTGGTGCTGATCATCGCGGTCGCCACCTTCAACATCCTCTCCGCCCTGGTGATGGTGGTGACCGACAAGGAAGGGGAGGTCGCCATCCTGCGCACCATGGGCATGAGCGAGGCTGGCATCGTCAAGATCTTCATGGTGCTGGGGGCCTCCAGCGGCGTCATCGGCGCCCTGTTCGGGGGGCTGGCGGGGCTGGCGCTCTCTATGGGGCTCAACCCCCTGCTCAATGCGGTGGGGCTCAACCTCTATATGACAGCCGGCGGCTCGGGCCTGCCGGTCATCGTCGAACCCGCCCAAGTCGTGACCATTTTGCTGGGCGCCGTGCTGCTCAGCTTCAGCGCCACCCTCTATCCGGCAGCCCGTGCGGCCCGGGTCAAACCGGCGGAGGCGCTGCGCTATGAATAATTCATCTTCTGTTGTTACTGGTGCAAGTGGAGCCCCCTTTATGAATCAATCCGTCTCCTGCGAGCCGCTGCTGCGCTGTCAGGCCCTCAATCATGTCTACAAAGAGGGCGATCTGGAGACCCAGGTCCTCAAAGGGATTGATCTCTGTGTTGCGCCCGGCGAGATGCTGGCGGTGGTGGGCAGCTCGGGCTCCGGCAAGACCACCCTGCTGCACCTGATGGGGGCGCTCGACAACCCCTCCAGCGGCGCCGTGCTGTTCAAGGGGCAGGACATCCATCGCTGGGACAGCCGCACCCAGGCGAAGTTTCGCAACCAGGAGCTGGGGTTTGTCTACCAGTTCCACCACCTGCTATCCGAATTCAGTGCGCTGGAAAATGCCGCCATGCCGCTGCTGATCGCCGGCGAGTCGGTGGCGAGCGCCACAGAGAAGGCGAGCAAGATGCTGGGGCGGGTGGGGCTCTCCCATCGTCTCAACCACAGACCGTCCGAGCTCTCCGGTGGTGAGCGCCAGCGGGTGGCCATCGCCCGCGCCCTGGTCAACGAACCCAGCCTGGTGCTGGCGGACGAACCCACCGGCAACCTGGATCACGCCAGCGCCACCGCCGTCTATGAGCTGCTCTGCGAGCTCAACCGCGAGCTCGGCACCGCGTTCGTGGTGGTGACCCACGACTTGAGCCTGGCGGCCAAGCTCCATCGCCGGGTGACCTTGGTGAGCGGCGTGATGGCGGAGGTCGCCTGATGTTCAAACCGCTGCCCCTGTTTCTGGGCCTGCGTTACAGCCGCTCCCGCCGTCGCAACGGCTTCATCGCCTTTATCTCCGCCTCCTCCCTCATCGGCATCGCCCTCGGGGTGATGGCGCTGATCCTGGGGCTCTCCGCCATGAACGGCTTTGAGCGGGAGCTCAAAAACCGGGTGCTCTCCGTGGTGCCCCACGGCGAGCTGATGGGGATGGAAGCGCCGCTCCCCAACTGGCCCAAACTGCGGGATTACCTGCTGGCCCAGCCCGGGGTGGAGGCTGCCGCCCCGGTGATCAGGCTCGACGGCTTACTGGAGCACGGCAGCGCCCTCAAGGGGCTGCAGGTGCGCGCCGTGCTGCCGGAGCTCGAGGCCAATCTCTCCGATGCGGGCAACTACATGACGGGGCGCGGCCTGCGCGAACTGCAAGCCGGCGAGCACGGTCTCATCCTCGGCAAAACCATCGCCGACAAGCTGGGGGTCAAGATAGGGGACACGGTCACCCTGCTGCTGCCTCAGGGGGGCGATGCCACCGGCATCAAGAACCCGAAGCGGGAGACCCTCAAGGTGGTGGGGCTGCTCGAGATCGGCGGCCAGCTCGATGGGGTGCTCGGCTTCATGCATCTGGCCGATGCCCAGGCCATCACCGGCATGGGTAGTGCGGTAGAGGGCTTCAGTCTCAAGGTGAACGACGTGCTCAAGGCGCAGTCCATCACGGTGGCGGCCGCCCAGAAGTTTCCGCACTACGTCTACATCAGCAGTTGGATGAGCCGCCAGGGCTATCTCTATCAGGACATCCAGATGGTGCGCACCGTGATGTACGTGGTGATGCTGATGGTGGTGGCGGTGGCCTGTTTCAACATCGTCTCCACCCTGGTGATGGCGGTGAACGAGAAACGCAGCGAGATCGCCATCTTGAAGACCATGGGGGCGAGCCCGGGCCAGATCCGGCTCACCTTCGTCATTCAGGGGATGGTGAACGGGGTGGCGGGCGCCTTGCTCGGCGCCCTGCTGGGCGGCCTGCTCTCCAGCAAGCTGACCCAGATCCTGAGCGCCATCGAAGGGGTGATCGGGCACCGTTTCCTCAATCCGGACATCTACTTCATTGACTTTCTGCCGACCGAGCTGCACATGCAGGACTTGCTCATCGTGACCGGCGCCGCCATCCTGATGAGCCTGGTGGCGACCCTTTACCCCGCCTGGCGGGCGAGCGGGCTGGTGCCGTCCCGCGAGCTGGGGCACTGATACGCGACATCTTGTCTGCTGAGAAAAACGAAGGACCCGCCGACGCAAACCGGCGGGTCCTCCTGTTTTGGGGGGAGCTGGCTCAGTGAGCGTTGAGTTCATCCAGCGGCAGGGAGAAGCTCGCCACGAAGATGTCGATGAAGTAGCGCATTTCGTCGCTCATCCGGGCCGCCAGCATCTGCTCGAGGCGCTTGCGTGCCGGCTCGAACTCCCGGTTGCCGGCGTTGATCTCCTCCAGGCACTTGGTATAGGCGCAGAGGGTGTCGGCATCCTTCACCAGCCTGGCCAGCTCCCCGTCCTGAGCACCCGAGTCCAGCAGCGGGCGAAAATCCTCGACCAGCTCCGGCGGCAACATGCCAAGCAGGCGCTGCTCGGCCGCCAGCTCAATCTTCTTGTATTCGCGGGCAATCTCGGGATTGAAGTACTTGACCGGGGTGGGCAGATCGCCGGTCAGCACCTCGCTGCTGTCGTGATAAAGGGCCATCACGGCGGCGCGATCGGCATCCACACTGCCGCCAAAGAGCCGGTTTTTGATGAGGCCGAGAGCGTGGGCCACCATGGCCACCTGCAGGCTGTGCTCGGCGATGTTCTCGGACTGGATGTTGCGCATCAGCGGCCAGCGGTAGATGAGCTTCATGCGGGCGAGATTGGCGAAGAAGTGGCTGGGCAGCATGGGGTACCTCAAAGATGGCAATGAAAAAGGGCAGACCCTAGTCTGCCCTTTTTTGCGGCTGGCGGCATCGCCCTTAACGAATATAGCGACCGGATTCGGCCTCCTGATTGGTGACGATCATCTGGCCGATGGGGGCCAGGCTGATGAGCGCCAGCTTGAGGTGCTGAATACCGAACGGGATGCCGATGATGGTGACGAAGCAGGCCAGCGCCGAGGCGATGTGGCCGATGGCCAGCCAGATACCGATCAGCACGAACCAGATGATGTTGCCAATCAGTCCCATGGTGCCGGTGCCCATGTCGCTCAGCCCCGTCATGGTCTTGCGGTTGACCGCCTGCTTGCCGAACGGGAAGAAGGTGAAGGTGCCGATGACAAAGCAGGCGCGTCCCCAGGGGATGCCGATGAGGGAGATGAAACAGAGCAGTCCGGCCAGCCACCAGGCCAGCCCCATGAAGACGCCTCCCAGTACGAACCAGAGCAGATTGAACAAGAAGCGGAAAAAGGCCATGTCGGTGACTCCAGACTTATCAAGATGGCTGCCACCATAACGAGCGATGGTCATGGACGCAATGGTTGAAGGGGCGGGGCGGACAATTTGGGTCGCAGCCTGCACGCCGCGGCCGGTCTGCCAGCTGATGAGCTGAAAAAGTAGGCTCTTGCACGAAAAAAGGTGAGCAAGTGCAAATTCTTGCAGTCTGCATCCTTGAAGTCGGGCTCGGTTTTCCCCATATAAGGTGCAGTTTTGCGCGAATTGTGCCATTGCCAGCCCGGTTTGGGGACGTGTGGCTCGACTCGATCAAAGTGCGCCGCTATAATGTCGCGTCATATTTTCTCATCACAAAGACAGTCGTTGTCTTTATAAACAGGAAGACTCCGGGCTTTGCCCAGGGGCAATAAAGGGTCAGCACGCAGTGCTGAGTTGAACGAGGTAGAAGAATGCAAGTTTCTGTAGAGACAACCCAGGGTCTGGAACGCCGTCTTACCATCACCGTACCGGCCGCTACCGTTGACGCCGCCGTGCGCAAAGAATTGAACGGCCTGGCCAAAACCCGTCGCATCGACGGTTTCCGTCCTGGCAAGGCTCCGGTTGCCATCATCAAGAAAATGTTCGGCGCCATGGCTCATGCTCGCGTTGCTGACGAAATGATGCAGAGCAACTTCATCAAGGCCATCATCGACAACAAACTGAGCCCGGCCGGTGCCCCGACCATGGATCCGAAAGAGATCAAAGAGGGTCAGGATTTCGAATTCACCGCCACTTTCGAAGTGTACCCGGAGTTCGAAGTTGCCGGTCTGGAGACCATCAAGGTCGAGAAGCCGGTTGCTACCGTGAAGGATGAAGATCTGGCCAACATGATCGACACCCTGCGCAAGCAGCACGCTACCTGGAGTGACGTGGACGCCGCCGCTGCCGATGGCATGCGTGTGACCATGGACTTCGTTGGCTCCATCGACGGTGAAGAGTTCGACGGCGGCAAGGCCGAAGGCTTCAACCTGGTGCTGGGCGCCGGCCGCATGATCCCTGGCTTCGAAGACGCCATCCTGGGCAAGAAAGCAGGCGACGAGTTCACCATCGACGTGACCTTCCCGGCTGACTACCACGCTGAAAACCTGAAAGGCAAAGCTGCCAAGTTCGCTTCCAAGCTGAACAAGGTGGAAGAGCAGATCCTGCCTGAGCTGACCGAAGAGTTCGTCAAGCGTTTCGGCATCGAGAGCGGCAGCGTTGAAGAGCTGAAAGCCGAAGTGCGCAAGAACATGGAGCGCGAACTGGCTCAAGCCCTGAAAAACAGCGTGAAAGAGCAGGTGCTGAACGGTCTGGTTGAAGCCAACCAGATCGATCTGCCGAAGGCTGCCGTTGCTCAGGAAATCGATGCCCTGCGTCAGCAGGCGCTGCAGCGTTTCGGCGGCTTCCAGGGCGGCAACGCACCTGAACTGCCGGCCGAGCTGTTCCAGGCCCAGGCCGAGCGTCGCGTACGCGTAGGTCTGCTGCTGGGCGACGTGATCCGTACCAACGAGATCAAGGCTGACGACGCCCGCGTCAACAGCATCATCGAATCCATGGCCACTGCCTACGAAGATCCGAAGGAAGTGATCGAGTACTACCAGAAGAACGAGCAGATGCTGAACGGCGTTCGCAACCTGGCGGTAGAAGATCAAGCCATCGACCTGATCCTCTCCAAGGCCCAGGTGACCGAGAAAGAAGTTGCATTTGACGAAGTGATCAACAAGTCCGGTGCCGCTGCCTAAGAACATTTGACTTAAGGTCAAGACTGTTAAGTATAATGGCTCGTGTGATCTCCACTCGGGCCATTTTATTTTAGGGACAATGCCTTATGTACAAGAACTATAACGATGTGACTGAATCCCCACGCAATGCGCTCATCCCGATGGTGGTAGAGCAAACCGCGAAAGGGGAGCGTTCCTACGACATCTATTCTCGTCTGCTGAAGGAGCGGGTGATCTTCCTGACCGGTCAGGTCGAAGATCACATGGCGAATCTGGTGGTGGCTCAGCTGCTGTTCCTGGAGTCCGAAAATCCGGATCAGGACATCAGCATCTACATCAACTCTCCGGGTGGGGCCGTCACGGCCGGTATGTCCATTTATGACACCATGCAGTTCATCAAGCCGGACGTCAGCACTGTGTGCATGGGGCAGGCCTGCTCCATGGGCGCCTTCCTACTGGCCGGTGGTGCCAAGGGCAAGCGTTTCTGCCTGCCCAATGCCCGGGTGATGATCCACCAGCCGTTGGGCGGTTTCCAGGGCCAGGCATCTGACATCCAGATCCACGCCCAGGAGATCCTGAAGATCAAGAATACCCTGAACGAGCGTCTTGCCTTCCATACCGGACAGGACATGGCCACCATCGAGCGTGACACCGACCGTGACAACTTCATGTCCGCCGAGCAGGCCGTGGCCTATGGTCTGGTTGATGGTGTCCTGAGCCGCCGCGGCTGAGCCACGAGCTAGCCCGTACCATCATTGAGGACATCATCTGATTTGGTGATGCCCTCAATCGGCAGATCAGGCATGGGCAGGGTGTTCCGGACTGTTGTAAACTCAACAGGACAATCCATCCTCTATTGATAAAACGAGGTTGCTGAATGACAGAAAAACGCAAGGGTGAGGGTGATAAGCTGCTCTACTGCTCTTTTTGCGGCAAAAGCCAGCATGAAGTGCGCAAGCTGATCGCTGGCCCTTCCGTCTACATATGTGATGAGTGTGTCGAGCTGTGCAACGACATCATCCGCGAGGAGATCCGCGAGATCTCGCCCAAGCGCGATGGTAGCGAGCTGCCGACCCCTCATGAAATCCGCGCTCATCTGGATGACTATGTGATCGGGCAGGAGTACGCCAAGAAGGTGCTGGCGGTGGCCGTCTACAACCACTACAAGCGGCTGCGCAGCGGCAGCGAGTCCGGTGGTGTGGAGCTGGGCAAATCCAACATCCTGCTGATCGGTCCGACCGGCAGCGGCAAGACCCTGCTGGCCGAAACCCTGGCTCGTCTGCTGGATGTGCCGTTCACCATGGCCGACGCCACCACATTGACCGAAGCCGGTTACGTGGGCGAGGACGTGGAGAACATCATCCAGAAGCTGCTGCAAAAGTGCGACTACGACGTGGAGAAGGCCCAGCGCGGCATCGTCTACATCGACGAGATCGACAAGATCTCCCGCAAGTCGGACAACCCCTCCATCACCCGCGACGTCTCCGGGGAAGGGGTACAGCAGGCCCTGCTCAAGCTGATCGAAGGGACCATCGCTTCCGTGCCGCCGCAAGGTGGTCGCAAGCACCCGCAGCAGGAATTCTTGCAGGTCGATACCTCCAAGATCCTGTTCATCTGCGGTGGCGCCTTTGCCGGTCTGGACAAGGTGATCGAGCAGCGCTCCGTCAAGGGCACCGGCATCGGCTTTGGTGCCGAGGTCAAGTCCAAGAGCGCCAAGGCGACCCTGAGCGAGAGCTTTGCCAAGGTGGAGCCGGAAGATCTGATCAAATACGGTCTGATCCCCGAGTTCATCGGTCGTCTGCCGGTGGTCGCGACCCTGACCGAGCTGGACGAGGCTGCCCTCATCCAGATCCTGAAAGAGCCGAAGAACGCGCTGACCAAGCAGTATGCCGCGCTGTTCGATCTGGAAGGGGTGGAGCTGGAGTTCCGTGACGACGCCTTGAACGCCATTGCCCGCAAGGCGATGGAGCGCAAAACCGGCGCTCGCGGTCTACGTTCCATCGTGGAAGCCGTGCTGCTGGATACCATGTATGACCTGCCGTCGCTGGACGGTGTCAGCAAGGTGGTGATCGACGAGACCGTGATCAAGGGGGACTCCGCGCCCTTGATGATCTACGAAAATCCCGAGACCCAGGCCGCCGCATCAGAGTAAATGTCTGATTTTTAATCAAATGAAAGGGGCTTTTTGCCCCTTTCATGCTTTTTGCGGTTTCGGCGATTGAATCTCATCTAAGCGCCCCCATATACTCAGCCAAGCGCTTTGCCAACGGTATAACAAGCCGAGAGGACATATATGAACCTAGAGCGTTCAGAACGCATCGAGATTCCCGTCCTGCCTCTTCGTGACGTGGTGGTTTATCCCCACATGGTCATTCCACTCTTTGTGGGGCGGGAAAAATCCATTCGCTGTCTGGAAGCGGCCATGGAGCAGGACAAGAAAGTTCTGCTGGTGGCCCAGAAGGATGCGTCAACCGATGAGCCGACGGTGGAGGAGATCTTCTCCGTCGGGACAGTGGCCAATATTCTGCAGATGCTCAAGCTGCCCGACGGCACCGTCAAGGTGCTGGTGGAAGGGGGCCAGCGTGCCCGCCTTGAGCGGATGATCGACGACCGGGACTTCTTCGTTGGCGAGGCGCAGTACATCGCCTCCAAGGCGATCGACGAGAAGGACCAGGACGTGCTGGTACGTTCTGCCATCGGTCAGTTTGAAGGTTACATCAAGCTCAACAAGAAGATCCCGCCCGAGGTGCTCACCTCGATTTCGGCGATCGACGACGCGGCGCGCCTGGCCGATACCATGGCTGCCCACATGCCGCTCAAACTCGAAGACAAGCAGAAGGTGCTGGAAATCGCCTCTGTGTCCGAGCGCATCGAGTTTCTGATGGCCATGATGGAGTCGGAGATCGACCTGCTGCAGGTCGAGAAGCGCATCCGCTCCCGGGTCAAGAAGCAGATGGAGAAGAGCCAGCGCGAGTACTATCTCAACGAGCAGATGAAGGCCATCCAGAAAGAGCTGGGTGAGCTGGAAGACAGCCCGGATGAGTTCGAGGCCCTCAATCGCAAGATTGAAGAGGCCGGCATGCCGGAAGATGCCCGTGAGAAGGCGCAGGCCGAGCTTGCCAAGCTGAAGATGATGTCCCCCATGTCGGCGGAAGCCACCGTGGTGCGCAGCTACGTCGACTGGATGGTGCAGGTGCCGTGGAAGGCGCGTTCCAAGGTCAAGAAAGACCTGGGCAAGGCGCAAGATGTGCTGGATGCCGATCACTATGGCCTGGAGAAGGTCAAGGATCGCATCCTCGAGTATCTGGCGGTGCAGGCGCGGGTCAACAAGCTCAAGGGCCCCATCCTCTGTCTGGTTGGGCCTCCCGGTGTGGGCAAGACCTCGCTCGGTCAGTCCATCGCCAAGGCCACCGGTCGCAAATATGTGCGCATGGCGCTCGGCGGCGTGCGTGACGAGGCGGAGATCCGCGGTCATCGTCGTACCTACATCGGTTCCATGCCCGGCAAACTCATCCAGAAGATGGCCAAAGTCGGCGTGAAGAACCCGCTGTTCCTGCTCGACGAGATCGACAAGATGAGCTCGGACATGCGCGGCGATCCCGCCTCCGCCCTGCTGGAAGTGCTGGATCCCGAGCAGAACAACAGCTTCAACGATCACTACCTGGAAGTGGATTATGACCTGTCGGACGTGATGTTCGTGGCCACCTCCAACTCCATGAACATCCCGGGTCCACTGCTGGACCGGATGGAAGTGATCCGTCTGTCCGGTTACACCGAAGACGAGAAGCTCAACATCGCCAAGCAGCACCTGGTCTCCAAGCAGATCCAGCGCAACGGCCTGAAAGAGTCCGAGATCACCATCGAGGATTCCGCCCTGGTCGGGGTGATCCGCTACTACACCCGCGAGGCGGGGGTGCGTAGCCTGGAGCGCGAGATCTCCAAGATTTGTCGCAAAGCGGTCAAGCGCATCCTGCTGGACAAGAGCATCAAGCATGTTCAGGTCAATCAGGCCAACCTCAAGGAGTTCCTCGGGGTACAGCGCTTCGACTACGGCAAGGCGACCGACCAGAACCAGGTGGGTCAGGTCTGTGGTCTGGCGTGGACTGAAGTGGGGGGCGATCTGCTCACCATCGAGACCACCAACATGCCGGGCAAGGGCAAGCTCACCTACACAGGCTCCCTCGGTGACGTGATGCAGGAGTCCATCCAGGCCGCCATGACGGTGGTGCGGGCCCGTGCCGAGAAGCTGCGCATCAATGCCGACTTCTACGAGAAGCGCGACATCCACGTGCACGTACCGGAAGGGGCCACCCCCAAAGACGGTCCTAGCGCCGGTATCGCCATGTGTACCGCCCTGGTCTCCAGCTTGACCGGTAATCCGGTTCGTGCTGATGTGGCCATGACGGGGGAAATCACCTTGCGCGGCGAAGTGCTGCCCATCGGCGGTCTCAAAGAGAAGCTGCTGGCGGCTCATCGTGGTGGCATCAAGCGTGTGCTGATCCCGAAAGAGAACGAGCGGGACCTCGAGGAGATCCCGGACAACGTCAAACAAGACCTTGAAATTCATCCGGTTCGCTGGATTGATGAGGTGCTGGAACTGGCGTTGCAGGACAATCCGCAAGGGTTTGAGCGCGTTTCTGTCGTATAAATGTTGATGCGCCGCAAATTTGGCGCATTCGGGCGGTGGTTAAGGCTTGCATGCTCCGGATAACGGAAGTAGCCTTGACCACCGATCGGGAACTCATGATGAGTCGCAAGGCGTGATGTGGCGCGGGTTTGCGCCAGATTGTCACTTGCAACTGATCAGGAGGCTTGCTATAAAACCTCCACTTGTTGTGGCCAGGGAAATCGGCGCCGCAGCGATGTTCGATAAAAGGGGAATATAAGAGTGAATAAATCTCAACTGATTGACAAGATTGCAGACGGTGCTGATATCTCCAAAGCCGCTGCTGGCCGTGCGCTGGATGCTTTCATTGACGCCGTCGGTGAAGCTCTGAAAGAGGGTGACCAGGTTGCTCTGGTTGGTTTCGGTACTTTCGCCGTGCGCGAACGTGCTGCCCGTTCTGGCCGTAACCCGCAAACTGGCGCGACCATCGAAATCGCCGCCGGTAAAGTTCCTGCCTTCAAAGCCGGTAAGGCCCTGAAAGACGCGGTCAACTAAGCCGGGCGCTGATTCTACATCGGCTACCGTCCTTGGTCACAGACCAGACAAGTGAGAGGGCTCTCCCTCATACTGATTGACCAAGGCGCATCGCAATCGGTGCGCCTTTTCATTATTTACGCCCATCGAGTTCGGGAGCATAAGTACAAACATGATGTTGGATAAACTACGCGAAGGGGCGCAGGGCAAGGTGGCCAAGGTTATCTTGGGCCTGATCATCCTCTCCTTTGCCTTGGCCGGTGTAGGTAGCTATCTGAACGGTCCGGCCCGTACCGCCCCCGCCACCGTCAACGGCACGGATATCACTGCCGCGGCACTGGAAAATGCCTACCGCAACGAGCGCGCCCGCATGGAGTCCCAAATGGGGGAGTCCTTCAATCAGCTGGCCGCCAATCCCGATTACATGAAGCAGTTCCGTCGCGGCGTACTGGACCGTCTGATCGATCAGGCCCTCTTTGACAGCAAGGCCCGTGAACTGGGTCTGCGGGTCAGCGATGAGCAGATCAAGCAGGCCATCGTCGCCATGCCCGAGTTTGCCGAAGAGGGCAAGTTCAACAACGATCGCTACCTGCAGCTGATCCGCCGTGCCGGCATGACCCCCGAGATGTTCCGTGACTCCCTGCGCCAGGACATGGTGCGTCAGCAACTGATGGGCGCCCTGCTGGGCACCGAATTTGCGCTCAAGGGTGAAGCCGAGCAACTGGACAAGCTCTACAACCAGACTCGCGATCTGCGTCTGGTGCGCCTGGCCGCCTCCGCCTATCTGGGGGACGTGAAAGTCTCCGATGAAGAGGTGGAGCAGTACTACAAGGCCAACAGCAACCGCTTCATGAACGACGAGCAGGTCAAGGTCGACTATCTGCTGCTGGACGCCGCCACCCTTGGCAAAGACGTCAAGGTGAGCGAGCAGGATGCCCAGGACTACTACGATCAGCACCAGGATCTGTTCCAGCGTGCCGAGCGTCGCCGCGTGGCTCATATCCTGATCCCGTTTGGCAAGGACGAGAAAGCCGCCGAGCAGAAGGCTGAAGCCGTACTGGCGAAAGCCAAGGCGGGTGACGACTTCACCGCGCTGGCCAAGGCCGACTCCTCCGATACCTTCTCCGCCAAGAAGGGCGGCGAGCTGGACTGGTTCGAGAAAGGGGTGATGGATCCGGCCTTCGAGAAGGCGGCATTTGCCCTGGCCAAGGCCGGCGATCTCTCCGCCGTCGTCAAGAGCCCGTTCGGCTTCCACGTCATCAAGCTGCTGGGGGTTGAACCGGCCCAGACCAAGCCGTTTGCCGATGTGAAGGCAGAGACCATCAGCCGTCTGCAGAGCGACAAGGCCAAGGAGCTGTTCTTTGCCGAGCAGCAGAAGATGGCCGACAGCAGCTTCGAGAACCCGGACTCGCTGGACTTGACCGCCGAGACCATGGGCCTCAAGGTGCAGTCCACCGGTTACTTCAGCCAGGCTGATGCCCCGGCACCGCTCAATGATCCCAAGGCGCTCTCTGCGGCCTTCTCCGAGCAGCTGCGCGATGACAACACCAACTCCGACGTGATCGAACTGGCTGACGGCAAGGCGCTGGTGATGCACATCACCGGTCACCAGCCGAAAGCGGCCAAGCCGCTGGCGGAGGTGAAAGAGCAGGTGATTGCCGCCATCAAGCACGACAAGGCCAGTGAAGTGGCCCGTGGCAAGGCGCAGGGTCTGCTGGACAAGCTCAAGGCCGGCGAGAACATCCAGCCCGAGCTGACTGCACTGGGTCTGAAGGTGGAGAGCCACGATGGCGTCGCCCGTTTCGCCCAGGATCTGGATCAGAACCTAGTGGCACAGGCCTTCCGTATGCCTCATCCGGTCGATGGCAAGCCGAGCGTCGAGCTGGTGACCGAAGCCAATGGCGACCGCGTGGTGGTGGCCCTGGACAAGGTGACCGTCGCCAAGGAGCCGTCCGGCATGGCCAAGCTGCTGCAAGGCCAGCTGGGTCAGGGCAAGGCTCAGGTGAGCTACAAGTCTCTCATCGACGAGCTGCGCAAGTCTGCCAAGATTGAGTACTTCACCGACGTGGAAGCCACGGTCGAATAAGTCGAACCGATCCCAGTCGATATGAGAACGGCCCCTTGATGGGGCCGTTTTTTTATCTGCACGCGGCAGAAGGGGCGGGATGTGCTGCTCCTTCTGGCCGAAGATAAGCTGCCTGGCGGAAGGTCAGTTGCGGGAGCCGAACCCTTGGCTCTTCTGGTCTGCATTCCAAGGCAGGGAGTCTTGCCAACAGGCATAAAAAAACCGGCACTCAGGTGCCGGTTTTCATTGACGGGATATGCGGGCAGGGGGGTTACACCACGCCCTGGGTACGCAGGTAATCCTCGTAGGTGCCGCCGAAATCGCGGATGCCGTTTTCGGTCAGCTCCAGGATGCGGGTCGCCAGGGAGGAGACAAACTCACGGTCGTGGGAGACGAAGATCAGGGTGCCCTTGTACATCTCCAGCGCCAGGTTCAAGGATTCGATGGATTCCATGTCCAGGTGGTTGGTCGGTTCATCCATGATCAGGATGTTGGGGCGCTGCATCATCAGCTTGCCGAATAGCATGCGGCCCTGTTCACCACCGGAGAGCACCTTGACCGGCTTCTTGATGTCGTCCTGGGAGAACAGCAGACGGCCCAGCACGGAGCGTACGGCCTGCTCGTCTTCGTTCTCCTGTTTCCACTGGGCCATCCAGTCGAACACGTTGAGGTCGGTGTCGAAGTCCTCGGCGTGATCCTGGGCGTAGTAGCCGATCTGGGCGTTTTCGGACCACTTGATGGTGCCGGTATCCGGTGCCAGTGCCCCAACGAGCGTCTTGATCAGGGTGGATTTACCGATCCCGTTGGTACCCAGAATGGCGACCTTCTCGCCCACTTCCAGCATCATGTTGAGGCCCTTGAACAGGGGACCGTCGCCATAACCCTTGGAAACGCCTTCGATCTCCAGGATGTTGCGGTAGAGCTTCTTCTCCTGCTCGAAGCGGATGAAGGGGTTCTGACGGCTGGAGACCTTCACTTCCTCAATCTTGATCTTGTCGATCTGCTTGAGGCGAGAGGTGGCCTGGCTGGACTTGGAGGCGTTGGCGCTGAAACGGGAGACGAAGGATTGCAGATCGGCGATCTGGGCCTTCTTCTTGGCGTTGTCGGCCAACAGGCGTTCACGGGCCTGGGTAGCGGCGGTCATGTATTCGTCGTAGTTGCCCGGGTAGACGCGCAGCTCGCCGTAGTCCAGATCCGCCATGTGGGTGCAGACGGAGTTCAGGAAGTGACGGTCGTGAGAGATGATGATCATGGTGCTCTCGCGATCGTTGAGCACCTGCTCCAGCCAGCGAATGGTGTTGATGTCCAGGTTGTTGGTCGGTTCGTCCAGCAGCAGGATGTCAGGGTTGGAGAACAGCGCCTGTGCCAGCAGCACCCGCAGTTTCCAGCCCGGCGCCACTTCGCTCATCGGGCCGTTGTGCTGCTCGATGGGAATGCCGGCACCCAGCAACAGCTCGCCTGCGCGCGCTTCGGCGGTATAGCCGTCATACTCGGCGACCAGGCCTTCCAGCTCGGCGGCCTTCATATAGTCGTCGTCGGTCGCTTCCAGATTGGCGTAGATGGCATCGCGCTCGGCGATGGCGGCCCACAGCTCGGTGTGACCCATCATGACCACGTCCAGCACGCGCATCTCTTCGTAGGCGAACTGATCCTGACGCAGCTTACCGATCCGCTCGTTGACGTCCAGGCTCACATTGCCGCCAGTGGGCTCCAGATCGCCGCCGAGGATCTTCATGAAGGTGGACTTGCCACAGCCGTTGGCGCCGATGAGGCCGTAGCGGTTGCCGCCGCCAAACTTGACGCTGATGTTCTCAAACAGCGGCTTGGCGCCGAACTGCATGGTGATGTTGTTGCTTGAAAGCACTGGAATGTCCCGGTTGATCTGTCAAATGGCGCGCATTATGGCACAGATCCCCCGAAAGTTTTAGCAAGAACTGTGATCCGGGTCTATTGCAGGGGGGATTTGGATGGTGGTGCTGGGCACTCGCGTACCCTGGCGGCCATGGCCGCATCGATCGGACTGCAACGGGCGCTAACCGTAGCCTGTCGACATGAAAAAAGCCGGCCCTGAGGCCGGCTTGCAACTGTCAATGGAAGGCTCAGTGGGAGCTGGCGCTGGCAGCGCCAAGCCCGGTCTGGGAGCGAACGAACTGCGGGAAGAACTTGGCGTGCTCGTCGGCGGCATTTTGTGACTTGTCGGTCACCGAGAAGAACCAGATCCCGACAAACGCCAGCCCCATGGAGAAGAGGGCAGGGTACTCGTAGGGGAAGATGGCCTGGGCGTGCCCCAGCACCTTGACCCACACGGTCGGGCCCAGGATCATCAGGCTGACTGCACTCACCAGCCCCAGCCAGCCGCCATAGACGGCGCCGCGGGTGGTCAGGCGTGACCAGAACATGGAGAGGAACAGCACCGGGAAGTTGCAGCTGGCGGCGATGGAGAAGGCCAGTCCCACCATGAAGGCGATGTTCTGCTTCTCGAACAGGATGCCCAGCCCGATGGCCACCACACCCAGCACTATGGTGGTGAGCTTGGAGACGCGCAGCTCGTCGGCTTCGTTGGCCTTGCCCTTCTTGATGACGCTGGCATAGAGGTCGTGGGAGACCGCAGAGGCGCCGGCCAGGGTCAGCCCGGCCACTACCGCCAGTATGGTGGCAAACGCCACGGCGGAGATGAAGCCCAGGAACAGGCTGCCACCCACCGCATCGGCCAGGTGAATGGCAGCCATGTTGGTGCCGCCCAGCAGGGCGCCGGTGGCATCCTTGAAGTCGGGGTTGGTGCTGACCAGCAGGATGGCGCCAAAGCCGATGATGAAGGTGAGGATATAGAAGTAGCCGATGAAGCCGGTGGCATAGAACACCGACTTGCGGGCCTCTTTGGCGTCACTCACGGTGAAGAAGCGCATCAGGATGTGGGGCAGGCCGGCGGTACCGAACATCAGGGCGAGACCCAGCGAGATGGCGGAGATGGGATCGGCGACCAGGCCGCCCGGGCTCATGATGGCGATGCCCTTCTCGTGCACCTTGACCGCTTCACTGAACAGGGTGCCGATGTCGAAGTTGACCGACTTCATCACCATGATGGCCATGAAGCTGGCACCGGAGAGCAGCATCACCGCCTTGATGATCTGCACCCAGGTGGTGGCCAGCATGCCGCCAAACAGCACGTAGAGCACCATTAGGATGCCGACCAGCACCACGGCCACGTGGTATTGCAGGCCGAACAGCAGCTCGATCAGCTTGCCGGCACCGACCATCTGGGCGATCAGGTAGAGGGCGACCACCACCAGCGAGCCGCTGGCGGAGAGAGTGCGCACCTCGGTCTGTTTGAGGCGATAGGAGGCCACGTCGGCAAAGGTGTACTTGCCGAGGTTGCGCAGCCGCTCCGCGATCAGGAACAGGATGATGGGCCAGCCCACCAGAAAGCCGATGGAGTAGATAAGACCGTCGTAGCCGGAGGTGTAGACCAGCGCCGAGATGCCGAGGAAGGAGGCGGCAGACATGTAGTCACCGGCGATGGCCAGACCGTTCTGGAAGCCGGTGATGCGCCCGCCGGCGGCGTAGTAGTCGGCGGCCGAGCGGTTGCGCTTGGAGGCCCAGTAGGTGATGAACAGGGTGGCCGCCACGAAGACCACGAACATGATGATGGCCGGGATGTTGAGGGGCTGGCGATGCACTTCGCCGGTCAGCGCATCGGCTGCCAGCAGGGGGAACGATGCCAGCAGGGCCGGCAGCAGCAGGAACTTGCCTTTCATGATTTCACTCCCTTGAGGATCTTCTGGTTCAGTTCGTCAAACTCGCCGTTGGCCCGAAACACGTAGACACCGGTCAGCACGAAGGCGGACAGGATGAGACCTATTCCGACCGGGATGCCGCGGGTGACGGAAGATCCTTCGCTCAAGGGGGTGCCAAGCCAGCCGGGGGCAAAGGCGATGAGCAGGATGAACGCCAGGTAGAGCCCCAGCATCAGGATGGAGAGGGACCAGGCGAAGCGCTGGCGCTTGGCGACCAGCGCCTGGAAGTTGGGATCTTGCTGGATCCGAAGATAAGGTTGCTGTTCCATTGCAGTGCTCCATGACGTTGAGTGTCAGCGGTGGATGAGGGGGTTCCCTACCGGGCAGCCTAAGCCGCCCATGTAATCAAAATGTGAATCAAATGTTATTTGTGGACAATTAGACTTTGGGATAAGCCAGTGGCCCGCCCTGATGCAGGCGCAGGAAGATGAGGGCCGCGGTGATGGCATCGCTCAGGGCGTCGTGGGCGGGCAGGGGGGGAAGCGCCAGATGGCGGCAGATCGCCGCGAGATGAAGATCGATGACGGCCTCAGGATAGCGGCGATAGAGGTGATCGTGATAGAGCCGGCTCACTTCTATGCCCCTCTGTGCCAGGGTCAACCCCCACAACTTGCGGCAGGCCAGGTTGAGGATGCGCAGATCATAGGCGATGTGATACCCCACCAGTTCACGGGGGCCGATGAAGGCAAGCAGCTGATGCAGCGCGGCTTCCAGCTCCATGCCCTGTTGCAGATCCTGATGGCGCAGACCGTGGATCACCACCGACTCGGCGGTGAGGCCGCCGGGTGGCAACACCCGCAGGGAGAGCGCTTCGCCGGTCAGCAGCCGGTTGCCCCGAATGCGCACCGCCCCGATGGCGACGATCTCGGCCCGGTCGGGATCCAGGCTGGTGGTCTCGAAGTCAAGGGCCACCCATTCATCGGCCGGGGGGGCGGCAAAGAGCGGGGCGAACGCCGAGGTGTGAAAGCGGTGGCCAAGCCAGTGACGACGCAGGCGGCTCAACACGCTATTGTCTCAGACGAAAGTGCAAGGTGAGCCACTGCTGGAATTTCTTCACCTGATGCAGCGCCTGGCGCAGCAGGTCCCGCTCGCCATGGCTGAGATCATTGACCTGCACCCGGCTCTCCCCCTCCTTGAGCTGGCTGCGCAACCTGAGCCGCACGAACAGTCTGAACGCCTCCGCCAGATCGGCGCCAAAGCTGGCGCTGAGCCGCTCTGCCGTCACCAGCGCCTCGATCCGCCCCAGGGTGGAAGTTTCCAGGATGGTAGCTTCCAGCGCCAGCATGCGGATGCCGTGCACCAGCGGGAAGAGGCCGCCACGTTTCAGATCCAGCCCCTCCGGTGCCCGCTCCAGCCGGCCAAACAGGGTGAGGGGGGCGTGAAAGGCGACCGCCGGCCGCACCATCTCCGCCAGCAGATCTCCCCGCTCGGCCAGCTGCTCGCGCAACTTGCGGGCAACGGGGGGAAGAAGGGCGCGATCGCCCGCGATGGGGTGGGCGTCGGCCAGGGTGGCGAGCCAGAGCAGATCCTCTTCCCTGGCTTCGACGCAGGCCCGCTCGATCTCCTGCAGCCAGCCGTCGAGGGGTTTGACCCAGGCGGGGTTGTTGACCATCACTCGGCCGGGGCAGGGCGGGTAGCCGAGCCTGGCTAGCAGCTCGCTGAAGGCGGCCAGATCGGCCTGCTGGGTGGGCCAGGACAGGTCGGCGGGCAGGATCAGGGCATTGTCCTGATCGGTTTTGAGGATCTGCTCGCCGCGCCCCTCCGAGCCCAGCATCAGCAGGCAGACCCGCTCCTGCACCTCGGGCGGGATCACCAGCGCGAAGGCCTTGGCGATCAGCTGCTCGTTGATGGTGGCGATGAGCTTCATCAAGAAGGCGGTGTGGATCCCCTGGGCGAACAGGGAGCGGGTCAGCTGCTGCTGTTCACGGGCCACCGCCTCCAGCGCCGGCAGGGTGTCGGCGCGGGCGATGCGCAGGGTCAGCACGTGAGAGTGGGTGGAGAAGAGGCCGAGCACCTGGGTCAGGTGCAGGATCCCCGCCACCTCCTGTCCCTGCCAGACAACCAGCCGCTTGATGCGGTGGCGGGTCATCAGCAACAGGGCATCGAACAGATAGCTGCCCTGGGCCAGCCCGATCAGCGGGGTGGGGGTCAGCACTGCCAGCGGCGCCGTCAGCGGCAATCCTTTGAGGGTCAGGGCGTGCAGCAGGGTCTTGCGGGTTGCCAGGCTCAGACTGCCGTCCGTGGCGGGGTAGAGCAGGCAGTCGGTGCCCCTGGCCACCATGGCCTCGGTGGCGGCCAGGAGCGACAGGCGGCTGTCGACGATGAGCGCCGGCTGCAGATGGCCGGGTTCGATGCGGGTCAGGATGAATTCTGCCAGATTCTTCTGGCCCAGCTGGGCGCGCTGCTCCTGCAGCTGCTGTCGCTGTGCTAGGCTGGCGGTGAAGTAGCGGGTGAAGGCGTCGTTGCCTTCACACAAGGCCAGGAAGGTATCGCGGGGGATCAGCTGGCAGAGCAGATCTTCCAGCGCGTTGAACTGGTGGCGACAGTGGCCGTCGAACTGGGCGCGCACGTCGAACATGTCCCCCTCGCCGTAGTCGCCGAACTGATGGTGGGGGGTCGACTCCTCCACCGCCCCCTTGATGACGAGGTAGAGGCCGGGGGGCACATCGCCCGCCTTGAGCACAGGCTGGCCGGCGCGAAAGTAGCAGATGGAGAGGGCCTGCCCCAGTTGTTGGCGCTCAGGCTCGCTCAGGCAGTCAAACGGCGGACGGGCAAAGTTGAACAGAGTGGTCATGGCAATCCTTGGCCGGTGGCGTCAAATCAGTCTGACAAAGCGGCGTGCTGCCGGCCAGCCGACTTTAGTCGCACGGCCAGCCGATCCCATGGGCCGCTGTACCTGATGATAACACTCTGATAACGTGGTGGTATGACCAGTGTGAGCTCAGGAGAGGACAGGGGAAAATGGAAAAACCAAGGGTCAAATGCGAGATCCGGGACGGCATCGCCGAGGTGATGCTGGCGCGGGGTGACAAGCTCAATGCGCTGGACAGGGCCATGTTCAGCGCCATCGACGAGGTGCTCGAGCAGTTGCGCCAGCACAAGGGGTTGCGGGCGGTGATCCTGCATGGAGAGGGGCGGGCCTTTTGCGCCGGGTTGGATGTGAAATCCATGCTCAAGCAGCCGGTGGCGGCGCTCGAGATTTTAAAACGCGAGGCGGACGAAGCCACCAACCTGGCCCAGCGGGTGGCCTATGGCTGGCATCAACTGCCGGTGCCGGTGATCGCCGTGACCCAGGGGGTCTGTTTTGGCGGCGGGCTGCAGATCGCCCTTGGCGCCGACTTTAGGTTCAGCACCCCCGATTGCCGCTTCTCGGTGATGGAGATCAAGTGGGGCATCATCCCCGACATGAGCGGCAGCGTCACCCTGCGCAATCTGATGGGGGTGGACACCGCCATGGAGCTGGCCATGAGCGGACGCGAGCTGGCGGCGCCGGAGGCCAAGTCCCTCGGGCTGGTGAGCCGGGTCTGCGACGATCCGCTGGCCCAGGCGCGGGAGTTCGCGAGGACCCTCATCACCAAGTCCCCCGACGCGCTGGCGGGGATCAAGCAGCTCTACAACCAGGCCTGGGCCCGCAGCGACGAGGCGATGCTCAAAGAAGAGACCCGGTTGCAAAAGCAGATCCTGGGACGCCCCAACCAGTGGCGCGCCACCCTCAACAGCCTGTTTCGCTGGCGCCTGCCGTTCGGGCCGCGCCGCAACGCGCTCTGAGAGGCAGGGATAAACAAAAAATGGCAGCTGAGGCTGCCATTTTTATTGGGGAGTGGTGCGCGATCAGGAGATCTTGCGATCCTGATCCGGCTCGAACGAGTGACCGGATTTCTCCTGTTCCAGGTTGTCTTCGGAGCGGTGACCAGACCAGTAGTCGGCGTTCTTGATGCCGAGCTTCTCCGGGTGGAACACCGGATCCAGCCCCTGGGCCTGCTGGGCCTCGTAGTCTTTCAGACAGGTGAAGGCGGTCTTTTGCAGCAGCAGGATGGCGATGATGTTGAGCCAGGCCATCAGGCCGACCCCGATGTCACCCATGCCCCAGGCCAGATCGGCCGTCTTGACGGTGCCGTAGACAGTGGCGGCCATCAGGGCAATCTTCAGCAGGAAGGTGAGCCAGGGGCGATTCATCTTGCGGTTGATGTAGGCGATGTTGGTCTCGGCGATGTAGTAGTAGGCAACGATGGTGGTGAACGCGAAGAAGAACAGCGCGATGGCCACGAACATGCTGCCAAAGCCAGGCATCATGCTCTCCATGGCGGTCTGCACATAGCCCGGGCCCGCAGCCACGCCGGCAATGCCGGTGTAGAGGGCCGCGCCATCCGGCCCCTGCACGTTGTAGAGGCCGGTGATGAGCAGCATGAAGCCGGTGGCGGAGCAGACGAACAGGGTGTCGATGTAGACGGAGAACGCCTGCACCAGGCCCTGCTTGGCCGGGTGGCTTACCGCGGCGGCGGAGGAGGCGTGCGGACCGGTACCCTGGCCTGCTTCGTTGGAGTAGACCCCGCGTTTGACCCCCCACATGATGGCCAGACCCAGAATGGCACCGAAGCCGGCATCCATCCCGAACGCGCTCTTCCAGATCAGCAGGATCACGCCCGGCAGCGCATGGATGTTGAGGGCGATGATGACGCAGGCGACGATGATGTAGCCCAGCGCCATGAAGGGCACCACGGTACTGGCGAAGCTGGCTATACGCTTGACGCCGCCGAAGATGATGAAGCCGAGCAGCAGTGCCAGAGCGGCGGCGGTGACGTTCGGATCGATATCAAACGCGTTTTGCAGGCTGGCGCCGATGGAGTTGGCCTGCACCCCTGGCAGCAGCACGCCGCAGGCAAACACGGTGGCAATGGCGAAGGTCCAGGCGTACCACTTCATGCCGAGCCCTTTCTCGATGTAGAAGGCCGGGCCGCCGCGGTATTCGCCGTTGATCTTCTCCTTGTAGACCTGACCCAGGGTGGACTCCACGAAGGCGGAGCTGGCGCCGAGGAAGGCTACCATCCACATCCAGAACAGGGCGCCCGGGCCACCGAAGGTGATGGCGGTGGCGACCCCGGCGATGTTGCCGGTGCCGACGCGACCGGCCAGGGTCATGGCCAGCGCCTGGAAGGAGGAGACCCCCGCATCCGTGCTCTTGCCATCAAACATCAAGCGGATCATCTCCTTGATGTGACGCAGTTGCAAAAAGCGGCTGCGCAGGGAGAAGTAGAGGCCTACCCCCAGACACAGGTAGATGAGCGCAGGGCTCCAAATCACACCATTGATGGCATTGACGATCTCATTCATGTACAACAACTCCTTTGTTGTGCTGTCTTGTTGGCGGGGTCTCTGCCCCGCTCCCTTAAATTTCAGGTGACCCTGGAGTCACTCGTTATGATTGGGGACCGGTCGGTGGCGGAAGTTTCCACTGGCCAGTCCGCGGGTTTTAACATATCGATTTGTGCAAGGGCTTCCTAGCGAAATATGTTGTCACCTTGTTAATTTGTGAATTGACATTAACAAATCGTGATGTGGTTGGACAAAATGCGGTGTCAACCCGGTATCATCTCCTCTTTCATCGGCATGCCCGTGGGGGAGAAGCAGAGCAAAATCGAGGCCAAGGATGCAAACAGAGAGAGAGACGGCGGTGATCCGCCCGGCCTGCGCCGGGGATGTGGCCGCCATGGCCGACTTGCTCGGCCAGCTGGGCTACCCGGTCAGCCTACAGGAGCTGGAAGACCGCTGGCTGACGCCGGATCCGGCCCGCGAGGTGCTGGTGGCCTGCCTCGATGAGGGGATCGCAGGCGTCTTGGTGTGGCACTGCCTGAACCCGCTGCACGTTGCACCAGAGTGGGGCCTGATCTCGGCGCTGGTTGTCGATGAGGGTGCAAGGGGAAGCGGCGTGGGGGCCGCCCTGTTGGCCGTGGCAGAGAGCCATGCACAGGCGCGGGGTTGCAGCCAGCTGGAGCTTTCCAGCAGCCTCAAGCGGGAAGGGGCCCATCGCTTCTATCTGGCTCAGGGGTATGTCGAGTGTCCGAAACGGTTTGTGAAAACAGTCTGATCAGCAAGAGGAGTCTGTGTGTTCTGGTCTCGCTTACGAAGTGTGTTTGGTGGTGCGTCCCGGCAAGATGAGCAGGGGCCGGATGCCCTGGAGTGGCAGCAGGCCCTAGCCGCAGTGCCCATTTTGCAGGGCTTTTCCCGGGAGGAGGAGCAGACCCTGATCGGGTTGGCGCAGCAGCTGCTGGCCCGCAAGACCCTCACCCAGCTCGGGGTGACGCTTACCCCCCGCCAGCAGGCGGTGCTGGCCTTGCAGGCGGTGCTGCCCATTCTCCATCTGGGGCTCGACTGGTATCGGGGCTTTCACGAGATCATCCTGATCCCCGAACCTGTGGTACGCCGCCAGCAGGTACAGGACGAGTTCGGTCTGGTGAGAGAGGTGGAAGAGGAGAACGCCGGCGAATCCTGGCCCCAGGGGCCGCTGGTACTGGCCTGGAGCGAGCTGCAGCAGGACGGGGACTGGGACGGTTTCAATCTGGTGATCCACGAGCTGACCCACAAGCTCGACATGCTGGGAGGGGAGGCCGACGGGGCGCCGCCGCTGCCGGCAGGAATGGATCCGCGCCAGTGGACGAGTGCGCTGCAGGCAGCATTCGATGCCATGCAGGCGCAGCTGGATCGCCACGAACCCACCGCCATCGACCCTTACGCCGCCTCGCACCCGGCCGAGTTCTTGGCAGTGTGCAGCGAGTGCTTTTTTACCGATCCGCTGCGCCTGCGCGACACCTATCCGGCGGTGTACGAGCAGTTTACCCGCTTCTTCGGCCAGCAGCCGGTGACGCGTTTTCCGGCGACCCGACTGCTGGCGGGGGAGCCCGAGTTTCACGGCTAGCCGGGTGAACCTGGCAAATCGCGCCCAACAAAAAGGCACCCCGCGGGGTGCCTTTTTCGTGACAGCTGTGTCGGCCGGGTGTTTAGGCAGCGGCTTTGAGCTGAACGGCGGCGGCTTTCTTGTGATCGCCGATCGGCAGCACGGTGCGACCGAACTGCTCGTTCAGCACGGTGGCCATGGCCAGGTAGATGGCGCTGGCGCCGCAGATGATGCCTTCGAAACCGGCGATGGTGCCGATCAGGGTGCTGCCGGTGAAGTCACGGGCGGCCAGCAGGAAGAACAGCACGGTCAGGGAGGCGAACACGAACTGCTTCACGCGCGGGTAGTTGACGGTCCCGATCAGCATGAACAGGGTGAACATGCCCCACATCAGCAGGTACCAGCCCATGTAGGCGTGCGGAGTGGCTTCGGCCAGACCCATGGTCGGCATCACCAGCAGGAACACCAGGCTCCACCAGAAGGTGCCGTAGGAGATGAAGGCAGTCACACCGAAGGTGTTGCCGCGCTTGTACTCCATGATACCGGCGATGATCTGGGCCAGACCGCCATAGCACAGGCCCATGGCCAGGATCATGGCGCTGATGGGGAAGAAACCTGCGTTATGGATGTTCAGCAGAATGGTGGTCATACCGAAACCCATCAGACCCAGAGGGGCAGGGTTGGCCAATTTTTCGCTCACGTGGCGTTCTCCAAAAATAGAGGTGGGGGTTGATAAAAGACGCGCGATTTTAGGCAGGCTCTAGGCGTCGGGCAAGAGGTGGAAGGGACGAAACAGTAAAAAAATAACGGATTTTTTTACCCGGCTGACCATTCGTGCGATCCAGGTAGATGGCTGGTGAATGAATGGTGCGGACAAGGTTGATAAATTGTATTGAGCGGAACATTTCTGAAAGTTTCATACAGCTCGAGGCGATGGGCTGAGCCGCGCTGTCTACCATATTTTCATCGCCAAACCTGAGCACACCTGAGGCCAAAAAATACGCTCATATGCCATCAGACAAGAGGCGTCAATGACCGGTTCAATACAAACGACCTGACTGCCTGTCCGCGGCTTCGGCATGGTTGAGCAAGGGGCATTGCGCCGGGCGAGTGAGCTGACGAGGTGGATATCTGAAACAAGGGGTCAGGATGGGGGTGATAAAGTGTTGAACGCGAGCTTGGGTTCTGCAGTTGGCCTTATGCAGTGACGCAGATTGTTGCTGGATAGCCGAGAGGGCTGGCCGGATGAAGGGGGAAAGAAGGAACGCGGGCATGTGCTCGGCAACAGCCCTCGAAAGAAGGGCTCAATCCCAAAGAAGAGGGGGGGAATAGCATCCCCCTCATCCTGCTGATGTCACCGGCTCAATCGTCCAGGGTCAGTACCACCTTGGCCTCCTTGTCGGCCTCCCTGACCTGGCTGTCCAGCACAAACAGCCGCTCCGGCGCGATCCCCTGGCGGTCCACCAGAAACTCCTTGGTGTTCTGGGCACGGCGCATGGCCAGATTGCGCAGGGACTTGGCGGTGATGAGCTGCTGATCCCGCAGCAGGAGCACCGCATGGGCGCGCAGGGCCGGACTCGCCTCATCGAGCTTCAGCCGATCGGCCAGATCCCCGAGATCTTCGTTGAAGCGCGCCTCATAGGCCTCTGCCAGTGCCGATTGCATGGCGGGGTCCTGCTCCAGCAGATCGAGATCCACCGGGTTGCCGGTGATCTTGGCCAGCACCCGTTCGAGCTTCTGGCGCTGCAGTATGGGGCGCTCCTCGTTGAAGTTGACCTTGCCGCGAATGTTCATGCTGAGCTTGGGTCTGTCCTTGAGGGCTTGTGCCAGCTTGGTCAGCTTCTCCTGCTGAGTGGGAGTGAGATCCGGCTCACCGGGCAGGAAGGGCAGCTCGTCCAGATCCTCGCTGCCACCCGCCAGGGAGGCGAGCAGCGAGAAGGGGGAGGTGACCGCCTTGCGCAGGGTGTTGCCAAGCACGTCCCAGAAGATGTTGCCGAGGCTGAAGTCAGGCTGATCCAGATTGCCCTTCACTTTCAGGTTCATCTGGATGACGCCGTTGGCATCGCTCAGCAGGGCAACCGCCAGCCCCAGCGGCAGATCCTTGGCTTGCTCGCTCTTGACCTTTTCCCCCAGCTGCAGCTTCTTGATGGTGATGTCGTTGTCCCCCTCCAGCCGGTTGCCGTGCAACTGGTAGTTGAGCTTCATGGAGAGCTGGCCCTTGTCGATGGCGTAACCGGCGTAGGTGCTGGAGTAGGGGGTGAAGGTGGTGAGCTCCAGGTTGTTGAAGGTGACGGCCACGTCCAGCACCGGCTGCTCGATCAGCAGGTTGGTGCCGCCGCGAATGGTTACCGGGGCATAGCGGTCCACCTTGCCGTTGAAGGCCAGCTCGGAGCGCTGGCCCGGGATATTGCTGATGTGGCGACTCTGGCCGCTGAGGGAGGCGATGTCCACCACGAATTCCGGGCTCAGGCTGCGATCGGCAAAGCGCAGGTTGCCCTGCTCGGTGCGCACCTGGGCGATGCTGACGCGGGGGGCCGGGCCGCTGCTGGCGGGCTTGGCCGTGGCCGGTTGCGGCAGCAGCAGTTGCTGCACGTTGGTGACCCTGTCCTCGTTGATCTCGATGCGGGCGAAGGGTTTGCGCAGCAGGATGTCGTCGATCTTCACCTGCTGGCTGATGCCGTCGTAGTGCAGGCCGCTTAGTTGTAGTTGCTCAATTTGCAGCAGGCGCTGGTTGTCGGCCCGATCCAGCACGTTGAGCCGATCGATGTCGAGCCCGCCGCTCAGCTCCAGCTTGCTCAATGCCCCCTTGGCATCGGTGGCCAGGGCCAGCTTGGTGCGGCTGGCAAGCTGGCCATCGCGCACACTGATGCGTAGCAGATCTTGCAGGTAGGGCTGGGCCCAGCTGAGCGGCAGACCCTGTTGCTTGATCTCGCCGTTGAGGCTGAAGGGCGCCAGGGCGAGGTCGCCGTCAAAGTCCAGTTTCGCCTGGTTGTTGAGTGCCCCGCTCAAGGTGAGCGGGCTGCGCTGTCCGCTCTGGCTGCCCAGCGGACCCAGGGTCAGCGTCAGGGCGGAGAGCTCGCGCAGCAGCGGCTTGCCGCTGCTCGATTCGGTCAGCTTGAGCTGGCCCTGCTCGATGCGGGTCTGCTTGAGGCTCCAGCGCCAGGGTTTGGCCGGGGTGGCCGGTTTGGCGGCTTTACTGGTTTTGACCGGCGGCTGCGGGATCAGCAGGGTCGCCAGATCCAGCTGCTGGTTGGCATCGAGCACGGCACTGACGGCCGGCGCCTGGAGTGTCACCCGGTCGATCTGCAGCGCCTGCTTGCTGCCGTCGAGCGCGATGCCGGTCAGCGCCAGCTGCTTGAAGCGGGCAAATTCGCCGCCCTTGCGGCGCTGGAGTTGCCAGTCATTGAGGGTCAGCTTGCCCTTGGTGAGTTGCCAACCTAGCCCCTGCTTGCCCTCGGCTATCTGGTAGGCAAGCTCGGCGTTGGCCTCGCCCCTGGCAAGCTTGATATCGAGATAGGGGGCCCAGAGCGGGGCGAAGGGGGCGAGCGCCAGTTTGCCGAGGCTGATCTTGCCCTTGCCGGCGCCGCTCATGATGTCGAGCTCGCCGCTCGCCTTGAGCGGACTCTGCTCGTTGAGGGTGGCTCCTAGCACAAAAGGGTTGGCGCGGCCCGGGGCGGTGGAAAAGCGTGGCAGTTGCAGGTCGAGCCCGCTCAGGGTCAGGGTGGGCTCCCAGCCGGGGCTGCTCTGCTTGCGGCTGTCCTGATAGGTGATGTGACCCTGCTCGGCCGCCAGCCGGTTGATCTGCACCAGCAGGGGGGCGCTGCTGTCGGTGGTCGCGGCGTCACCCGGCGCGAGCAGGCTGGCCAGCGCCTCGGTCAGGTTGAAGCGAACGTCTTGGCCGCGATCCGCCAGTCGCACCAGATTGACCGTCGGCTTGACCAGCAGTGCCTCATCGAGGATCAGGGCGCGCTGGCGCCAGCTTTCCCCTATCAGGGGGGTGAGCTGCAGGCGATCGAAGGCGACGAGGGGCTGCTGCTGGTCATCAAACAGGGTGGTGGGGCCGATGGCGAGGGAGGGGTGGCGCAGGCCGACGTCAATCTCCCCCAGGGTCAGGTGCAGACCGTAGTGTTTGGCCAGCCAGGCCGGCAGGTGGCGCTGGGTGAGGGCGGGGGCTTGCCATAACAGAATGAGCAGAGAACAGAGCAGGGCGGCGCAGAAGTAGAGAGCGTAGCGCAGCAGGCGGGCACGCAGGGGCTTGGGCATGAGGGTCTCCAATTGATGCGCATAGGGTAACAAACTTTCAGGTCATTATCATGGCGCCACTTGATTCTGTACGCCGTACCTTGTCCAGAGGCTTGCCAGTTTTCCGCTCTTTTCAAGCGCATCCAGCCACAGCTCCAGCTGCTGCACCGAGACCCTGCCATCCGGGCTGAGCAGGGCTCGCAGCGCGTATTGCTGATCCCATTTGTCCGATCGCAGCAGGCGTGCGGCCTGTTCCGGCTGTTCTTTCTCGAACTGGTTGAGGTAGGAGAGGTTGATGATGGCCACCTCGCCGCGCCCCTTGAACAGCCCCTGCAGGGCGCTGACGTTGTCCTTGACCAGGGTGATGTTGAAGCGTCGCTTCATGTTGCCCTGTGTCGCGTCGAAGTCGGCGATGCCGTAGTGATAGCCGCTGACCCCGATCAGCTGGCGTTGCTCCAGATGATCAAAGAAAGTTTGATCCCGCCCCGGCGCCTTGAGCGCAACATAGATCTCCCCACCCAGCAGCAGCGGACGGGTCATCAGCACCTCATCGGCATGCCAGTCCCAATGGATGTCTTCAAACAGGATCAGGGAGAAACGACCGAGGGCCAGCGCCTGGTAGCGGTGAGTGGCGGAGGTGGGCACGAAGACGAAACGCACGTCCCGCTGGATGTCGTTGAGCTGGGCGATAAGATCCAGGGTCAGCCCGTGATAGCCGTCGTTCGCATCCTTGATCACAAAGGGGGCATAGGGGTAGCCGCCGACCCGGATCACAGGGTGGCCCCATGCCCCGCAGCAGAGCAGCAGCAACAACCAGCACCAGCGTTTCATCGGGGCTCCCGGAAGGGGGTAAATAACCCCAGATTCGGTTAATCTGCGCCAGTTTTCAAGCCGTTAAGGGAATTTACGCAGCGCTGCTCGGCCGCCTCCAGCTCGGCCATCACCATCTGGATATCCTCCAGCTGCTGGCGCAGGGAGTGGCGCTTGGTTTCGATGAGCTGGATCATGGAGTTGAGCTGGGTCTTGCTGGAGCGGTCGGTGTCATACATGTCGAACAGCTCGCGGATCTCCGCCAGGCTGAAGCCGAGGCGTTTGCCGCGCAGGGTCAATTTCAGGCGGATCTTGTCCTTGTGGCTGTAGATGCGGGTCTGCCCCTCCCGGGTCGGGGTGATGAGCCCCTCGTCCTCGTAGTAGCGGATGGTGCGCGGGGTGATGTCAAACTCGTGAGCCAGCTCGGAGATGCTGTAGGTCACCTCCTTGCCGGCGAGTCCGTGGGCGAGGGTGTTGGGCATGGCGGGGCTCCTTAGTGCGGGGATGAGTGCGGAGATGGTTGGCACAGCCGCGTGCGCAGCCGCTCGGCGTTGGCATGCAGGGCCCGGCCGACTCGCGAGCCGTTGGGGCGGCCGAGCTGCTCGCTCACCCACTGGCCGGTGGCGGCCAGCTTGTCGAGATCGACACCTGTGCTCATGCCAAGGCCGTGCAGCAGATAGACCACCTCCTCCGAGGCGACGTTGCCGGAGGCGCCGGGGGCATAGGGGCAGCCGCCGAGTCCGGCCACCGAGCTGTCGATGGTGCGGATGCCACGCTCCAGCGCCGGCAGCAGGTTGGCCAGCCCCTGGCCATAGGTGTCGTGAAAATGGACCGCCAGCCGGCCGGCCGGGATCTCGTGCAGCACCGCATCCAGCATGGGGGCCACCGTGCCCGGGGTGCCGACGCCTATGGTGTCGCCGAGGGATATCTCGTGGCAGCCCAGATCCAGCAGTCGCTCGGCCATGGCGGCGACCCGCTTGGGCCTGGTCGGGCCGTCGAACGGACAGGCGATGACGGTGGAGAGGTAGCCGCGCACCTTGATGCCGAGGCTGCGTGCCTCCTGCACCAGGGGAGCGAAGCGCACCAGCGACTCCTCCACGCTGATGCCGATGTTGGCCCGGGTAAAGCCGTCCGAGCAGGCGGTAAAGAGGCCTATCTCGTCGGCGCGGGCGGCGATGGCGGCCTGCAGCCCCTGCAGATTGGGCACCAGGGCGCCGTAACGGGTTGCAACCTTGCGCGGCAGGGCGTTGAACAGTGCGGCGGAATCCGCCATCTGCGGCACCTTTTTGGGGGAGACGAAGGCGCCCACCTCGATGCGCTGCAGCCCGCTCTCGGCCAGCCGGGCGATGAGCTCCAGCCGCTGCACCAGCGAGAGGGTCGCGGCCTCATTCTGCAGGCCGTCCCGCGGCCCCATCTCCACCAGGCTGACCTTGTCGTCCCGGTTCTCCTGTGCTCGGTTCATGAGCGCACCTCCTGCTCGGTCTGCTCTTCGGCAAAGCGCACCAGCACGGCGCCCTGGCTCACCTGTTCACCCTGGCGACACTGCAGCGCCTCGATCACCCCATCCCGGTCGGCTTTGAGGACGTGCTCCATCTTCATGGCCTCCAGCACCAGCAGGGGCTGCCCCTTGCTGACCGGTTGGCCGGCCTCGACCTGCAGCGCCACGACGATGCCGTGCATGGGGGCCAGGATGCCGGCGGCGCCGCCCACCTGGTGATCATGGTGCAGTTGATGATGCTGATCATCGGCCGAGAAGCGGATGCGTCTGCCCGCCAGTTGCAGCAGATAGTCGCCCTCGCCGAGGGACTGCAGCGGGTAGCGCAGCCAGTTGCCGTCCTGCTGCAGGCGTATGTGATCCGGCCCAAGCTCGAAGGGGATCTGCTCGCCCTGCCAGAGCAAGGCGCCGGTTCGCTCGGTGAGGGTCAACACCCGGGCCTCCTCGTCGATGCGCACCGCTGCGCTGAAGCTGCGGGTGGGGCCGAGCCGAAAGCCTGTTGCCTGCTGCCAGGGGGAGGCATCGCGCTGGCGACTGGCGAGCCAGAGGGCGGCCAGCGGCCAGGCGAGCGCCGGAACGGGCAGAGTATCGGTGGGAATGGGCCACTGGGTGTGGTGGCCCATCGCCAGCACCTCTGGCTCTTCGCACAGGCGCAGCAAGAGCGGACCGTTGTGTACCAGGGGGCCGAGATCCAGTGCCGCCAGCGCGTCGGCCAGGCTGGCAAAGGCCTCGCTGCGGCTCGGTGCATGGGCGATCAGCTTGGCGATCATGGGGTCGTAATAGGGGCTCACCGCATCGCCGGCGCTGACCCCGGTATCGATGCGTACCCCCTTGGGCCAGCTGAGCCACTGGATGGGGCCGCTGGCGGGCAGAAAACCGGCGGCCACGTCCTCGGCGTAGAGGCGCGCCTCCACCGCGTGGCCGCGCAGCACCACTTCATCCTGGGTGAGCGGCAGCGGCTTGCCTTCGGCCACTGCCAGCTGCCAGGCCACCAGATCCTGGCCGGTGACGGCCTCGGTGACCGGGTGCTCTACCTGCAGCCGGGTGTTCATCTCCATGAAGAAGAACTCCTCCCCGCACAGCAGAAATTCGATGGTGCCGGCTCCTCGATACTTGATGGCGCGGGCGGCGGCGACGGCCGCCTCGCCCATGGCACGGCGCAGCGCCGGAGGAATGTCGGGGGCGGGGGCCTCCTCGATCACCTTCTGGTGGCGCCGCTGCAACGAGCAGTCCCGATCCCCCAGATAGATGGCGTTGCCGAGGGTATCGGCAAACACCTGCACCTCCACGTGGCGGGCGCGGGCGAGATAGCGCTCCAGCAGCACATGGTCGTCACCGAAGGCAGCGCTTGCCTCCCGCTTGACCGCCGCCAGGGCGTCGTCAAAGTCGACCAGCTGATCGACCCGGCGCATCCCCTTGCCACCGCCGCCACTGGCAGCCTTGATAAGGAGCGGAAAGCCCACCAGGCTCGCCTGATCGCGCAAAAACTCCAGGTGCTGATCCGCGCCGTGATAACCGGGCAGCACCGGCACGCCGGCGGCCTGCATCAGCGCCTTGGCGCCGGACTTGTCGCCCATGGCGAGAATGGCGGCGCCACTTGGGCCGATGAAGCGAAAGCCCCGCTGCTCGCAGGCGGCGGCAAAGTCGCTGTTCTCGGAGAGAAAACCGTAGCCCGGGTGGATGGCGTCGGCGTTCGCCTCTTTGGCAATCTTCAGCACCTTGCCGGTATCAAGGTAGCTCTCCCGGGCGGGAGCCGGCCCCAGATGCCAGGCTTCGTCGGCTTCGCGCACATGCATGGCGTGGGCGTCGGCGTCCGAGTAGAGGGCGATGGTGTGAATGCCGAGGCGCCGGGCGGTCTTGATGATCCGCACGGCGATTTCGCCGCGGTTGGCGATCAGCAGGCGCTTAATTGGAGTGTAATGGATCATGCTGGCTCCCTGTCGTTCAAGGCGCACAAGTGCGAAGCGTGTTGATCCACACTCCAGTTATATTGACCACAACTGGCGATCAGCAGGTGCTTGATGGGGTGGCATTGAGTCATGTCTCATCCTTGAAACGGGGACGCCAGCTGGGGGAGCGTTTGTCGAAGAAGGCTTGCATCCCCTCCTGGGCTTCGAGACCGACCCTTACCCGGGCGATGGTCTCGACGGTTTTCTCTTCGTGCAGGCTGGCGCTGTGGCTCTCGAGGGCGGCCAGCAGCCGCTTGGTCTCTTTCATCGCCTCCGGCCCGTTGCGGCACAGACGCAGGGCCTGCGCGCGCCCTTCGGCCAGCAGCTGATCCGGCGGGCAGCGCCGGTGCGCCACGTTGAGGCGGCAGGCAGTGACCGCATCGAATGGTTCGGCACAGAGCATCAGGGCACGGGCCTGGCGCATTCCCATGGCGCGCACCACGTAGGGGCTGATGACCGCGGGCACCAACCCGAGGCTCACCTCGGAGAGGCAGAAGCGTGCGTCATCGGCGGCCAGCACCAGATCGCAGGCACAGACGAGGCCAAGCGCTCCGCCATAGGCGGCCCCCTGCACCAGCGCCACCGTGGGGAAAGGAAGCTCGTCCAGGGTTTGCATCAGCCGGGCCAGCACCCGGGCGTCTTCCCGGTTGTGCTCGAAATCGGCGTGGGCCTGGTTGCGCATCCAGTTGAGGTCGGCGCCGGCGCAAAAATGCTTGCCTTCGGCGCGCAGCAGCAAGGCGTGGGGGCGGTCGGCGAGGGCCTGGCCGTGGGTGTGGGCCAGCTCGTCGAGGCAGTCCAGCAGCCCCAGCATGAGGTCGGCGTCGAAGGCGTTGTGGCGGGCCGGGCGCGACAGCACCAGCTCGGCCAGCGGGCCGTGTCGCTCCAGCCGAAAACCGGGCTGGACGTCGTGACTGAATGGATCGGACATGTGAACTCCTTACATCCGGAAGATGCCGTACTGTTCCGGGCCTGTCTCGGCCCCCTGACAGGCCGCCAGCGCCAACGCCAGCACGGTGCGACTCTGGGCCGGGTCGATGACGCCGTCATCCCACAGGCGAGCGCTGGCGTAATAGGGGTGACCCTGACGCTCATACTGCTCGATCACCGGCGCGCGGATGGCGGCCGCCTCCTGCTCGCTCAACGGCTTGCCCTCGGCGGCCAGCTTGTCCCGGCGCACCTGCACCAGTACCCCGGCCGCCTGCTCGCCGCCCATGACGGAGATACGGCTGTTGGGCCAGCTGAACAGAAAATCGGGGTCGTAGGCGCGCCCGCACATGCCGTAGTTGCCGGCACCAAAGCTGCCGCCGACGATCAGGGTGATCTTGGGCACCCGGCTGCAGGCCACCGCGGTGACCAGCTTGGCGCCGTGCTTGGCGATCCCCTCCCGCTCAGCCGAGCTGCCCACCATAAAGCCGGTGATGTTCTGCAAAAAGAGCAGCGGGATGGCGCGCCGGTTGCAGAGCTGGATGAAGTGGGCCCCCTTCTGGGCGCTGTCGCTGTGCAGTACCCCATTGTTGGCGAGGATCCCCACCGGCATGCCGCAGATCCGGGCAAAGCCGGTGACCAGGGTGGTGCCGAACAGCGCCTTGAATTCGTCAAAGTCAGAGCCATCCACCAGCCGGGCGATCAGCTCCCGCGCGTCATAGGGGCGCTTGAGACTGGTGCCCACCAGGCCGTAAAGCTCCTCGATGGGGTAGCAGGGGGGCTCGTAGCCGGGGTTGGTCTCTACCGGCTCGTTGCCCAGGTGGGTCACCAGGGTGCGGGCGATGGCCAGGGCGTGGGCATCGTCGCGGGCCATGTGATCCGCCACCCCGGAGTGGGCGCAGTGTACCTCGGCGCCGCCCAGGGCCTCGGCGCTGATCTCCTCGCCGGTGGCCGCCTTGACCAGCGGCGGGCCTGCCAGAAAGATGGTGGCCTGCTCCCTGACCATGATGGACTCGTCCGCCATGGCGGGCACGTAGGCGCCACCGGCGGTGCAGAGCCCCATCACCACCGCCAGCTGGGGGATGTTCTGGGCCGACATGCGGGCCTGGTTGTAGAAGATGCGGCCAAAGTGATCCCGGTCGGGGAACACCTCGTCCTGCATCGGCAAAAAGGCGCCGCCGGAATCCACCAGATAGAGGCAGGGGAGGCGCAGTCGCTCGGCGATGGCCTGGGCGCGCAGGTGTTTTTTCACCGTGAGCGGGTAGTAGGTGCCGCCCTTCACGGTGGCATCGTTCACCACCAGCATGCACAGGCGCCCCGAGACCCTGCCGATGCCGGTGAGGATGCTGGCAGCGGGCACCGGTTCGTCATAGACCTGCCAGCCGGCCAGCGCCGAGAGCTCGAGAAAGGGGGAGCCCGGGTCCAGCAGCTGGTTGATGCGCTCGCGGGGCAGCAGCTTGCCGCGGGCCTGATGGCGGGCGTTGTTGGCCGCGCCGCCGCCCAAGGCTATCGCCTCCAGGCGGGCATTGAGATCGTCGACCAGAGCCTGCATGGCGGCCCGATTGGCCTCGTAGTCGGGACTGGCGGTGTCGAGACGGGAGTGGAGCCTGCTCATGCATTCTCTCCCATTAGCTCGCGGCCGATGAGCCAGCGGCGGATCTCCGAGGTGCCGGCGCCTATCTCGTAGAGCTTGGCGTCCCGCAACAATCGACCGGTGGGGTATTCGTTGATGTAGCCGTTGCCGCCAAGCAGCTGGATGGCATCGAGCGCCATCTGGGTGGCATTTTCGGCGGCAAACAGGATGGCGGCGGCGCAATCCTTGCGGCTGGTGCGGCCCTGATCGCAGGCGCTCGCCACCGAATAGACCAGCGCCCGACTGCTGGCGAGGCGGGTATACATGTCGGCAAGCTTGCCCTGCACCAGCTGGAACTCACCGATGGGCTGGCCGAACTGCTTGCGCTCGCGCACATAGGGCAGCACCACGTCCATGCAGGCCTGCATGATGCCTAGCGGGCCGGCCGCCAGCACTACCCGCTCGTAATCGAGACCGCTCATCAACACCTTGACCCCGCCGTGCAGGGGGCCCAGCAGGTTTTCCTGCGGCACCCGGCAGTTGTCGAACACCAGCTCGCAGGTGCTGGAGCCGCGCATGCCGAGCTTGTCGAGCTTCTGGGCGGTGGAGAAACCGGGAGTCCCCGCCTCGACGATAAAGGCAGAAATCCCTTTGGGCCCAGCGGCGGGATCCGTCTTGGCATAGATGACGAAGGTGTCGGCATCGGGTCCGTTGGTGATCCACATCTTGTTGCCGTTCAGCACGAAGTGATCCCCCTCGCGCACCGCGGTGAGGCGCATGCTCACCACGTCGGAGCCGGCGCCCGGCTCGCTCATGGCGAGCGCCCCCACATGCTCGCCGCTCACCAGCGGCGGCAGGTAGCGCGCTTTCTGCTCCGCCGTGCCGTGGCGGTGGATCTGGTTGATGCAGAGGTTGGAGTGGGCGCCGTAGGAGAGGCCGACCGAGGCGCTGGCGCGGCTCACCTGCTCCATCACCAGCACGTGGGCCAGATAGCCGAGGTTCACCCCGTCATACTCCTCCGCCACCGTGATGCCGTGCAGCCCCAGCTCACCCATGCGGGGCCAGAGATCGCGGGGGAAGACGTTGCTCTGATCGATGTCGCCGGCCCGCGGCGCGATCACTTTCTGGCAGAAGGCCTCGACCTGCTCGGTCAGGGCGCACAGGGTCTCGTCCATCACTGCATGCATCCTTGCTCTCCTCATATGAAGGGGGTGACAGCCTGGCGGCCGAGCCGAAACAGGGGGCCAAACTGGTCAGTCCATTTGCGATTTAAGTTTACGTTAGCGTAAACGTAAATTGATTGTTAGTCTAAGGTAAATTTGTTGCGCCATGACGGCAAGGGCGATTGCCCGGTCGTGATGGTCCCCCGTCACAGGAGTGCCCATGGCCCGCCCGCAAACGGCCCATGATGTGCCAGCAAGGAGAGAGTGCCCATGAACAACCATCAGACCCGGTTCGGTGACGTACCGCTGCACATCGGCGGGGAGGCGTACCCTTCCGCGAGCGAGCAGTGGATCGAGGTGACCGACCCGGCGGATCAGAGCCTGCTGGCGCGAGTGCCAAAGGCCACCTCGGCAGAAATTGAGCTGGCGGTGCGCACCGCCCACGACGCTTATCTTCTGTGGCGAGAGGTGCCGGCCTCCGAGCGGGCCCGGGTGATGTTCAACTACCAGCATCTGTTGAAGACGCATCACGACGAGCTGGCGGCCCTGCTGGCTCAGGAGACCGGCAAGAACCTGGCGGATGCCAAAGGGGATGTGTGGCGCGGCATCGAGGTGGTGGAGCAGGCCTGCGCCATCGCCAGCCAAACCCTGGGGGAGACCATGGGCAACGTGGCCCGCCGGGTCGACGGCCACTCCTGGGTGCAACCGCTCGGGGTCTGCCTTGGCATCACCCCCTTCAACTTTCCGGCCATGATCCCGCTCTGGATGTTCCCGCTGGCGGTGGCCTGCGGCAACGGCTTCGTGCTCAAGCCCTCCGAGCAGGATCCGCTCACCCCCATGCGCCTGGCCGAGCTGTTTGCCGAGGCGGGGGCCCCCCGGGGCATTCTGTCGGTGGTGCACGGCGGCGCCGAGCAGGTGGATGCCCTGCTGGCCCATCCCGACATCAAGGCGGTCAGCTTCGTCGGCTCGGCCCGGGTCGGCGGCCACGTTTATCGCAGCGCCACTTCCCAGCTCAAGCGGGCCCAGTGTTTTGTCGGTGCCAAGAACCACATGGTGATCATGCCGGATGCCAACAAGGCGCAGGTGCTGAGCAACCTGGTGGGGGCCGGGGTCGGCGCCGCCGGTCAGCGCTGCATGGCCATCAGCGTGGCGGTGTTCGTGGGCACTGCCCGGGAGTGGATCCCCGAGCTCGCCGCCGAGTTCGCCAAGGTGAAGCCCGGTGTCTGGCACGATCCTGAAGCGGCTTATGGCCCGCTCATCAGCCCGGAGGCGAAAGTCAGGGTGGAGGGGCTTATCGAGGCGGGGATCGCCGAGGGGGCCGAGTGCCTGCTGGACGGCCGCTTCTGCGACGTGCCCGGCTACCCGGTGGGCAACTGGGTGGGGCCGACCCTGTTTCGCGGCGTGACCCCCGAGATGCGCATCTACCAGGAGGAGATCTTCGGGCCCGTGCTGGCCTGCCTCGAGGTGGCGAACCTCGATGAGGCGCTCGCCCTCATCAACGACAACCCCTACGGCAACGGCACCTCCATCTTCACCGGCTGCGGCGCCGCCGCCCGCAAGTTCCGTCACGAGGTGGCGGTGGGCCAGGTGGGGATCAACGTCCCCATCCCGGTGCCGCTGCCGTTTTTCTCCTTCACCGGCTGGCGTGGCTCCTTCTACGGGGATCTGCACGCCTACGGCAAGCAGGCGGTGCGTTTTTACACCGAGACCAAGACGGTGACCGAACGCTGGTTCGACGAAGACATCCCGACCGGCCCCAACATGACCATCCAGCTGCGCTGACGGCGGATGCAGCCCGGGTTGTCCGGGCGCACTCATTGACAGCAACGGAACGACCGAACAAGTACAAGGAAGCAAACAAGATGGATTTTAACCTGACCCCGGATCAGCAGGCCTATGTGGAGGCTGCCAGTGCCTTTGCCGAGGAGGCGCTCAAGCCCCACGCCGCGCGCTGGGACAAGGAGCATGAATTTCCCGTCCCCACCATCAAGCAGGCGGCGGCGCTCGGCTTTTGCGGCCTCTACACCCCGGAGCAGTACGGCGGCCTCGGTCTGCCGAGGCTCGATGCCAGCCTCATCTTCGAGCGCCTCGCCATGGGCTGCACCTCCACCACTGCCTATCTGACCATCCACAACATGGTGAGCTGGATGCTGGGCAGCTGGTTGCCTGCCGAGGTGGCTGAGGAGTGGGTACCCAGGCTGGCCAGCGGTGAGCTGCTGGGTTCTTATTGCCTCACCGAGCCGGGGGCCGGCTCCGATGCGGCGGCCCTCAAGACCCGTGCCGTGCGCGATGGCGAGGATTACGTCATCGACGGCAGCAAGGTGTTCATCTCGGGCGCCGGCAGTACTGACGTGCTGGTGGTGATGGCCCGCACCGGTGGCGAGGGGGCGAAGGGGATCTCCGCCTTCATGGTACCGGCCCAGACCCTCGGCGTGAGTTACGGCAAGGCGGAGGAGAAGATGGGCTGGAACAGCCAGCCGACCCGGGAGGTGAACTTCAGCGCCGTGCGCATTCCCGCCCGTTACCGGCTGGGGCAGGAGGGCGAGGGGTTCAAGTTCGCCATGCAGGCGCTCGATGGCGGGCGCATCAACATCGCCACCTGTTCGGTCGGCACCGCCCAGCAGGCCCTCGACGATGCCCTGGCCCATGTGCAGCAGCGCCAGCAATTTGGCCACCCGATCAGCGAATTCCAGAGCGTGCAGTTTCGCCTGGCCGACATGGCCACCGAGCTCGCGGCCGCCCGGCTGCTGGTACGTCAGGCGGCCGCGAGACTCGATGCCGGGGCGCCGGACAAGAGCGCCTGGTGCGCCATGGCCAAGCGCTTTGCCACCGATGTGGGCCACCGCATCTGCGACGACGCCCTGCAACTCTTTGGCGGCTATGGTTATATCCGCGAGTACCCGCTCGAGCGCTACCTGCGCGATACCCGGGTCCACCGCATTCTGGAGGGGACGAATGAAGTGATGCGGCTCATCATCGCCCGCCGTCTGCTGGCCGAGCCCGGTCTGGCGCTGGAGTAGCGAGGTGGGGTCGTCGTGCTCGGAGCCCGCCCTGACGACGCGGTTGGCGTGACTCGTCGTCAGGCTTTGTGAGCCAGCCGCAGGTCGGCTCCATTCAACCCTGTCATCATGGGGCAGGTTTTTTGACAAGGACAACGCAATGACAAGGATCAGGCTCGAATATCACGGTCACGTGGCCTACATCACCCTCGACCATCCTCCCGCCAACACCTGGACGCTCGCCAGCCTGCAGGCCTTCTTGCAGATGATGGTGGAGCTCGACGGCCGCCCCGACGTGGTGGCGCTGGTGATCCGCGGCGCTGGGGACAAGTTCTTCTGCGCCGGCGCCGATCTCAACATGTTTGCCGACGGCAACCTGGAGCACGCCCGCGAAGTGGCCGAGGCCTTTGGCCGCGCCTTCGAGGCGCTGGCCCGCTTTCACGGGGTCAGCATCGCCGCCATCAACGGCTACGCCATGGGGGGGGGCCTGGAGGTAGCGCTGGCCTGCGACATCCGCATCGCCGAGCAGCAGGCCAAGCTGGGCCTGCCGGAGGCCTCGGTAGGCTTGCTGCCCTGCGCCGGCGGCACCCAGCGCCTCACCGAACTGGTGGGACCGGGCTGGGCCAAGCGGATGATCCTCTGCGGCGAGAAGGTGAGCGCCACCCTGGCCTACGAGATGGGGCTGGTGGAGGAGGTGGTGAAGGAGGGCCACGCCTGGGAGGCGGCGCACCAGATGGCCCAGCTGGTGGAGCGTCAGAGCCCGAGCGCCCTGCGCGCCTGCAAGACCCTCATCAATCAGGGGCGCAGCGGCCATCGGGACGCGGCGCTGCCGCTCGAGCGCAGCCTCTTTCTCACCCTGTTTGACGATGCCAACCAGCGCGAAGGGGTGGCCGCCTTCCTCGAGAAGCGGGCCCCGCGCTGGCACTATGACCAACCCACGCCGTTGAAAAGGGAGTGAAGGATGAACGAGGTAATGATGGCGGCCCGCCGTGTCGCAGGGGCTGATACCCGGTCTGCGGAGGCCAGCCATGAGTGAGCCTGTGCGCATCGAAACCCACCCCACGGAGGATGGTCGCCACATCGGGATGCTGACCCTGGACAGCCCCGCCTCCCTCAATGCCCTGAGCCTTGAGATGATCCAGTTGTTGCAAGGGGCGTTGACCCGCTGGGAGCGGGATCCGGCCATCGTCTGCGTGCTGCTGCAGGGGGCCGGCGAGAAGGCGTTTTGCGCCGGTGGCGACATCCGCTCTTTTTATTACCGCAAGCAGGAGGCGAGCGAGTCTGCACTGTTTGGCTATGCTCGCGACTTCTTTGAGCAGGAGTACCGGCTCGATCATCACATCCACTGCTACAGCAAGCCTCTCATCTGCGTGGCGGACGGCATCTGCATGGGGGGCGGCATCGGCCTCTTTGCCGGGGCTGGTTTTCGGGTGGTGACCGAGAAGAGCCTGTTTGCCATGCCGGAGGTGACCATAGGCCTCTACCCCGATGTGGGGGCCAGCTGGTTTTTGAGCCGCATGCCGGGCCGGCTCGGGCTCTGGCTCGGTCTCACCGGGGCTCGCTTCAACGGGGCGGACGCCATCGGTCTGGGTCTGGCGGATCACGCCATGGCGAGCCACGAGCGGGCGGAGCTGCCGGCGCGCCTCGCCGCCCTCGACTGGTCCGGCGCTGTCGATGCCAGCGAGCAGATCGAGGGGCTGCTGGCCGGTTTGCAGCGATCCCTTGGCCAGACGCTGCCGACCCCCGTGCTGTTGCCCCACCAGGCCCGCATCGATACGCTGTTGGCCGGTCGCTCCCTGCAAAGGGTGTTGGCACGCCTCGAGGGCGCCGAGCTGGACGAACCGGCGCTAGCCCAGGCACGGGCGACTTGCCAGAGCGGCAGCCCCATCAGCCGCGCCATTCTCTGGCGCCAGTTCTGGCAGGCACGGCGCCAGTCGCTGGCCGAGGTGTTTGCCGACGAGCTGACCCTCTCGGTCAACTGCGTGCTCAGAGGGGACTTCGTCGAAGGGGTGCGGGCTCTGCTCATCGACAAGGACAAATCCCCCCGCTGGCAGGCCCCGCAGAGGGGCGAGGCCTGGCTGGATGCCTTCTATCGCTGGCCCGAGGGGGACAACCCTTTGCGCCCCCGTTGACGCGGGATAACACACAAGGAACAGACCATGACAAGGATTGGATTTATCGGGCTTGGTAACATGGGGGGCCCCATGGCCGCCAACCTGGCCCGGGCGGGACACACAGTGCAGGTGTTTGATCTGGTGGCCGAGAGCCTGACCCGGGCCATCGAGGCCGGCTGTATCGCCGCCGGCGATGCCCGCGAGGCGGTGAGCGGTTGCGAGCTGGTGATCAGCATGCTGCCGGCGGGCGAGCATGTGCGCAGCCTCTGGCTTGGCGAGAGCGCCGGTGAGCGGGGCGGGCAGGATCTGCTGGCGGCCCTGCCGCTCGGCGCCCTGGTCATCGACTGCTCCACCATAGACGTGGCCTCGGCCCGCCAGGTGGGGGCGGCGGCGCAGGCGCGCGGCATCCGTTTTCTCGATGCTCCGGTGTCGGGAGGGGTGGCCGGCGCGGCGGCGGGCACGCTCACCTTCATCGTCGGCGGCGAACAGGCGGATTTTGAGGCGGCCAGACCCGTGCTCGCCTGCATGGGGCAGAACCTGTTTCACGCCGGAGCGCTCGGCGCCGGCCAGATCGCCAAGATGTGCAACAACATGCTGCTCGCCATCCACATGGCGGGCACCGCCGAGGCGCTGGCGCTCGGGGTCAAGGAGGGGCTGGATCCGGCCGTGCTCTCCACTATCATGGGCAAGAGCTCGGGCAACAACTGGAGCCTGGAGCGCTACAACCCCTGGCCCGGGGTGATGGAGAACGTGCCGGCGTCGCGCAACTATCAGGGGGGCTTCATGACCCGGTTGATGGTCAAAGACTTAGGATTGGCCATGGCCCTGGCCGAGCATGCCCACAGCGCCGTGCCCATGGGGGCGCTGGCGCGCAACCTGTTCAACCTGCACGCCACCAAGGGGCAAGGTGCCCGGGATTTTTCCAGCATCGTCGAACTCTATCTGGACAAGACAGAGCCGGGTTAAGGGCCGCTATCTACCTTTTTACCCGATAGTCTTTGACTCGATAGTCACCGGCCATCTCACCAGGAGCATTTATGGATATCAAACAAAAAGTCATCGCCATCACGGGGGCGGGCAGGGGGCTGGGCCGCGCCATCGCCCTGAGTCTGGCGGAGCAGGGGGCGCAGCTTGCGCTCATCGACGTCAACCGCACCGATCTGGAGGTGACCGAGGCGGAGGTGCGCAGCCGTGACGGCCGCTGCGCCCTGTTCGTCTGCAACGTGGCGAGCGAGCCGGAGGTCGAGGCGACCTTCGCCGCCATCAAGGATCAGTTCGGTGCCCTGCACGGCCTCGTCAACTGCGCCGGCATACTGCGCGACGGCATGTTGATCAAGGTGAAGGAGGGGTTGCTTGCGGAGAAGATGAGCCTGGCCCAGTGGCAGAGCGTCATCGACGTCAACCTCACCGGCACCTTCCTGTGCGGGCGTGAGGGGGCGGCGCTGATGGCCACCGGCGGGGAGGGGGGCGTCATCATCAACATCTCCTCCATCGCCCGCGCCGGCAACATGGGCCAGAGCAACTATGCCGCCAGCAAGGCAGGGGTGGCCTCGCTGGTGGTCACCTGGGGGAAGGAGCTGGCCCGCCACGGCATCCGGGTGATGGGCATCGCCCCCGGGGTGTTTGCCACCGACATGACGGCGGCGATGAAGCCCGAAGCCATGGCCCGCATGCAGCAGGCCATCCCGGTAGGTACCCTCGGGCAGGCGGCGCAGCTGGCTCAGACGGTGCATTTTATTCTCGCCAATGACTATCTGTCGGGGCGGATGATCGAGCTGGACGGCGGCTTGCGCCTCTAGATTCCGGCTCTCTTTTGCAGATGCCCCTGGCCCTCGGCGCAGGGGCATTTTTATTGAAACGTTTGTCAGCAGTCAGGTTTGCCGAGCTCGGCTGCAAGCTGCATTCTCATGCAGGTCTTATCCGCAAAAAGGGGGCTCAGGTCATGGAAAAATGTGAAATATCAACGGGTCTTTCTTAATTTGAACCAGCTCACAGGCCCCCGGGGTCAGTGCTGTAAAATTGCGCGCGGTCAAGGCGGTGCATGATTGACGGTACGAGGGATTGCGGTCGGAATAGTCATGCAATATAGTTGCCGCCTTTTTCACGGGGTATGGATTTCTAGCCCCTCCCATATTGCGCGCAGTATGAATACGGACGCTCTGCCGCCGCCTAATTAAACAGGATTGAGATGGACAAGAAACTGGGGCTTGGCGCCCTCATCTCGCTGGTGATCGGCTCCATGGTCGGTGCCGGGGTCTTCAGTCTGCCGCAAAACATCGCCGCTCATGCCAGTGCCGGGGCCGTCGCTTTGGGATGGGCCATCACAGGTATCGGCATGATCTGCCTCGCTCTGGTGTATCAGAACCTCTCCATGCGTCGCCCGGATCTCGATGGCGGCATCTTCAGCTATGCCAAGGCCGGTTTCGGCGATTTCATCGGCTTCAATGCCGCCTGGGGCTACTGGCTCTGTCAGCTGCTGGCCAACGTCTCCTACGCCATCGTGGTGTTCAGTGCGCTGAGCTACTTCTTCGACACGCCGGACAAGGTCATCTTCGGTGACGGCAACACGCCGGTGGCCATCACGCTCGCCTCCATCCTCATCTGGTCGGTGCACGCCCTGGTGCTGCGCGGCATTCAGGTGGCGGCGCTGGTGAACATAGTCACCACCATCGCCAAGATGGTGCCCCTCATCGTCTTCTGCGTGGCCATCCTGCTCGCTTTCAACATGGAGACCTTCACCCTGGATATCTGGGGTCAGGGTACCCCTGAGCTGGGCTCCGTGATGGATCAGGTCAAGTCCACCATGAAGGTGACGCTCTGGGTCTTCATCGGCATCGAGGGGGCCGTGGTGGTCTCCGCCCGTGCCCGCCATCGCAAGGACGTGGGCCGGGCCACCGTGCTGGCGCTGCTGGGGGCCCTGACGCTCTACGTCATGGTGACCCTGTTCTCGCTGGGGGTCATGAACCAGCCGCAACTGGCGGCCCTCAAGAACCCCTCCACCGCCATGATCCTGGAAGCCGTGGTCGGCCCCTGGGGCGCCTGGCTCATCAACATCGGCCTGGTCATCTCTGTGATGGGAGCCCTGCTGAGCTGGACCGTGCTGGCGGCGGAAGTACCCTACATCGCGGGCAAGACCGGCGTCTTCCCCGGCTGGTTCGCCAAGGAGAACAAGAACGGCTCGCCGCAGGTGTCGCTCTGGTGCTCCACCTGCCTGGTACAGACCTTCCTCATCATCATCTATTTCCAGAGCAGCACCTATCTGGCGCTGGTCAACATCGCCACCTCGGCAGCGCTGGTACCCTACGTCTTCTCCGGTGCCTACGGGCTGAAGCTGGCGCTGAAAGGGGAGACCTACGCAGGCCAGCCTCATCAGCGCAAGCGTGACCTCTTCCTGGCGCTGGTGGCGACCGTCTACGGCTGCTGGCTGGTCTATGCCGCCGGGGTGGAGTACCTGCTGCTGGTGGCGCTGCTCTACAGCCCCGGCATCTTCATCTACTGGAAGGCGCGCCAGCACCATGGGCTGCGCGGCCTCAACCGGCTGGAGCAGGGGATGACGGCGGCCCTGCTCGGTTGCGCCGTGCTGGCCTTCTACAAGGTGATGGACGGTACCATTCCCTTGAGTTAACCGGCACAATAAAGAGATGGCCCAAGGGCCATCTCTTTTTTTATGTGCTGCACACGACTTGGTGCGCGGCAGAGCCTCGGAAGGAATTTTTATGCTGTTTATGGGTTATCTGCTGCTGGGGGCATTCGCCGGCATGCTGGCGGGATTGTTCGGCATCGGCGGCGGTCTCATCATAGTGCCCGTGCTGGTATTGAGTTTTCATGCCCAGGGCGTCGCCCCCGACATCATTACCCATCTGGCACTCGGCACCTCGCTGCCCACCATGATCTTCACCGGCTTCAGCTCCCTGCGCGCCCACCAGGAGGCCGGGGCGGTGGACTGGGTGATGATCCGCCGGCTCGGCGCCGGCATGCTGGTCGGGGCCTGGCTCGGCGGCATGACCGCCAATCTGCTCAGCGCCAGCACCCTCAACATCATCATCGGCTGCTTCGCCTGGACCATGGCACTGCAGATGGGGCTCAACCTCAAGCCCAAGGCGGAGCGTCATCTGCCGGGAGCGCTCGGTACCGGCATCGCCGGCACCCTCATCGGCTGGATGTCGGCACTGTTTGGCATCGGTGGCGGCTCGCTGACCGTGCCTTATCTGAGCTGGAACAGCGTGCCGATGCGCAACGCCGTGGCGGCCTCCGCCGCCTGCAGCATGCCCATCGCCCTGGCGGGCAGCCTCAGCTACCTCTACGCCGGCTGGGGCAACCCGGATCTGCCAGAGTGGAGCCTGGGTTATATCTATCTGCCGGCGCTGCTTGGCATAGTGCTCACCAGTACCCAGTTTGCCCGGGTGGGGGCCAAACTGGCGCACCGGCTCTCTCCCCAGCGGCTCAAGCAGGCGTTCGCCCTGCTGATGCTGCTGGTGGGGGCCAAATTTATGCTGTTTAGCTGAACCCTTGGCCAGATTGTTGAAAAATAAGGCGAACGGCACGGGCGAGGGCAGAAAGCCGTTGCATTGAGGGGCCAGTTTGCCTATTCTCCTCGCCGGTGGTCCTATTGGTCCTCTCGCATTGATAACCCGTCGACCTGGTCAGGACCGGAAGGTAGCAGCCAAGGCGGGGGACTCGAGTGCCGGGATGTGGCTGGTAGGGCCACCACTTGTTTCTGCCATTCAATAAGTTACAGCTAATACCCCTCTGCAGAGCTCTTGGTCATCCACTTGATGTGGATGAGTCTGGCGTCTTCATCCCATATTTCCGATTCTCTGCCACAAGCTATCAGGTGCGACCGCAAGGTGATCCTGGAACCCATCGCGAACGTCCCCCCCTTGATCTTCCACGCAGTTCCCTTGGGATCATGTTTCCCTCAGTCGCTTTCCGTGGCCTCTATTGCCTTTGCATTCTCTTTGTTCTCACCACGCTACAACCCCTTTTTGAAAGAGAAGGGCTTGCCGTACGCCTACGGCAAGCGCTGGAGGCGCCAGACCGTCGGCAATCCCATGCACTTGCTGGCCTGACGGGCAACGGCCGGCGCAGTGACATCAGGCCAGCTGCGCTCGCTTCTCGATCAGGAAATCCATCAGCGCCCGGATCTTGGCCGGCATCTGGGCCCGCGACGGCACATAGAGATAAAACCCCGGGAAGGGGGGGCACCAGGGGGAGAGCACCCGCACCAGTGATCCGTCACTCAGGTGCTGGCTCACCCGCAGATCCAGGTGTTTGACCAGCCCCACCCCCTGCAGGGCCGCCTGCAGCATGCTGTCGTCGTCGTTGAACACGGCGTTGCCCTTGGGATCGACGATCTGGGTGTGCTGCTCCTCATCGGGGGAGGTGAACGACCAGCGGTCTATGGTGTTGCTGGAGGTGAAGCGGTAGGCCAGGCAGTTGTGCCGGGTGAGGTCGCCCGGGGTCTGCGGCGTGCCATGCTGCCTGAAATAGTCGGGTGAGCCGACAATGGCCATGGTCAAAGGCGGGGTGATGGGCACCGCCACCACGTGTTCATCCAGGCTCTCTCCCAGGCGAATACCGGCATCCATCCCGTCGGCGATGATGTTGGAAAACCCGTCCGCCATCACCAGCTCCAGCCGCAGCTTGGGATGGCGCGCCAGAAACTCCCCCATGTGCGGCTCGAGCAGCAGCCTGGCGGCGATGCGCGAACTGTTGATGCGAATAAGGCCCGAGGGCTCAAGGTGGGAGTCATTGAGCTCGCTCACCACCCGCTCGATGGCCGTGAGGGAGGGTTGCAGCACATCCAGCAGGCGCTGCCCCTCCTCGGTCAGCGACATGTCGCGGGTAGTGCGGTTGAGCAGCCGCACCTGCAGCTGCTGCTCCAGCCCCTTGAGGTGCTGGGAGAGGGCGGCGCGGGTCACCCCCATCTCGGTGGCGGCCTTGGTGAAGCTGCGGTGACGGGCGATGTGGGCAAACCACGTCAGTGACGCGACGAGTGAAGGTTCTATGGGCATTTGTTTAGCCTGGCTAATCAGTCATGTCTTGATAGGTGCGTATATCTAGCTCAATAGACTTACTACTATTAGCTCGAACTCGCGTCAAGCATGACGCCCCTGAACCTAACGGAGAGCCCGACCATGTCCCACGTCACCTTCCCCAATCGCAACGGCCAAGGCATCACCATGGCTGCCATCGTTCACTTCCCGCCGCACTTCGATGAGCGCAAGCAGTACCCGGCGGTCGTGGTTTCCCACCCCGGTGGCGGGGTGAAGGAGCAGACCGCGGGCCTGTACGCCAGCAAGCTGGCCGAGCAGGGCCTCGTTGCCATCGCCTTTGACCGCTCCTATCAGGGCGAGAGCTCGGGCGAGCCGCGTCAGCTGGAGAATCCCCACGTCAGCACCGAAGATGTCAGCGCCGTGGTAGACTACCTGACCACGCTGCCCTATGTCGATCAGAACCGGATCGGGGCCATGGGCATCTGCGCCGGCGCCGGCTACAGCGCCAATGCCGCCATCCAGGATCGCCGCATCAAGGCGCTCGGCATGGTCAGCGCGGTCAACATCGGCCAGATGTTCCGCAATGGCTGGGACAACAGCGTCAAGGATGCCGATGCCACCGGCTATCTGGCGTTCGGCTCCCAGGCCCGCACCGCAGATGCGACCGGCACCGCCTACGCCACCATCCCCTTGGCGCCCCTGCGTGAAGAGGATGCCCCCAACGAGGAGCTGCGCGAAGCCTGGGAGTACTACCACACCCCGCGCTGCGAGCACCCCAACGCGCCGGGCTTTGCGCTGACCCGCAACCTGAACCAGATCATCACCTACGACGCCTATCACAAGGCGGAGGCTTTCCTGACCCAGCCCATTCTGGCGGTGGCAGGAAGTGTGGCCGGCAGCAAGTGGATGAGCGATGACCTGCTGGCGCGCGCCGCGAGCACAGACAAGACCCTGCATGTGGTGGAGGGGGCCAACCACATGTCCCTCTACGATGTGCCCCGCTATGTCGACGAGGCCGTCGCCAAGCTGGCCCCCTTCTTCCTGCGAACCCTGAACTAATCGGCCCGCGAGAGGGGGAGACCCCTCTCGCTTATCGAGGAGCATCATCATGAGCCATGTATTGAACCTGACCTATCAGAACCTGGGCTGGCAGACGGCGGCCGACCTCTACCTGCCGCCCGATTTCGACGAGCAAAAGCGCTACCCGGCCATCGTCAGCACCCACCCCATCGGCAGCTGTAAGGAGCAGACCGCCGGCAATGTCTACGCCAAGGGGCTGGCCGCGGCGGGGTTCGTGGTGCTGGTGCCCGACGCCAGCTTCCAGGGCGCCAGCGGCGGTGAGCCGCGCTTTATCGAGGATCCGGCCATTCGGGTCTCCGACATCCGCTTCGCGGTGGACTACCTGCAATCCCTCTCTTATGTGGACAGCGATCGCATCGGCGCCATCGGCGTGTGCGGCGGCGGCGCCTACACCATCCATGCGGGCATCACGGATCACCGCCTCAAGGCGCTGGTCTCCATCACAGGGGTCAACTATGGCCGCCTGATCCGCGAAGGTTTCGCCCAGTTCAAACCTCTTGAGCTGGCCCAGGGCATCGCCCGGATGCGCACGGCGCAGGCACAAGGTGACGCTACGGAACCCGCCGATCTGCTGCCGGCGTCCGTGGCGGCGGCCACCGCGGCAGGCATCACCGACATCGACGTGCTGGAGGCCACCGAGTACTACAAGACGGCGCGTGGTCAGCAACCTCACGGCGCGACCCGCCAGCTGATGTCTTTCACCGGCGCCGCCATGGGGTGGGATGCCTTCCTCCATGCCGAGGTGCTGCTGACCCAGCCGCTGATGGTGGTCATCGGCGACAAGGCGGGGGGCTTTGGCGCCTATCGGGATGGTTGGGAGATCTACGGCCGCGCCGCCTCCACCGACAAGCACATTGTCGTGGCCGAAGGTTGGTCCCATTACGACCTCTACGACAAAGCCGAGCCGGTGGCCATCGCCATGGCAAGCGTGGTGCCCTTCTTCCAGCGCACCCTGTGATCCCGCGGTGGGGGCATCCCCACCCATTCAAGCGACAAGGTAAACCGATATGCGAAACGTACTGATCCTCGGCGCCAGCGGCCAGATAGCCCGGTGGGTGGTCAAGGGGCTCGCCGGGCAGGGCGACATCCGCCAGACCCTGCTGCTGCGCGACCCAACGAAGTTGAGCGGCCGTGAGCCGGCCAACGCCAGGGTGGTGATCGGCAGCGTGCTGGACAAGCCGCTGCTCAAGGAGGCGATGGCAGGACAAGAGATCGTCTACGCCAACCTCAGTGGCGACAATCTGGACAAGCAGGCCCAGGCGGTCATCACCGCCATGCAGGCCACCGGAGTGAAGCGCCTGGTCTTCGTGCTGTCGCTTGGGATCTACGACGAGGTGCCCGGCAAGTTCGGCGAGTGGAATCGCGGGATCATCGGCGAGGAGCTCAAACCCTACCGCCGTGCCGCAGACGCCATCGAGGCATCGGGGCTGGATTACACCATTTTGCGCCCGGCCTGGCTGACCGATGAGGATGAAGTGGATTACGAGCTGACCGCCAAGGGCCAGCCCTTCTTGGGCACTGTGGTGTCGCGCAGGAGCGTGGGGGATCTCATCACCCGGATCCTGGTCTCGCCCGAACTGCATCTGAGGGAGAACCTTGGCATCCACCAACCCGGCAGCGAGGGCGACAAGCCGTACTTCATGTAGGGGGAGGCGAGGGCGCTGGTCTGTGGTGCCGGAACGGGGGCGCGGGCATCATGTCGCTTGCAGCGACGCCATGCCGGCCCGATGGGCCTGCTCCAGCTCATCCTGGTCGAGCACATAGGCGCGGTTGTCCGCGAGGCTGGCGATCGCCAGATCGATGAAGTGGCGTACCCGGGCGGGCTGGGCGGCGCGACTGCCGTAGTAGAGAAACAGGCCGAGCCTCTGGGTCATGTGCTCGAGCAGCAAGGGAACCAGGCGGCCGGCACGGATATGCGCCGCCGCCGTCGGCCCGGCCAGCTGGCCGATGACATCGCCGGCCAGCACGGCCCCCAGCTCCACCATCTCGTCGTTGGTGGAGAGTGCCGGGCGCACCGGATGCTCCTGCAGTTCGTCCCCCATCTTGACGTACCAGGGGATCAGGCGCCCGTTGCCCGCGTGGCGAAAGGCACTGCAGCGATGCAGGGCAAGATCGTGCAGGGTGAGGGGGACGCCATATTTGCGCAGATACGCGGGGGCGGCGCAGATGATGAGCTGCATGGGGAACAGGCGGCGCGCGATCAGCCCCTCCTGGGGCGAGATGCCGATGCGCAGCCCCACATCGACCCGCTCCTCCACCCAGTTGCCGACCCTGTCATCGAGCCGGATATCCGGCTGCACATCGGGATAGCTGCGGCAGTACTCCTCCAGCAGCGGCCCTATGACCGTCTGCACCACGGAGCGCGGGCCCACTATTCGCAGCGGGCCGGCGAACTCCTCACGGGTCTGGCGCGCCGCCGTCAGGGCCTGCTGCAGGCCGAGCAGGGCAGGCTGCGCCGCCTCCAGAAATCGTTGCCCCTCTTCGGTCAGCGACATGCTGCGGGTGGTGCGATGAAACAGGCGTACCCCCAGATAGCTTTCCAGCTGCCCGAGCGCCTTGCTGGCGGCCTGGGGAGAGATCTGCTGGGCCTCGGCCGCCTTGCTGAGGCTGCCCAGCTCGGCCGTGTGTACGAAGGTGGTGATGGAGCGCAATTCGTTGATCATGGTCTGGCTCATGGATTTACATCATTTGGTTGTAACTGATTCCGTCATTTACCGTCTAGTTCGATGTTTATCCCATCTCTATAGTGTGTCCATCGACCGCGCCAGCCTTTAGCGCTTGACTCCCCTTCGGGTTGGTTGAGACAAGGGGCCGTGCATCCATGGTTACCAGGGCAGTTTCGGCTGCATTGTGAGAAAAGGAGCAAGCATGCAAACACGTCAATTGGGTCACAGCGGGCTGACGGTATCCGCCATCGGTCTGGGCTGCATGGGCTTGAGCTTTGGTTATGGCCCCGCCACCGACAAGGCGGAGGCGATCACCCTGATCCGGCGCGCCCATGAGCTCGGGGTCACCTTCTTCGATACCGCCGAAGCCTATGGCCCGGGCGATAACGAGTTGCTGCTGGGGGAGGCGCTGGCCCCGTTTCGCGACAAGGTGGTGATCGCCACCAAGTTCGGCTTCAAGCACGGCAAGGTACCCGATGGGCTGGACAGCCGGCCGGAGAATATCCGCGCCGTGGCCGAGGCCTCCTTGCGCCGGCTCAACACCGATGTCATCGATCTCTTCTATCAGCACCGCGTCGATCCCGAGGTGCCGATGGAAGAGGTGGCCGGCACAGTACAGGACCTGATCCGCGAGGGGAAAGTGCGCCACTTCGGTCTGTCCGAGGCCGGCGTCGATTCCATCCGCCGTGCCCACAAGGTGCAGCCGGTGGCGGCGCTGCAGAGTGAATATTCCCTCTGGTGGCGTGAGCCCGAGCAGGAGATCCTGCCGCTGCTCGACGAGCTGGGGATAGGTTTCGTGCCGTTCAGCCCGCTTGGCAAGGGCTTTCTGACCGGGGCCATCAAGGCCGATACCCGCTTCGAGGCGAACGATTTTCGCAGCATAGTGCCGCGCTTTGCCGAGGAGGCCCGCGCCGCCAACTTGCGCCTGGTAGAGGTGCTGGGGGATCTGGCCGCCAGCAAGGGGGTGACGCCGGCCCAGATTGCGCTTGCCTGGCTGCTGGCCCAGCGGCCCTGGATCGTGCCCATTCCGGGTACCACCAAGCTGCACCGGCTGGAAGAGAACCTGGGGGCCGCCGCCATCAGGCTCGGCAGCAGCGAGCTGACCGACATTGACGCCGCCGTGGCAGGCATCGAGCTGGAAGGGGGGCGCTACCCGGCGCACCTGGGAAAACTGGTGGGGCGCTGAGGCGCCCTGTTTGAAAGCGAGTCGTGCAAGGCACCCGGCCACTGCCGCGAGTCTTGGCTACGCTCGTGTCACCCCGGTTCGCCGGGGCCCTTATGTTGTTATGACTCACAGGAGCCGCGATGGCCGGTATTATCTCGTCTGTATTGCAATCGGGTCTGCCCGAACACCAGGACTCAACCCAGTATCGGGCAGGCCGGTTTCACAATCTGGTGGCGCCCCCCGCGCGCAGTGTCTGGAAAGAGGTCGGGATCTGGCGTGACTTCCTGTTTGGCAAGCCCGCCGGCACCCTGCCGGATCGCGCCATCCCGGTGCAGGCCATGACCCTTGCGGATGTCATGGCGGCTCCGGATTTCAGCGTCTGGCGGCTGGGTCACTCCAGCCTGCTGCTCAAATTGCGCGGCCAGTTCTGGTTGACCGATCCCGTCTTCAGCGAGCGCGCCTCACCGCTCTCATGGCTGGGCCCCAGGCGCTGGCACGCCCCGCCCATGGCCCTTGAGGATCTGCCGCCCCTGGCCGGGGTGATCCTCTCACACGATCACTATGACCATTTGGATCACGCCACCATAGTGGCGCTGCAGGGGCGGGTTGCGCACTTCATCACCCCGCTCGGCGTCGGGGCCAGGCTCCGCGCCTGGGGCGTGCCGGCGCACAAGATCAGGGAGCTGGACTGGTGGCAGCAGACCCGGGTCGATGGCATTGAGCTCATCGCCACGCCGGCCCAGCACTTCTCCGGCCGCGGCCTGAGCGATGGCAACCTGACTCTGTGGGCCTCCTGGGTCATCCGCAGCGATGATTTCAACCTGTTCTTCAGCGGCGACAGCGGCTATTTCGCCGGCTTCAAGGAGATAGGGGAGCGCCATGGCCCGTTTGACATGGCCTTTCTCGAGACGGGGGCCTACAACGAGCGCTGGGCCCATGTGCACATGTTTCCGGCCCAGACCGCGCAGGCGTTTCACGATCTGCGCGCAGCCTGGCTCTATCCCATCCACAACGGCACCTTCGATCTCGCCATGCACCCATGGGATGAGCCGCTGGAGCAGATCACCCGGCTGGCGGCCGAGCAGCAGATCCCGCTGACCACCCCCATGATGGGGGAACCGCTGACCTTGCAGGCCCCCCATGGTGGCAGCCCCTGGTGGCGGGAGTGAACCTGGGCCTGGCTCAAGCGTGAAAACGGGCACCCATGGCGGGCGCCCGCATCGTCGAGTCAGCGCCTGCTACCTTCACGCCGCTGCGTTCGGGCGCACGGCGCCGCTTCAAGCCTGATTGCCAAGGGTCATGGTGCGCTTGCGCTGTTCGCGCACCAGGTGACGGTTGATCTCCCCCAGCAGCGTCTCCTTGCTGATGGGCTTGGTGATGTAGCCGTTCATGCCGTGAGACAGGTAGTACTGCTTCGATTCGGGCATGGCATCCGCGGTCAGGGCGATGATGGGAATGTCGGCCCAGCTCTGGCGCGAGGCGCGGATATGGGTGGTGGCCGCCAGCCCGTCCATCACCGGCATCTGCACATCCATCAGCACGATGTCGAAGGTCTCTTGCGCCAGTCTGGCCAGCGCTTCTTCCCCCTGCAGTGCCAGCGTCACCCGATGGCCGGCAGACGCGAGCATGGCACCGATGACCTTGCGATTGGTGGCGTTGTCGTCCACCAGCAAGATGCGATAGCTCTCCTGACTGATCGGCTTGCTGGGCAGGCTGGTCATCGACGGGGTGGTCGCCTGGGCAGGCCAGAGATAGGTAAAGGTGCTGCCGAATCCCTCGTGGCTCTCGACCGAGATGTCGCCCCCCATCAGGCGGGCGAGGTTGCGGGAGATCTCGAGGCCCAGCCCCGAGCCACCATATTGGCGGGTGATGGAGATGTCGGCCTGGGAGAAGCGCTGGAACAGGTTGCCCATCTGGTACTTGCTCATGCCGATGCCGGTGTCCTGAATCGCGATCCGAATCGAATGACGCTCCTTGTCCAGCGGCTGGCTGTCCACCCTGATGTTCACCTCGCCCTGGTGGGTAAACTTGATGGCGTTGCTGAGCAGGTTGAACAGGATCTGGCGCACCCGCAGGGGATCCATCATCAGCCATTCCGGCGTGTTGGGGGCCAGGGTCAGGCTGAGCTTGATCCCTTTCGCATCGCAATTGCTCTGCATCAGGGCCCGGATGTCCTCCAGCAGCTTGGGCAGATGGTGGGGCACGAGTTGCAGCTCGATGCGACCCTCTTCCAGTTTCGAGATATCCAGAATGTCGTTGAGCAGCCCCAGCAGATGGTTGGCTGACTCCCGGGCCGTTTCCAGGTACTCCCGCTCTCTGGGGGCCATGGTGCGATCCGCCAGCAGCGACAACATGCCGAGTATGCCGTTCATGGGGGTGCGGATCTCGTGGCTCATGTTGGCCAGAAAACTGCTTTTCGCCCGCTGACCCGCTTCGGCCTCGCGGTTGGCCCGCACCAGCTTCTCGTTGAGCTGCTGCATCAGCTTGTGCTGCAGGAACGAGATATTCATCTGCCGCCAGATGAGCAGGGCCAGCACGAACAGCAGGGCAAACTGCAGGGCCGCGATCAGGCTGGTGGTGATGATCTGCTGGCGAACCCCCTCGCGGCGGGCGACGTCAAGCAGGGTCGCCTGCTCGTTGACCTCCAGGGTCAGCTGGTGGAGCTGGGGGAGCAGGGAGGTCAGCTGTTGATCAAGTTGCTGATGGGCCGCCTGATCCAGCGGCTTGTGCTGGACCGGCCCGAGCCAGAGATCGGCCAGGGCGATGAAGCGGCGCATCTCCTTGCTGGCCTGCTGATAAATCTGGGTATGTTGCAGCAGGTTGCGATCCTTGCTCTCCAGCACCAGCTCAATCCGGCTGACCAGAATGTCGTATCTGAGCTGGAACTTGACCTGCGGCTCATTTTTCAGGGCATTTTGAAAGCGCAGCGCCTCGTTGTAGAGCTGGAAATAGTTCCACATGACGTTGTCTTCACCCTGACTGGTGCTGTGCTGCAGCTCTTCGAACTGCCGGTACTGGACGGTACCGATACCGGCAAACGCCAGCAACAGCACGCAGAGCACGACGAACAGGGAGCGCTGACTGGCTGCCATGGATTGCATGATGCGGTTCACTCCACCTTGATCTTGTTGATCTGCCAGATGGCACGGCCGTAATAGAGCTTGTTGCGAAGCTCGGGGTATTGATCGAACGGGTAGATGAGGAACAGGGGCCCCTTGTCACGCACCGACAGCGGCTTGCCATCGATGCTGCGGGCCAGGATCACCTGATACTGGGCGGCATCGCTGGTGGGCACCTGGATCGAGTAGTCGTTGAGCGCCGTGATGGTCAGCTGCTTGCCGCTGGCGCCCACCTTGGCCAGCAGATCGCTCAGACGGGGGCCGCGGAAGGTCTTCTCTTCGTCATACCAGGGGGTGTGAGTCTTGATCTCGTACTCGGGCAGTTGATCCAGCATGGCGGTGTCCCACAGGGCGTCCTGCTGGTAGTTGGGCTGGGTAATGGCGCCTTCCACCCTGAGCTGGGCGCTGTCGGGATCGGGAGTCGCCTGGGCGGTAGCGCAAAGAATGGCCAGCAGGGGAGCCATATAAAAATTGAGTCTCATAACCTTCCTCCATGGAACCGTGAGAAGCAGATGCCAGGGCAACGGCGGGCCTGGCATAGAGGCAAGGCAATAAGCGTGCCTGATAGTGGAAAGCGGCAGCTGGCGTGGCTTAGACGGGGGTGAAGAGGGGGTGAGAGTGCCTTTTCATCGCATTTTGCAATGAGAAGGATGAGCCATGTTGCAAATTGGCAAGGAATTCTCCCCTTGCCGTGGCCGATGTGCTTCTCTAGTTAAGGTGAAAAACAGGGTTTCTTTGGGTCTTTTTCTTGCCAGGCACGGCTCTTGCTTTACTGGGTATGGCATGGAACGAAACCGTCCTGGCATAGACAAGGAGCTTCAACATGGAAAGCATGACCTACACCCTTAACGACACTCAGGTTGTGGCATTGGAAAGCGAGTTTGATGCGATGGCCGTCAGTGAATTGCGCCCCTTATTTGAAAAGCTGTCGGAGTACACAGGTGATGTGCTGGCGGATCTGCGAGACGTGCACTTCATCGACTCCTCGGGGATCGGTGCCCTGGTGTTTCTCCACAAGCGGCTGGTGATGAATGGGCATCATCTGGAGATCATCTGTGGTCCCGGTCAGCCCCGCGATCTGCTGGACATGCTGCACATCAACCGGGTCATTCCCTGTCATGAGAACGTGAAAGCCTATATGCAGTCATCCGGCATGGTGGTGGCATCATGAAGCACTGGCTTGTGCTCGGGATCTCGCTGCTGATGGCGGGTTGCGCGCAATGGCCATCCGAGGGCAAGGGGGGAATGGCCGAGCTGAGACCCACCTGGTTACCGTTAAATGAGGATGAACAACGCCTGCTGTCAGGTTATGATGAGCGTCAACAGAAGCTCGATCAGCAACTGGTCAGCCTGCAGCAGGCGGGTCTGCGCGACTGCATGCCGGCTGGGCTAAAACAGCTACAATCTCAACGAGTTGATATAGTACGGGATGTACATGGCCGACTCTGGGCCGACGTAGCCTGGCGTCAGGCCATGCTGGCCGAGTCGTTGAAGCAGGTGCGTTTGCAGCTGGAAAAGACCACCAGTGGGGGTTGTAGCCGGAGCTGGTCTGGACTTCCGTTGCGTCAGTGGAGGCAAACGTAACAATAAAAAGGATGTCTATGGATCGGGGCGCTATCAAGGGATTTATCGCGGTTGTTCTGTTTTTGTTTACCTGTCCGCTGCTGGCAAGCACCCTGCTGGCGCCGGGCGATCGGCTCTCAATCGTGCAGCCGGGGGAGGCCGCCTTCGACAAGCCCTTCCAGATCGACAAGCAGGGTGAAATCAAACTGCCCGAGGTGGGTACCGTGGTGGTGGGCGGCAAGACGCTCCCAGAGGCGGACGCCATCATTCGCACCGCCCTCAAGCCTGTTTACAACAACCTCTCTCAACTGACCATCACCCTGTTGGAAAAGCGGCTGCTCATCAGCGTCATGGGCTATGTCAAAAAGCCCGGCAGCTATGATCTGGCCCCCGATGGCAACGTGCAGATGGCGCTGGATGCGGCCGGCGGCCTGGTGCCGGGGGCCCAGCTCAACAACATGCAGGTGCGCCGCGGCGACACCGTCTCCAGCTTCGACTACAAGCGCTATCTCGATACCGGCGATGCCGGCCTCTTGCCCCCGCTGCAATCCCTCGACGTGGTCTTCGTGCCCGCATCCCCCCTCATCGGCAACGTCCAGATCGATTTTGATGCCGCCACCCTGGCCGCCGGCGGGGATGGCGACACCGGCAAGGCAATCAAGGTGTTTGGCGAGGTGAACAGCCCGGGCGCCTTCAGCTTCAAGAGTGGCAACTCCATCGTCGATCTGCTGATGCGGGCCGGCGGGGTGACCCGCTTTGCCGGGGTGGAGCGGATCCGGGTGATCAACGGGGATGCCCCCGAGCTGTTCGATCTCAAGGCCTACCTCGATTCGGGCAACAACAAGCTGCTGCCGGCACTGGCCCCCGGCGCCACCATCTTCGTGCCCAAGGACGAGGAGCAGATCAAGCGCGGGGCGCGCACCATCTACATCATGGGGGAGGTGTTCAAGCCCGGCGCCTACGAGGGACGGGAGGGGGATACCTTCCTCGACATCCTGGCCAACGCCGGCGGGCCGACCCGCTATGCCGAGAGCCGCCAGATCCGCTTGCTGCGCACCAATGGCGCGGTCGAACCCATCGATCTGCAGGCCTATACCGAGGGCATGCAGAAAAACCTGCCGCAGATAAGGCCGGGTGACGCCATCTTCGTGCCGGAGAAGACCGACATCAACGAAAAGTCTTGGCTCAAGGTGGCGCCGGGGCGGGCGGTGATGGTGATGGGGGCGGTGCGCATTCCCGGCCGCTATGAATGGTCTGACGAGATGTCTCTGCTCGATCTCATCGCCCATGCCGGCGGCCCCAACGAGCGGGCCGACATCGCCAAGGTACAGATCCTGACCTCGGAGGGGGGCATGGCGACCCCGACCATCTTCGATCTCGACAAGTTTCTCCATCAGGGGGGGGCCCTTGGCAGCCTGCCCAGGATCCACGCCGGCTTCACCATCATGATCCCCGAGCTGCCCACCGATCCCAGCGACAACAAGTCCCAGTGGGTACGCCAGTCGCCGGACAGCTCCATCTACATCTTCGGCCAGGTCGGCGCCCCCGGTCGCTACGCCTTCAACGAGGAGATGGGCTTCATCGACATCCTCTCGGCGGCAGACGGCCCGACCCAGGCGGCGGACCTGCGCAACGTGCGCATCGCCCATCGCAACGGCAGCACGGCGCGGGTGAGCAAGCTGGATCTCTCCCTCTACTTCGAGACCGGCGACGAAACACTCTTGCCCAAGGTGCTGCCGGGGGACTCCATCTACCTGCCGGAGAAGAACCGCCCCTGGCTCGATGAGCCCAAGGAGAACACCATACGGGTGCTGGGGGCCATCGCCCGGCCGGGCCGCTATCGCTTCAACTCCTCCATGACCCTGCTGGATCTGCTGGCAGAAGCCGGCGGGCCCACCAGCTCGGCCTACATCAAGAAGATCGTGGTGATCAACATGGCCGTCAGCGGCCAGGGGGATCAGGCGCGTACCTTCGATCTGGACGGCTTTGCCAAGGAGCCTGATTTCAGCAAGCTGCCGGTGCTCAGGGCAGGGGACACCGTCTTCATCCCCGACAGCAAGAGCAGCAACTGGGCCATCTTCATGGATGGGATGCGCGACATTCTCACCACCATCTCGGTGGTCGCTCTGGTGGGAACCCTGTAACGTGAGCATCCCGATCCAGTACCTGGAACTGGAGTCGCTCTACGCCTCGACCCTGGCGCGGGGGATCCGCTCCCTGGCGGTCACCTCGGCCGAGGGGGGGGAGGGGGTCAGCACCATCTGCGAGGCGCTGGCCCGGCGCGCCGAGGCTGACGGCCTCAAGACCCTGCTGGTGGATCTCAACCTCTATCACCCGGGCCGGCCCGCCGGCCAGGCCTGGGGGCCCAACGACGTGCCCGAGCCCCAGCACCAGGGTCACGCCCTGGCGGTGCTGCCGGCGCCGGGCAAGGATCTGATGGCCTTTCGCAACAAGGAGACCCTGCGCGCCCTGCTGGTACGCTGGCTCGAGCACTATGATGTTGTGCTGTTCGATACCTCCCCCCTCAACGCCCTCAACCGGGGCAATATCCCGGCGGATCAGGTGTGCGCCGCCTGCGAGGGGGCTCTGCTGGTGGTGCTGGCCGGCGTGACGCCGACCACCATGGTGCAGAGCGCGGTGGAGAAGCTGACCCGGGCCGAGGCCAATCTGCTGGGGGCCGTGTTCAACGACAGGGTCAATCCGGGGCTGGCCAGCGAGATCCTGCGCGAACTCAACCGGCTGCCGAGCAACCGGCTGACCGAGTGGCTCAAACGCTGGTGCCGGCGCAGTATGCTGCTCAACTTCCGGATCTGAGGGAGACGATATGAAAGAGTGGTTGCGATCCGCCCCCGCCACCCTGCAGTCGGTACGCGAGCTGCGCGGCCGTCTGGCGCAAGGGTTGGCGCTGTTTCAGGTGGCCCCCGAGGAGCAGGCCAACTGGCTGCTCTGCTTTAGCGAGCTCGCCACCAATATCGTGCGTCATGGGGAGCCGCCGGCGAGCCAGCTCTGGCTCACCCTGCAGCAGGATGAGTCGGGCCTGAGTCTGCAACTGGATGATGACGGCGGGCCCCAGCCAACGCTGGCGGCCAACCCCCTGCCGGCAGAGCCGCAGGAGGGGGGCTATGGTCTGGCGCTGGTGCACAGCCTGTTTGAGGAAGTGAGCTTCAGCCACCAGCAGGGGCGCAACCGGGTGATCCTGCGGGCCCGGCACGCTCCCCGGCGGATGCCCATGGTGGCGGTGATCGACGATGACAAGGTGATGCGCACCTTGCTCACCGGCTATCTGCACGACCACTATCAGGTCGACAGCTTTGCCGATCCCCTGGCGGCTCTGCAGGCGCTGGGACGCCAGCCGCCGGATCTGGTGCTCTCCGACATCGAGATGGAGGGGATCGACGGCTTCGCCCTGCGCCAGCAGCTGATGAAGGATCCCAAGATGCGCGGGGTCCCCTTCATCTTTCTGACCGGCCACCATGATCAATGGACCCAGAGCCGGGCCGGCGCCCTTGGCATCGATGATTTTCTGATCAAGCCCATCACCAAGCAGGCGCTGCAGCTGGCGGTCGCCCGGGTGCTCAAGCGGTCGGCCCAGCTCAAGGCCCAGTGGGGGGATCAGCTGGATCAGCGGATGACCTCGGCCCTGCGCCCCCTGCTGCCGGCCAACCAGCTGCATGGCTATCAGCTGGCGCTGCAGACCCGCGCCGCCGCCGTGGGGGGCGGGGATTTCCTGTTGGTGAAGGAGCGGGTGCTGTGGCTCGGGGACGTGATGGGGCACGATGCCGAGGCCAAGTTCTTCGCCCACGCCTACGCGGGCTATCTGTGCGGTCTGCTGACTGCCCAGAGCGAGCAGCGATCCCCTGCCAGCCTGCTGACCACCCTCTCCACCGCCGTGCACAGCGATCCCCTGCTGGGGGCGACCCTGCTCACCACCCTCTGCATCGAGCTGGGGGAGGCGGGCCGCGTTCGCTGGGCCAGCGCCGGGCACCCGGCCCCCTGGCTCATCGGGGCGGACGGAATGCACCCGCTCGGCGTCACCGGCCCCTTGCCCGGTCTGCGACCGGATCCCCACTTCGAGACCTGCGAGCATCAGTTGCAGCCGGGCGAGCGCCTGCTGTTCTGGACCGATGGCCTGCTGGAGAGCCGGGATCCCGCCGAGCGTCAGTTGTGGGAGGCGCAGCTGCAGCAGATCTGTCTCACTCCCGCACCCGGCTTGGAGCAGCTGGCCCTGGCCATCGCCACCTGGTTTGACGAGCGGGCCGACAAGGCCCCGGATGACATGACCCTGCTGCTGGTGGCATTTCCTGCCGACTGAGGCGCCAAAACTGCTGGCACACTCTATGCAAAACCCCCGCTGCAGGTGGCCCGACGCCACCAGAGGAGGTTGCCCATGTTGCCAACACATCAGGTCTGGCTCGCCATTGATGCCCGCCAGGTCGGCGGGATAGAGATCCACATAACCCACCTTGCCCGCGATCTGCTGGCGCGGGGTCTGAACACCACCATAGTGCTGGTGGCGGATCACGGTATGACCCCCTTTGTCACTCTGCTGAGGCAACAGGGGCTGCCATACCGGGTCTGTCGCAACAGCCGTGACTTCGTCCGGGTGCTGGCAGGCCAGCCCGGCTTCGTGCTGCTGCACACCCACGGCTACAAGGCCGGGATCCTGGGGCGCCTCACCGCCTGGTGCAGCGGCAAGCCCGTGGTCTCCACCTTTCACAGCGGGGATGACGGGGAGGGCTTGCTGAAACTCTACAGTTGGCTCGATCGGTTCACGGCACGCTTTGCGAAGTGCATCGCAGTGAGCGAGCCCATCGCCCGCAGATTGCCTGTGCCGAGCACCGTCATCAGCAATTTTGTCCCCATGCCTGCCGCCCCGGTGGCGGTGGCGGGCAATCGCATCGCCTTCGTCGGTCGCCTCTCCGCCGAGAAGGGGCCGCAGGCGTTTTGTCAGCTGGCCGCCTTTTGCCCGGAGGGGAGCTTTCACCTCTATGGTGAGGGGCCGCTGATGGGGGATCTCAGCATGCAGTATGGAGATCGGGTCGAGTTTCACGGTTTTCGCCGGATGGCCGACGAGTGGCAGCATATCGATCTGCTCTGCATCACCTCCCGCTTCGAGGGGCTGCCGCTGGTGGCGCTGGAGGCCATGGCCCACGGCATTCCGGTCTGCGCCTTTGCGGTGGGGGGGCTGGTGTCGCTGATTGACCACAAGTCCAACGGCTGGCTGGTGGAGCCGGGCCAGGTGCAGGACATGGCGGCCATCGTCAACTACTGGCTGAGCCGCGACGAGCAGGCGCGGGGCGCCATGAGCCGGGCTGCCCGCCAGACCATCGCCCGGGGTTACAGCGTCAACCACAGGGTGAGCGATATCCTGGCGGTCTATGGCGGCTGATCCCGGGCCGCCGGCACACAGCCAGCAAGCGCAGCGAGTGGCCAGGCCACTCGCTTTTTTTATGGCTGTGCGACGCACCTTCGGTCAACCCTTCTCCCTGTCAGCCTCGCGCTCTCTGCTCTGCCTATCTGGCGCCGGCCAGATGGTGCGGCTGGATGCCTCAGTCCGCCAGGCGCCTGACGAGGTGGCACAGCGCAGGCAGCGCCAAGCCGCTTGCCCACGAACACTTCACTAAAGAAGCAGGCCGCGACCTCTGGCTCCCCTTGGCAGTGAGCCACTGCAGGGGCCGGGGAAAGGGGGCGGCGCAAACCGCTCGGGATGGCGAGGGGCGTCGCTCTGGTAAGAGATGCGAGTGAGGGCCGCGTTGGCGTGGCTCGCTGTCAGCAATGAGATGAAATGGGGATGTAGGCCCGACAGGCTGGCGTGGCTGAAGGTGAAAAGCATCGGGCCACCGCCAAGGCAGTGGCCCGAGAACCGGCAGCAGGGGCGACTCAGCGCCCCTTCTTGCCCACCATGATGGCGACCGTCTTGCCGATGATCTGCATGTCCTGCAGCAGCCAGCGCCAGGGGTGGAGCAGGGTCACCGAGTAGGCGAGATCGAAGGCGAGCTTGCTGCGCACATCGTCAAGCGACTCGTCGTAGCCCTGATTGACCTGGGCCAGCCCTGTGATGCCGGGGGCTATTTCATAGGTGCGCTCGATGAAGAAGGGCACCGCATCTTCCAGCCGGTTGGCGATGCCGGGGCGCTCCGGCCGCGGCCCGATGAGCGACATCTCCCCCTTGAGCACATTGAGGAACTGGGGCAGCTCGTCGAGCCGGGTCTTGCGCAGGAAGTTGCCGCTGCGGGTGATCCGGCTGTCGGCCTTGCCGCACCAGACCGGCCCGGTGCCCGCCTCGGCATCGGCGCGCATGGTGCGAAACTTGATCATGAAGAAGAGCTCGGTGTGGCTGGCGTGGCTGCGGCCAATGCGCAGCTGGCGAAAGAACACCGGGCCTGGGCTGTCGAGCCGTATGGCCAACATGATGAGCGGCCACAGGGGCAGGGTCAGCAGCAGGCCGAGGCTGGCACCGGCCAGATCCATGATGCGCTTGAGCACCAGGGTCGCTTTGGGGATGGGGTGTTTCATGCTGCTCTCTCCTGTGTGGTGGGGCGGGTCAGCATCCGCAGGCCGTAGCGCAGGGAGCCGATGCCGTTGTACCAGTGTCCGAGTACCAGATAGTGGATCTTGCGAAACAGACCGGGCCAGTTGTGCAGCGGGGTGAGCTGGATCAGCAGCACCAGGGCATAGCCCAGCAGTTGACCGGCCAGCAGCGCCACGAACAGGGGCGAGTGGATGGCCAGCGGAATGGCGCACAGCCACAGCAGGGTCAGGCAGAGGGGCATCAGCACCCGCAAGCCCTTGCCGCTGGCGAAGTTGAACGCCACCCAGCCGAATCTGGGGTGCAGCAGCGGCAGCAGACGCAGCAACTGCTGGGTGTTGCCGGCACCGATGCGCTTGCGGCGCTTGGACTCCAGCAGGGCATCGGAAACTTCCAGCTCAAGGGCGGCGCAGCGATTGTCATAGACCGCCTTGTAGCCCCTGGCGATGGCCTGCATCGGCAGGATGAAGTCGTCGTTGATGGTGTCTGATGGCAGCGGAGCCAGGCAGTCACTGCGCATCACATAGAAGGCGCCGTGGGCCCCCAGCATGCTGCCAAGGGCGGATTCGCACAGCTTGATCTGGCTCTGATAGCGCCAGTAGCTGGCCTCACCCTGGGAGCCTGGCTGCCAGAAGCGATAGGCTTCGCCCACCACGCCGACGGCAGGATCCTGAAAGTGGGCAGCGGCCAGCAGCAGGCTGTCGATGGGCAGCAGGGCCGACACATCGCTGAAGGCCACCAGGGGCGTGTCGATATGGGTCATCGCCTCGTTGAGCACGGCCACCTTGCCGCGATTTCGTGGGTGCTCGAACAGCCGGATCTGCAGCTGCAGCAGGGCGGGATCCCCGAGCTGGCAGAGGGCAATGGCATAGCTGTCGTCGGTGCAGCCATCAAAATGCAGGTGCACCGCCAGCTTGTCGGCCGGGTAGTCGAGGCTGGCCAGATTCTGCAGCTTGGCCGCCAGGGTGGTTGCCTCGTTGTAGATGGGCATCACCAAGGTGATGGCGGGGAGCTGCTCATCGCCGACCTCTTCCCGAAAACCCCGTTGGTGCGGGGTCGGTTGGTGCTGGCGTGAGCAGGCCCGTTTGCCGACCCATTTGAGCAGCAGGGGGTAACCCACATGGTGGTACACCACCAGGGCTGCACACAGCCAGAACACGATCATGATCCATTCCATGGGAGGCTCCTTTTGCTGTCTCTTCGCGTGTCGGTGGCATCGCCTCAGCGGGCGTACAGCGCCTGATAGGCTTGAGCCATCCGGCTCAGGCTGCCCTGTTCACAGACAAATTCACGGGTGACGGTGCGCAGGCCACGAGAGTTGAGCAACCCCTGTGCCAGAAGTTGCGCCAGCAGAGCCGGATCTCGCGTCTCCAGCAGCTGACCGCTGGCCGGGCAGACGATATCGGCGGCGGCGCCCACCGCGCTCATCACCACCGGCACGCCGCAGGCCTGGGCCTCCAGCACGCACAGGGGCATCCCCTCCGCCAGCGACGGCAGGCAGAAGAGATCCAGCCCCTGATAGAAGCGGGGCATCAGCTCCACCAGGCCGAGAAAGTGCACCCGATGGGCAATCCCCAGCAGTCGGCACTGTTGCTGCAACGCATTTTGCAAACTGCCCACCCCGGCCAGTGCAAGATGCACCTCGGGGGAGAGCCGCGCCACAGCCTCCAGCAGCAGGTGATGACCCTTGACCGTCTCAAGACGGGCGGCGCAACCGATGAGCCTCACCCCGAGGGGCAAGCCCAGCGCCTGGCGCGCCAGCTCGGCAGGGCCCGGAACGAAGCGCCCCTCGTCGATGCCGTTGGGGATCACCTGGGCCTGGATGGCGCCGAGCCTCGCCTGCAGCTGGTGCGCCACCGGGGTGGCGTCTGCCACCAGGGTGGGCCGCAAGGTGCGCAGCCCCAGCCCGGCCAGCTGGCGCTGGCGGGGATCATCGAGATACCAGGCGTCATGCTCGGTGTGGATAAGGCTCGCCACCCGGGCCAGCCTGGCAGCCAGCCCGCCATAGAGCAGCGGGCCCAGATGGTGGGTGTGCACCGCTGCCGGCCGCAGTTGGCGCAGCAGGCGGATGAGGCGATAGAGGGTGGCCAGCGACCAGCCGGCGGGCTTGTCCAGACAGTGGATCCGCGAGGCGAACAGCCCCAGGGCGGGCCAGGCGGCGAGCAGCGCCTCCTTGCTCCCCTCCAGCGAGACGATGTGCATGGGTTGGTGGCACTCGTTGGCCTGGCTGAGGTTGAGCACCATGGTCTCCAGCCCCCCTGGCTGCAGGTGCTGGACGATTTGCACGATGGCGGTGCTGGCTGACCGGGCGGTGATGGGCATGGCGCTCTCCTCACAGTTGTCGGCCCTTCCTGGGCCCCTTGGCGGGACTATGCGAATCCTGTACCACAACGTCTGCCATGTTGGCCCGCTTGCTGGCATTACCCTTGCATTTCCTCCTCCATTCGTGGAATGCCATACCTGTCTTGAGGGGAGTGACGCCATGCCGGTCCAGTTCTACTACAACCTCTACATCATCCTCTTCGCCGCCTGGCGGCGCCGTTATCTCATCCTGATGCCGGCCCTGGTCATGCCGCTGGTGGGGGTGGGGATTGGTGTGCTCAGCCCCAAGGTGTACGAGAGCCGCACCACCTTCATGGTGCCGCAGGATTCCAACCAGACGCCGACCCTCAAGGATCTGATCACCCAGGAGAGCCTCAAGGATCGCTTCGCGGTGCTGGAGGCCATGCTGCGCAGCCGCTACGTGATGGACGGGGTGGCGCGGGACCGCAAGCTGGTGGATGACAACACCCCGCCCGCCAAGCGCGACGCCATCATGGACTGGCTCTCGGCGTCCGTCTCCATCCGTCTCATCGGGGACGAGGTGATCGAGCTGAAGGTGAAGGCCGATTCGGCCGAGAGCAGTGCCGGCCTGCTGGAGGCCGTCTCGCGTCGCTTCTTCTTCAACCTCTTGAACAAGGGGCGCCAGTCGGCCGAGTCCTCCGAGCGATTCCTGCAAAGCCAGCTCGACAGCCGGCGCAGCGAGCTGCAGGGGGCCGAACAGCTGCTGGCGGATTTCAAGCGCGAGCATGCCAGCGCCCTGCCGGATCAGCAAAATGCCAACGCCGCCCGGCTCTACGGCCTGAAAGATCGCCACGCCGAGAGCCTGCTTCAGTTGCAGCAGGCCAAGACCCGGGTCGAGCAGCTCTCCCACGGCCAGGAGGGGGCCACGACCCGCAGCCTGGAGGAGAAGTTGCAGCAGATGCAAACCGAGCTGGCCCTGCTGCGGGTGCGCTACAGCGATCAGCACAGCGAGGTGCAGAGCCTGCGCTACCAGATTGAGCAGTTGCAACAGGAGCTGGAACAGCAGAAGAGCCAACCCGGCGTGGCAGTCGGGCCCGAATGGGATCAGGCCAGGGCCCAGCTGGCCGAGGCCGAGCAGAATACCGCCGCGCTGCAGGCCCAGCTCGACGATCTGAACAAGGTGGTGGCCTCCCAGGGTGAAACGGAGAGCCAGCTGGCGGAGCTGGAGCGCGATCTCGAGGTCAAGCGCTCCCTCTATCAGGATCTGCTGCTGCGCTACGAAAAGGCCAAGGTGACCGGGGCGCTCGGCAGTTTTGAGCCTGGCGAGCGGATCAAGGTGATCGACAGGCCCTTCGCCCCGAGCAAGCCCAGCAACTACCCGCTCTGGCTGTTTCTGATCGCCGGCATGGTGGGGGGCTTCGGGCTCGGCTGCGGTCTGGCGCTGCTCATTGAACTGGCGGATACCAGCCTGCGCCGCACCGATCAGCTGGCAGCGCTTATCAAGGCGCCGGTGCTCAGTCGCATTCCCTATTGCGAACCGGTGCATGCCCACAGCGGCCAGGCAGCCCATGCCCAGCCGTCACTGGTAGAGGTGCCGGGTTGATATTCACCCATGGCCATCAAGGCAGGCCACCACTCTGAACCTGAATATTTCCAAGCAAGGCCTCGTAATGAGGCCTTTTTTATGTCACTCAGAGAGCCCCTTGACCAACGACTATGGTTTGCATCGAATTGGGATGTGATAAAGCTAAGGGCTGGTGGCAGTTTCTTATTTCGCTTATTGACTGTGGTTTTATCCAGTGGTACAAGTGAATCTTGTATAGGGTGTTGATAACAAGGATATAAATCAGTTGCCAACACAATGGTTTTAAAATGATTTATTGGTTGTGATGACGAGCGCTAGGCCGGATTTAGATGGAAGACTATATTAAAGCGTTAGTTATGTCTTTCAACTAATTAATGTTGGCTCTCAAGGATATGTATGGATAATTATAAATATTTCGTAGATGCATTATCTTCTACAGCAGCATTAATCGCAATAATTACTGTCTTGTGGAGTTGGTTTAAGAATTCTCAAATGCCTTTAACAATTGAAAGATTAGTTATCCACAATAAAGAAAGTGAAAGTACATATATTATTGTTATAAAAAACAGGAAAGCATATCCGGTAAAAATAAAGTCGACATCTTGTTATGTTAAAGCTTCATACAAAGTTGAGAAAAAGAATAATCAAAAACCAGAATATATGGATACATTATCCCTTTCAGATAGCTTATTTATTAATAATGATACTTTTGAGATAGGCGCAAATGGTCATACCGATATTCGTATTTCTGGGAAGAATTTATCCAAGGAGATAAAAAAGCTGTTGTTCTCTATCCAAACTTCGCATGGTTATCATCGAACTTGGTGTAACAAAATTATAATAGTGGATATGACTGGTAAAACACAAACTTTTGGCATGGAGAAAAGGTATGATTTTGACTCTAAAATTAAGGCTAAAATAAAATACTATTGGTTAAGGCTTTTATACTTATTTCAGAAGTGAGAGCTTGTAGGTTCGATTAGCCGATGGGTGTAATTGGTGCTCACGATGAAACTAACCACCAATGTAGTAAGTACGTTCTGTCAAGTTCTTTTAATTTCCTGTTAGTTAAAGTGTTTTTGGGGGGCAAAGTGGTTGGATAGTGGCGAGTTAAAAGAATATTTTACAGAGAGATTGCGAATGTCTGCTTACGCTTCGCTAATCGAAACTATGGCCCTAACTTTCACACTTAATATTAAAGGTAAGTCATGAAAAAAAGTCTCAGGAAAGGATATTTTCACTTAGAGCTAAACCATGAATACGGTGCAGACACGATCGGTGCCGAAGCGGCAGAAGTAGAACTTAAAGAGGGTGTGGCTATTTTTAGAGCAAAGCTAAAGCCCGCAAGTGAAAATCAGATTTTAGATGCTGTTGGTTGTAAGAAGCAAAGTTTTAAAAATGTAGAATGTTTTTCCTTTATAGATGAACACATTCGGAAAGGTATATCATCTTTCGTAAAGACTAATAAGGCCAAAATTAAAAGTTGGTGCATAGAAATTGACTATGAAAAAAAGTATAACTTCTCTTGTGAGATTCAGCCTATGAATCCTGATGGGGTAATATTCCATGTTGTAAGTTCGTAGGTTATATTACGATTTCGCTAGTCGATCCTACGGCTTTGGGTATTATTTGATTAAGTGGATGTGTGAGAATGAAAGTTTTATATACTTTCCCTGAATATTTAGATAGCATCATCAATAATTTGATTGATAGAGACTGGATTGTTCATAATTTCAACTTGGTTGATGACTCAGATGTATATAACGTCTCTAACTATCTATATAATAAGCAAATTAATTCTGTTACTTACACTATACATCTTGATTTAAATGTCTATCAATTTATTTTGAATGCATTTAAGAAAAATAAGCCTAAGCAAGAGTTTCGTGACGCAATTGCACTTGTTGCTTTTTGTCAATGTGCCGAGATCGAGTTAGACCCAACTTATGCCGTATATGAAAAAATAAACTATAGAAATGATGATGAAGTTCTTGATGAAGTTTTATCTGACTTGGAATTGTTTCACCGCATTAACAATATAAATAACTCATCAATAATAGATTTTGCATTGGGTGAGATAGACACAATAACTCCTGCAGATTATTATGCTATGGATGCACCCTTTATCAGGAGCAATCTCATTAAATATAGGCGCCTACGTGAGTGGGATTCACTATATTTAATTGTTTTGTATATTATCTATGTATCTCACATTCCAAATATTAGCCGACTGGATAAGCTAAAAAAAGTGGTTGAGTGGATGATTACCGAGTTTATGTTATCTCTTGTGGGTATTACTTTTGCGGCTATTTATTTCAGTGAAACACCCATGAAGCGAATGATGAAATATAAAGTGTCAGATGACCCATATTCAAAACAACGCAGTGCATTTAATATGACATGGGACTTATATAATTTAAATCGTTACTTCAGAATGTGGACTGAACGAGAATCCGAGCAAGAGGGTATGTTTGCTAGTGGTGATAAAGCATTCAATTCAGTGCTAAGAAACTCAATTAAGGTACAACAAACGGGTTGCTTAGATAGTTTTATGAATTTCCTCCCACAAGATATAGTTCTTTATTTGGAGAAAATCACTCTTCAGCCAAATAAATATTTTGAAAGAGCCTATCATTCGAAGGAGTGGTCTCCTTCATATAGAGATGAGTTAATCAGAAAATATGAATCACTAACTGATATAAAGTACAGTGGAGAAAAATGAGTCAATTAAACGATCAAATCTGATGCTGTAGGAAAAATATACGTACAGATAAAAAATCAGGGAGCCATGGCTCCCTAATTGTACAGATCTAGTTATCACCTGACACCGGCCTCAAACCGGTGTCTTGTTTACGCTACTTTAGTGCGCACTTCCTTC
>NZ_JAAKVU010000018.1:0-93264 GCF_049175815.1 Aeromonas sp. 600276 | reverse complement strand
AGAGGGACTCGAACCCTCACATCCGTGGGACACTAACACCTGAAGCTAGCGCGTCTACCAATTCCGCCACCTTCGCATCACTGCGGTGGGGGATTCTATAGAGTTTTGGGGGGGCGTCAACAGCCAGAAGGTACTTTTTTCGCTGTTGACGCCCAAAGCAGCATCAAGGGGACAAAACTTCAGCAATTAGCGTCACTGGCGAGCCAGGGCGTCCCGATACATCTGTTCGTACTGGATGACCGAATCGGGCCAGTTGAAGCGGGTGTTCATGGCATTGCGCTGAACCCGGGCAAACTGCTCGGGGTCCTGCAGGTAATAGAGCAGGCTGCGGCGCATGGCATCGAGCAGTATGTTGGCGGTCGGATCGTTGAAGCAGAAGCCGGTCGCATGTGCCGGATCGGCATCCCAGTCCACCACCGTATCCTTCAGGCCGCCAACCGCCCGTACCAGCGGCAGGGTGCCATAGGCCAGGCTGTACATCTGGTTGAGGCCGCACGGCTCGAACAGGGAGGGCATCAGGAAGAAGTCGGCACCGGCCTCCACCAGGTGGGCGAGCCGGTCGTCATAGGTATTGATGAAGGCGAGCCTGTCCGGGAATTGCTGGGCCAGGGTGTGCAGCTGGGCGGCGAGGGAGGGATCACCCGAGCCGACGATCACCACCTGCACCTTGTGATGGAGAAACTTGTCCAGCACCGGCAGCAGCAGATGCACGCCTTTTTGTTCGGTCAGCCGGCACACCATGCCGTAGATGGGCAGGTCCACCACCGGCAGGCCCAGCTCCTGCTGCAGGCTCTGTTTGCATACGCCCTTGCCGGCCAGGTTATTGACGTCATAGGTGGCCGGCAGAAAGTCGTCGAAGGCCGGATCCCAGTCCTGATAGTCGCAGCCGTTGAGGATGCCACGCAGATCCGCCGCCCGCTGCTGGAAGACGCTGGCCATGCCGTGGGCCCCCAGGTGGGTCAGCAATTCGCTGGCATAGTTGGGGCTGACCGCGTTGATCTTGTCGGCATAGAGCACCCCGCACTTGAGCAGATTGACGTGACCGTAGTCATAGCTGATGCGCTGTTCGTAGTCGGCAATCTCGGGCACGGCCCAGAACTGCTGGCGCTCGAACACCCCCTGGAACGCCGCGTTGTGAATGCTGATCACGCTGCGAGTGTGCTGGAAAAAGGGGTTGTGGGAGTGTCGGGTTTTCAGCAGCAGCGGCAGCAGGCCGGTGTGCCAGTCGTTGCAGTGCACTATGTCGGGGGCAAAGGCGAGCTGCTCGCAGGCGTGCAGCGCGGCGGCGGCCAGGAAGGCGAAACGCTCGCCGTTGTCCGGATAGGCCTGGTTGTTTTCGGCATAGAGCTGGGGGCGATCGAAGTATTGAGGGCAATCGAGCAGGTAGACACAGACCCCTTCGAGATCCATTTGATAGATGCGATAGCCGATATCCGGCAGGCCCGGGTGGGTTGGCAACCAGCGCGAGACCAGCAGTTTGGCCTCATCCCGTCGCTTTATCGTCTTGTAGAAGGGGAGCATGATCCTGACATCATGTCCCTTCTGGGCCAGGTACAGCGGCAGGGCTCTGGCCACGTCCGCCAGGCCCCCGGTCTTCACAAGCCCCTCAACTTCCGAGGCAACGAACAGGATTTTCAGTGGGTTAATAGCCAACTCTTGCTCCCTTAGGTACCACGACGATACCGCCTTCGGACACGGTAAATCGCTCTCTGTCATGGTCCAGATTTTCACCGATCACGGTGCCGGGCGCAATTTCAACGTTCTTGTCGATGATGGCGCGGCGGATGGAGCAGCCCTCGCCAATCTTCACGTCACCGAGCAGAACCGACTCGCTGATGTGGCTGCAAGGGCCTATGTTGCAGCGAAAACCCAGGATGGATCGCTGGATCTGGCTGCCCTGGATGAAGCAACCGCCGGAGATCAAGGAGTTGGCGATCTTCACCTTGCAGTCGTCGGTGTCGACGAAGGTGGCGGGCGGTAGTGGCGGATAGTGGGTATGCAGCGGCCACTTGCGGTTGTAGAGGGAGAAGGGGGCATCGTCGGCCACCAGGTCCATGTGCGCCTGCCAGTAGGAGTCCAGCGTCCCCACGTCGCGCCAGTAGACGTTGGGCTTCTCGCCCGGGATCACGTTGGTGCTGTAGTCGTAGACATAGACGGGGGCACGCGGGAACAGGCTGGGAATAATGTCCTTGCCGAAGTCGTGGCTGGAGTTCTCCTCGGCGGCGTCGCGCTTGAGTTCGCGATAGAGCGACTCGGTCTCGAAGATGTAGTTGCCCATGGAGACCAGCGCCTGGGTGGGATCACCGGGGATGTGCTTGGGCCGCTTGGGTTTTTCCTCGAAGCCGATCATCCGGCCCTCCTGATCCACCTCGATCACCCCGAAGGCGCTCGCCTCCTCGATGGGCATGCGCAGGGCGGCGACGGTCAGAGCGGCAGCCTTCTGCTTGTGGAAGCTCACCATCTGGCTCACGTCCATCTTGTAGATGTGGTCGGAGCCGAAGATGCAGACGTGCTCGGGGTCGGAGATCTCGATGAAACGCAGGTTCTGGTAGATGGCGTCGGCGGTGCCGTCATACCAGCGTTTGCCCATCCGCATCTGGGCCGGAATGGGGTCGATGAAGCGATCCGTGATGCCGACGATGTTCCAGCCCTTCTTCATGTGCAGATAGAGGGACTGGGACTTGAACTGGGTGAGCACGTAGATGCGCAGGAAGTCGGCGTTGACGAAGTTGTTGAGCACGAAGTCGATCAGTCGGTAGCTGCCACCAAAGGGAACCGAGGGCTTGCTGCGGGTGGTGGTGAGTGGCTGGAGGCGAGTACCTTCGCCGCCCGCCAGGATCATGGTGAGTATGCCTGCCATCGTATTTCTCTCCCTGAATTCATACTATGAAAAGGTTTTCAGCTTGCTGCAAAAAAACACCCCTAAAGGGGTGGTTTGAGGTGTGTCAATTACCTTATCAGATCCCGTATGGGGCTCTCCACCTGTTTCCGGTGACTGCTTACACTTATTTACACTTTGCTCAGATAGACCTTGAATTTGGCATCGCCACTGATCACTTCCGTCCGTTTGAAGTGCGTCTCCAGTATAGGCTGATATCGCAGAAAGGCGTTGGCAACTATGGTGAGGGTGCCCTGCGGCGACAGATGCTCCGGCGCCTTGGCCAGGAAGGTTTCGGTGGCGGCGTAGAAGGTCTTGAGACCGGCGTGGAACGGCGGGTTGGAGACGATGCGGTCAAATTTTTCCTGGATGTCGGAATAGACGTCGGACGCCCGCACCTCGCCCTGCAGACCGTTGATGGCCAGGGTACGGCGGCTGGATTCCAGCGCCAGCGCGTTGATGTCCACCATGGTGACCCTGAGTTCAGGATTGCGCTTGGCCAGCACCGAGCCGATCACCCCGGCGCCGCAACCGAAATCGAGCAGCGTTCCCTGCATGGCCGGCAGGCTGGCCAGCAGCATCTGGCTGCCCAGATCCAGCTCGGATGCACTGAACACGCCGGGCAGGGCCAGCACGGTCAGCTCGGTATCGCCAGCCTGGCACTGGTAGCGGCCAAACCAGGCGTCCAGCTCGAACGGGGCCACCGGCTTGCTCAGTTCGCCGTGATAGAGGGAGCAGCGACGGGCCGAATCGCGTTTGACCGGCTTCTCGCCATAGGGGGCCAGCAGCTTGTCGGCCCCGTTGATGCCGCCGCGGTTCTCGCCGGCGAGGAACAGCTCGGCACCGGCTTCCAGCAGCGGGGTCATCATGGCCAGCAGGTATTGGGCCTCGGCCTTGGCCTTGGGCATCAGCAGCAGCAGGGCATCGAAGCGGGGGGCGCCACCCAGCTGGTGATCGAACAGGATGGCGTCGCCCAGCGCGGCCTGCTGGCTGCGGTAATAGCAGTAATCCGTGGTAAACACGGTGAGGGAGTGGGTCAGGGTTGCCAGCTGGCGCGGATAGTCATCCTCCAGGGCGCCGCACACCAGCAGCCGCTTGCCGACAAAGAGGGCTTGGTTTCGTTCCAGCATCTGGCTGACGGCACTGATCGGGCTGCTCATCGGGTCTCTCCACGCAATTTTGGGCGGCCATTATACATAGCCGCTTTCGCCTTGACATTTATGCCGTGTTCCCGAAATATGCCCAGACACCATTTTTTGAGCAGAGATGACGCAATGCGGTTCAACGGGTTGAAACGAAAGCATAAAAAAAGCCTGACATTCGGGCCTGCCGACGTTCGCGCGTAACCTCTCATCCCTGAGCAGATTCAAACCCCGGTTGCGCACATCGTACCGGGGTTTTTTATTGCCACATTCATGAGTCAACGGAGAAGGAAATTCCATGTTCAAAGGTTCAATCGTCGCCCTGATCACCCCCTTTCGACAGGGCAAACTGGATGAAGAGGCGTTGGCGCGTCTGGTGGAGTGGCATATCGAACAGGGTACCCACGGCATAGTGCCGGTGGGCACCACGGGGGAGAGTCCGACCCTGACCCACGACGAGCATTGCCGGGTGGTGGAGCTGGTGGTCAAACTGGTGGCTGGCCGCATCCCGGTGATCGCCGGGGCCGGTTCCAACAACCCGGTTGAAGCCATCGAATACACCCGCTATGCCGAGCAGATGGGGGCCGATGCCACCCTGCACGTGGCCGGTTACTACAACCGCCCCAATCAGGAGGGGCTCTATCACCACTTCAAGGCGGTGCACGACGCCACCAGCAAGCCCATCATCGTCTACAACATCCCGCCGCGCGCCATCGTCGACGTGCAGCCGGCGACCTTGGCCCGCCTGGCCGAGCTGCCGCGCATCGCCGGGGTGAAGGATGCGACCGGCGATCTGGCCCGCCCCTGGGTGGAGCGCCAGCTGATCAAGAAGCCGTTCGCCTGGCTCTCCGGTGAAGATGCCACCGCTGTGGCCTACAACATCGGCGGCGGTCAGGGTTGTATCTCGGTGACGGCCAACGTGGCCCCCAGGCTGGTGGCCGAGGTGCAGAACCTGGCGCTGGCCGGCCAGTGGCAAGCTGCGCGTGAACTGCAAGACAAACTGATTCCGCTGCATCAGGCGATGTTTGCCGAGCCGAGCCCGGCCGGTGCCAAGTATGCCGTCTCCCTGCTGGGCTTTTGCAGCGAGGAGTGCCGCCTGCCGGTGATGCCGCTCTCCGAGGCAACGCGTACCCGCATCCGCGAGGCGATGCACGCCTTGAATTTGTTATAAAAAATGGGCTCTGGATCGCGCTTTTGACTGGCCAGTCAATTAAAGTGCAGGCTTTGCCGATATACTCGCTTGGATACAACCAAGGATGGCAGGCATGCAGGAATGGGATCCAGAGCACTTCACCAGCTTTGAACACCTCTGTGAAGTGACACTGGCGGCAATCAGGGAAAAAACCGAAGCCGAACAGATCTATTTGTGGCTGCGCGCCCCCGAGTCGCAGCTCTACAGCTTCCAGCTCGATCAGGGGCTGGTCAGCCTGACGGCCGATGCCGTCGCCTCACTCAAGTTGCCGATCCTCTTCATCGAACACGCCCTCGACAAGGGACAACTGATGGTGGAGCCGCTCGCCCAGCACAACGAGCTCTGGGAAACGGTCGAGCCACAGACGGTGCGCCTGCGCGCCTGTTTCCCGCTCAAGCGCCACAAAGGGCTGGAGGCCGTGGTCTACCTGGAGACCCGCCGCCGCATCGATCGCCTGCCCCGGCGCCAGCAACAGGGCATCCAGCTGCTGATGCACTATCTTGCCGCCGAGCTCGAGAGCCGGCTGCTGGCCAGCCAGGTCGATCTGGAGCGGGATCAGCGGCTGCACACCCAGGCCGACCTCATCCGCAGTCAGGCGCTGCAAGGTTCCTTCCTCAGCATGCTGCAGGCGCTGCACCAGGTGGGAGTCAAGCTGGCGCGTTGTGACAGTGAACACCAGCTGCTGCACGATGCGGTGGCGCTGGCTCGTCAGGAGCTGCAGTTCGACCGCATCGCCATCTTCCTGGTGGATGCCGAGTTCAAGACCATGCACGGCACCTGGGGCACCAACGAGGTGGGCGAGCTGATCGACGAGCACCACTTCATCAGCCCGATCCCTGATCACCCCACGGTGCAGGAGGCGCTGCGCCGCAAGGATTATGTGCTGGTGCTGGAGGATGCGCCGCTCTACTACGAAAAGCAGGAGGTGGGGCGTGGCTGGAATGCCATGGTCTCGCTGTGGGACGGGGCCACTCCCATCGGCTGGATCGCCGCCGACAACCTGCTGTGGCGCCGGCCGCTCAAGGCTTATCAGAGCGAGATCTTCAAGCAGTATGCCGCCATGCTCTCCCAGTTGCTGATCCGCCAGCGTACCCAGGCGGCGCTTGAACGTTTCAACCGCGAGCTGGAGCAGCGGGTCAGCGAGCGCACCATGCAACTGGCCGAGAGCAACCGGGCGCTGGCGGAGGCCAACAAACGGCTCTCCATGCTGTCGCTGGAAGATCCCCTCACCTGCATCGCCAACCGCCGCCAGTGGGATCTCACCATGCAGCGGGAGTGGGAGTGGGCACGCCGGCACCAGAGTCTGCTGGCGGTGCTGATGATCGACGTGGACGAGTTCAAGTCCTACAACGATCACTTCGGCCATGCCAAGGGGGATCAGTGTCTGCAGCAGGTGGCCGCCCTGCTGCAGGATGCGGAACGGCGGCGTACCAACCTGGTGGCGCGTTACGGCGGCGAAGAGTTCGTGATCCTGCTGTGCGGTCCGCAACCCGGTGAGGCGGAGCGGCTGGCGGAACAGATTCACCAGGGGCTCAGTGAATTAAAAATCCCGCATCCGGCCTCCCGAGTTGCTGATTTCATTACGGTTAGCATAGGCTTTAGCTATCTGGTTCCCTCGCTGGATGGAACATGGCAGAGCCTGACCGAACAGGCCGATCAGGCGCTCTATCATGCCAAATCGCAGGGGAGGGCGTGTACGCTAGCCTATCGGTGAGCCCATGTTGTTACGTCGTTATCCCATCTTCAACCGTCGTCTCGCTCTCGTGGCCTATGGCATTGACTATCAGCTTGCCGACCCTGCCGAATGGCCCCTGCTGGCCGCCCAGTGCCGGTTGCTGGCTCAGGGGCGCCAATATCTGCTGCCCTTCACCCACGAACAGCTCGATGAGCTGCGCCCACTGCTGTTCGATCAGGACACCATTCCGCTGGTTGAGGCTTCGGCCGAACGGTTGCCCACCTCTTTTCCCGTATTGGAGCAGTGGCGCGACTATCGGCGCCGGCTGGCGGTGCACGGTGCCCAGCGCGAGCAGCGCTGGCTCAGCGCCTCCCGTCTGCTGGTGTTCTGGATGGGGGAGGAGGGGATCCGTCAGCCGACCGAACACAAGCGGATGGCCCTCGGCATCGAGAGCTGGGGGGATTTTCTGCCGCTCAAGGAGGCAGGGGTCGACTTCTTCGCCGGCGGCTTCCTGGCGCGCCCCGAGCTGGTCAACCAGCGCGCCGCCCAGCCTGACATGAAGCTGGTGCAGGAGATACTGCAGCTCATCTGCCATGAGGAGTTCTCCTTCGCCCGGGTGGCGACCTTGCTGCAGCAGGATGCCTGGCTGCCGGGGCAGCTGTTGAGCTACGTCAACGCTCCCGGTTTCGATCACGCCAGCCCCATCGTTTCGGTTAACCGGGCGCTCTCTTATCTGGGAGAGCAGGAGATCCGCAAGTTCGTGCTCATCTACGGGTTGGCCAGGGTCAGTCAGCACATTCCGGAGGCCTGCACCCGCATGGCCATTGCCCGCGGCCGCTTCTGCGAGCTGATCGCCCTGAGCGCGCTCGGCAAGTCCGCCACCAGCTGGGCCTTCCTGGTGGGGCTGGTGCTGGATGGCTCGCTGCTCTCCGAACAGCTCAAGGCCCATCTGCCCAAGGATGTGAAGCGAGCGCTGGAGTCCCGCGAGGGACCGCTGTTTCATCTGTTTCAGCTGGTGAAGTGCTATGAACAGGGCGACTGGCCACTGCTGGCCCAGCTGGCGCCTACTTATCAGCTGGATCCCGCCAAACTGACACCCATCTATTTTCAGGCACAAATGTGGGGGCAAGCGTTTCTTGCCACCTAGGCCGTGGCGAGGGAGAGAGGCTCTGGCTAGAATGGGGACCCTTTTTCAGACACGGATCCCGCACCATGACCCTCTCCGGCTTTCAAGGCCTGGTATTCGACCTCGATGGCACCCTGGTGGACTCCATGCCGCTGCACCTCGCCGCCTGGGCACACACGGCCCGGGAGTTTGGCTTTCATTTCGACCCAGACTGGTTCTATGAACTGGGTGGCATGCCGAGCCGCAAGATAGCCCTGCTGGTGGCCGAGCAGCAGCAGATCGCGCTGGATCCGCTCATCGTGACCCGTTGCAAGACCGAGCACTACGTGGCCAACCTGCACAAGGCAACCGTCTTCCCGGCCATGCAGACACTGGTCGAGCGTTACCATGGCCGCATCCCCATGGGGATCGGCACCGGCTCACCGCGGGTCAACGCCGCCGCCGTGCTGCGCAATACCGGGCTGGATCGCTACTTCTCCGTGGTGGTGACGGCTGATGATGTCGAGTTGCACAAACCCCACCCGGATACCTTCCTGCTGGTGGCCAGCAAGCTGGGGGTCGACCCGGCGGGTTGTCTGGTGTTCGAGGACACGGGGATTGGCGTACAGGCCGGTCAGGCTGCGGGGATGCAGACCTGCATGGTCAGGGAGGGCAGACCGGTCGGCTTGCAGTATTGAAGCTGCCGCATTGAATCTGGGCAGAGTGCGTCATCATGGGCGCTGAGGTAGAAAGTCCATTCCCATACGGGACTGTCATGACAAATGGGAATGGACTCGGTCACCCTCTGACGCAGCGATGGTCGCGGGGTGACATGGGCATGGCCTTACTGGTCGCTGTTGCCGCCCTGGTTGTCGTCGTAACGACCGGGTGCGCCGTGGGGGCGCGGTGCCATGGAGACGCGAGGCTTGCGAGCACGCTGGATATTGACCTGCGGCCGGCCGGAGTGCATGGCGATGGTGGAGATCTTGGCCTTGTAGACCAACTGCTGGTTGCCATGGGCATCGGTCAGCAGCACGCTGTACTGGTCGAAACCGCTGATGGTCCCCTCCAGCTTGATGCCGCTCACCAGGAAGATGGCGACCTGACTGCGGTTTTTGCGCAACCAGTTGAGGGCAGAATCTTGCCCGTTCCCGAGGGAGAAGGCTTGCTCGATCGTGGAGTAGCTTGGGGATTCAGTTGTCATAAATTATTGTCCCGCGGAAAAAAAGTGGCGTTTGATTGTGCTAAATGGTCACTTGCTTGTCAAAGTCATTCTCACGCCCGCTCGGGGTGGTGCAATGAGAGGGCTGGTCGGCACGGGCCGCTGCTGTAATAATTGGCGGTTCTGGCCCCGTGGCGGGCCTCATGCTGGGGTTTCATCTTGCATCCGGTTTCACACCAACATCAACCCACCTATACCCATGACGCCACCGCGTGCGAAGAGTGCGACCTGCTGGTGCCGGCCACCACGCTGGCCGTGGGGGAGGCGAGCAGCTGTCCGCGCTGCGGCCATACCCTGAGCCGCCATCTGCCGGAGCAGGAGCGCAGGCCCATCGCCTACGGCTTTGCGGCCATCATCATGTTCGTGCTCTCCAACGCCTTTACCTTCATGTCCTTCTCCGCCAAGGGGGTGGGGCAGGAGATGACCTTCCTGCAGTGCATCACCACCCTAGTGGATCAGGGTTACCTGTTCCTCGGGGCCGTGCTGAGCCTGACCCTCATCGGCCTGCCACTGGTCTACATGGGCTCCATCATGCTGGTGCTGTGGCGGGTCGACAAAGATCTGCACAGCAATGCCCTGCGCTCTCTCGGTCGGCTGCTGTGCCGGATCAAGCCCTGGCTGATGGTGGATGTCTTCCTCATCGGGGTGCTCATCTCCCTGGTCAAACTGATGGGGATGGCCGACATCAAGATGGGGTTGTCGTTCTGGGCCTTCGTCGGTTACACCCTGCTGCTGATCAAGATGATCTCGTCGCTGGACCGGATGTGGCTGTGGCAGCGGCTGTTCGGGCCGAGCGAGCCGCATGGGGTGACGGTGGATGACGACGAGGCCAGCGCCATGAGCGCCGGCCTGGTGGGTTGCCACATCTGCGGCGCCCTGAGCGAAGCCGGTGCCCACAGCTGCAAACGCTGCGGCGAGCATCTGCACAGCCGCAAGCCGGGTGGGCTGAACCGTACCTGGGCCCTGCTCTTTACCTCCATCATCCTCTACGTGCCGGCCAACCTTTATCCCATCATGGATACCGTCTTCCTCGGGGATGACAGCCCCTCCACCATTCTGGGCGGGGTGCTGGTGCTGTGGGCCATGGGCTCCTATCCCATCGCGGCGGTGATCTTCTTCGCCAGCGTGGTAGTGCCGCTGGTGAAGATCCTGGCGCTGTTGTGGCTCTGCTACATGGTGCAGCGCGGGCAGGGCACCTCGCCGCTCGGCAAGCTCAAGCTTTATCGCATGACTGAATTTGTGGGGCGCTGGTCGATGATCGACGTCTTCGTGGTGGCCATCCTGGCGGGTCTGATCCGGCTCGACAACCTGATGACCATCTATCCGGGCCCTGCGGCCGTCGCTTTTGCAGGTGTGGTGCTGGTGACCATGGTGGCAGCCATGAGTTTCGATTCCCGCCTGATCTGGGATTTACAACAAGGAGAACGCGAACGTGAGTGAGCGTAAGAAGAGGTGGAAACCTGGCTCGGACTTTCTGAGCTCGGCCGCCGCAATCTGGATGGTGCCGCTGCTGGCGCTGTTCATCGGGATCTGGATGCTGTTCCAGCACTGGTATTCGCAAGGTCCCAGCTTCACCCTGACGGTGGCAACGGCCGAAGGCATAGTGGCGGGCAAGACCATGATCCGCTCCCGCGAGGTGGAGGTGGGTCGCATCGAGGCGGTGGAGCTCAGCGATGACTACAGCCACGCGGTGCTGAAGGCCCGTCTGACCAACGCCGCCGCCGGCATGCTCAAGAAGGACAGCCAGTTCTGGGTGGTCAAGCCGCGGGTGGGACGCGAAGGGGTGTCGGGCCTCGGCACCCTGCTCTCCGGCGCCTATATCGAGCTGGCCCCCGGCAAGAAGGGCAAGGCGCGCGATGAGTACGCCATGCTGGACAAGCCGCCACTGGCCTCGCAGGACGCCAAGGGGTTGCGACTATCGCTGAGCAGCCGGGATACCCGGGCGCTCGGGGTGGGTTCGCCCATCAACTACCAGGGCTTCACCATAGGCCAGGTGGAAGAGGCTAAGTTCCTGCCCGAGAAGAGCGAGATGCAGTACCAGATCTTCATCAACGCCCCCTATGACGTGTTGGTGAGCAGCAACTCCCGCTTCTGGATGACCCCGGGCTTCGAAGTTTCCATGAGCAGCGAGGGGATGAAGGTGAAGATGGATTCGCTGGAGAGCCTGCTGGATGGCGGCATCACCATGGGGCTGCCCCCAGGCTGGGCCCCCGGCGAGCCGGTCAAGCAGATGGACGACTTCACCCTGTTCCAGGATCAGGCCAGCGTGCTGGCCGGTAGCCTGGACCAGTTCATCGACTACGTGTTCCTGTTCGAGGACAGCGTCGGTGGCCTGCACCCGGGCGCGGCGGTGGAGTATCGCGGCATCCGGGTCGGTACCGTCATCTCGGCGCCCTATCTCATCGACGAGAAAGGGGTGCAGATGTTCCAGAGCCGGCAGATCCCGGTGCTGGCGCGGATCGAGGTGCAGCGTCTCTCCCACCGCTATGCCAACGCGGAGAAGGAGCAGTGGCGCGCCCTGTTTGGCAAGCAGTTCAAGGAGGGGTTGCGGGCGACGCTCAAGACCTCCAGCCTGCTGACCGGGGGCAAGGTGGTGGATCTGAACTTCTACCCCGATGCGCCCAAGTTCCAGCCCACCAAGCTGGCGGGCTATCAGGTATTCCCGACCGTGCAGGCAGGGCTCGACCAGATCGAACGCAAGGTGAACCAGATCCTCGACAAGTTCGTCGACATGGACACCGCCCAGACCCTGAACCAGGTCAACCACACCCTGGCGACCCTGGATCAGACCCTGAAGAACGTCAGTGCGCTGAGTGCCAACCTGAACAAGTTCACCGGTCAGAGCGCGACCCAGCAGTTGCCGGCGTCCCTCAACGACAGCCTGAAACAGCTGCAGAGCACGCTGCAGGAGTATGATGCCAACTCCCAGACCAACCAGGATCTGCGGCAGTCGGTGCAGTCGCTCAACCAGCTGATGCGCGAGTTGCAGCCGTTGGTACATTCGCTCAACGAACAGCCGAGCTCGTTGATTTTCGATCGGGCTCGTCCCCGTGATCCCGAGCCCAAGCGAGGTCAATGATGAAGAAACGGATGATGACGCTGGCCTTGCTGGGCCTGCTGGCGGGTTGCAGCGCGGCACCGACGCAGTTGCACTACTACTCCCTCGACGCCGAGGCGCAGCAACCGGCCGCCGTGGTGGCGCAGCCGCAGCATCAACTGGTGCTCAAACCTGTCTCTCTGTCCGGCCAGCTGGATCGGATGAGCCTGGTCTATCAGCTGGAGGGCAAGGAGCTGCACTTCGCCGAGTACCATCGCTGGGCGGGGTCGCTGGATGCCCAGCTCGATCAGCTGACCCTGAACGGTCTCTCCAGCCGCTTGCCGGGCTGGGTGGTGCGGCAGGATGGAGCCCGCAAGGGGCCGGTGCTGACCATCTCGGTGGAGCGCTTCCAGGGCCGCCACGATGGTCGCGCCGTGCTGAGCGGCCGCTGGCGCCTGCTGACCGAAGAGGGCACTGTCCTGCGTGACGTCCCCTTCCAGCAGGTGCGGGTGCTGCCTGCCGACGGCTACGGCACTCTGGTGAGCGAGCTGGGGGCTGGCTGGCAGCAACTGCTCAACCAGATTGCGGCCGAGGTGCGCAAGAGTGCCTGACGCTGTACCGATGCACTGACTCAAAATGAAACGGGAGGCCTTGGCCTCCCGTTTTTCATTCGTGGCCGTCAGCCACGCTTGAGGATCACTGCTGAACTTCCGAGATCCCTTCGACCTTGACCTCGACCCGGCGATCCGGGGCCAGGCAGACGATCAGCTCGCGCTTGGACTTGCTGGTGCAGCTGTCGCCGGTGACCGGATTGCCCTTGCCGCGCCCTTCCACGTTGACCTTGTCTGCCGGCAGCCCCTTGCCGACCAGGTAGTCGGCGACGGTCCGGGCACGCTGTTCGGAGAGCTTCTGGTTGTAGGCATCGGAACCGATGCGGTCGGTGTAGCCGATCACGGTGGCGACGCCATCCTTGGGTCTGGCCTGCTCGATCTGGCTGTAGAGGTTATCCAGCGCCTGACCACCGGCCGGCTTGAGGGTCGCCTTGTTGAAGTCGAACAGCACGTCCGAGCTCAGGGTGAACTGCTTGTCGACCATCACGGGTTCGGGGGCCGGAGCCGGCATCGGCGCCGCCACCACGGGGGCGACCTGGCCGAAGCGATAGACCACGGCGACCGCCAACAGGCCGTTGTCGAGTTCGACCCCGGTCTTGTCGAGCGAGTTGTCGCCGAGCGGGGTGGTGTATTGGTACTCGAGGCGGGCGGCCCAGTCACGGTTGAAGGCGTATTCCGCCCCCAACGCCCCGACAAAGGCGGCGCCGTTGTCATTGTCGAACTGCTTGCTGTCGGTCCAGGCGTAAGCGCCACCGAGGCGGGTATAGAGATCCAGGCTGTCACTGACCGGCATGCCGATCTTCATGGTGAGCTGGGCCAGCTGGGCTTTTATCTCGTCCCGGCCGATGTCGGTGGGGTCCAGCTTGTCGGTCGCAGTGTATTTGTACTTGCCGAGCCAGTCGTAACCCAGTTCGAAGCCCAGGTTCTGGTTGACCTGATAGCCGAGGAAGGCGCCGGCGCCGACATCGTTCTTGTCCTCTTCGCTGATGGCGTAGTTGTCCTTGATATCCTGGTTGTGATCGACGCCATAGAAGTTGGACCAACCCAGCTTGGCACCGCCATACCAGGTGTTGTCCTGTCCGGCTGCCTGGGCGTTGGCCGCAAGCAAGCCTGAAACCAGCAAGGTAATCAGTGTTTTATTCATGTTGAGCCTCTGCAATTTCATATTGTTGAGGGGAGGTTGACGAGGTCGCCTCTCCTTATGGGTCGGGCTTATAGCACAGCCACAACAGAGTAAGGGTAGTCGCTTTCCCCGGGTTCTCAAGCAACTGATATAAAACATAATGTGATTTTCATCGCCGCAATTTGCCGCCGTGATTTGCGCTCTGCCTAGGGGGCGCAATAGTTAATCGAGGCGGGTCTGCAGCGAGGTGAGCATGAACATCAGGTGGATATGGCTGTGCTGGGCGTTATGGCTGGTGCCGGGCTGGGCGGCCGAGACCCTGCAGGTGGTGACCGAAGACTATGCCCCCTACAACTATCTGGAAGAGGCCGAGGTCAAGGGGCTGGGCACCGAGGTGGTGGAGGCCATGCTGGAAGAGGCCGGCTTCGAATACAGCCTGGACATCTACCCCTGGGCGCGGGCCATCTCGTTGGCGCGCAGCCGTCCCAACGTGCTCATCTACAGCATCAGCCGCTTCCCAGAACGGGAGGCGCAGTTCCAGTGGATCGGGGCGATAGCGCAGATCAATTTTCACGTATTCGCCCTGGCCAAGCGGGACGATATCAAGCCCTTTAGCCAGCTGTCGCAGGCGCGGGCCTGGTCCATCGGCACGGTGCGCAACGACGCGCTGGAGCAGTACCTCATCAGCCGCAATTTTTCCAACCTGCAGCGCAACAACAACCATGAAGCCAATCTGCTCAAACTGTTGATGGGGCGCATCGATCTCTGGCCGGTGTCGCAGGAGACGGCCTACTACTATGCACGCCAGGCGGGCTATGGGCCGTCCACCCTCAAGATAGTGCATGACATCGAGGATTTTACCGGGGGGGATCTCTACGTGGCGGCGAGTCTGAAGACGCCACCCGAGGTGGTCAAGCGGCTGCAGGAGGCGCTGGCCACCATCAAGCAGAACGGCATCTACGACGGCATCGTGAAGCGCTACCGCTGAGCCGTGCTGGCCTGTGAGGGCTGCGCAACAAAAAGGGCCGACTGTCGTCGGCCCTTTGTCATCAGTGGGCGAGGAACTCGTACTGAGCCTCGATGAAGGCACCGGCCCGCTCGCTCAGGGCGGCGTGCACGACAGTGGTGGGGTGAACCTGATCCCAGAACATCTTGCCTTCGCAGTCGAGGGTGCTGGCGCTGCGACGTACCATGGGGCTGGCCACGGCCTGGGCCAGCAGCGGGTTGCCGGCGATGGCGAGGCGTTCCTGCGGGTTGAAGGCGGAGAGGCTGCTGTCGCTGGCGACACTGGTGGCACTGCGGGAGGCAAACGGCTTCCACACATAGCCACCGCCGTAGCAGGCGTTCTCGGTGTCGCTCAGACCGAAGTTCTGCGGCTCGCGCAGCATCTCGGCGAACTGCTTGTCGATCTCGAACAGCTTGACGATGCCGGTGGGGGCCAGCTGGCGTGCCAGGTTCAGCAGCAGCTGGTTGTGGTAGGCGGAGACATGGCTGGCCGCCTCGACCACCTTCTGGCTGCGGGCCGAGGGGTTCTGACCCAGATCCGGCAGGTTGAACAGCAGAATCTGCTTGGCGCCATTCAATACCATGCGGTTGGCCGCATCGCTGATGGCGTCGCGCACCCGCTTGGCATCCTGCTCGGTGTTCCAGCCATAGGCCAGGTAGTCGTTGGCGCCGACCCAGAGGATCACCAGATCATCGGGTTTGAAGCTGTCCTTTTGCAGGAACTGGGTCACCTCGTAATCCAGGTTGTTGATGACCTGATACTTGGGATTCCAGGAGATCTTGTTGTAGGCCACCGCGGTGGCGCCCCCTTCCGCCTCGTTGGCGATGGTCAGCCCCGGGAACTGCCGGGTCAGCTGCTCCAGCCAGACCGGCCCGTTGGAGAAGCGGCCCTGATAGTAGGGAGGGCTGGAGGGGAGATAACCGCGCATCTTGCTGTACATCTTGCCGGTATCGGAGAGGCTGTCGCCAAACATCACGATCCGGGAGAAGGCGGGACGACTATCGGCTGCCTGAACTGTCAGCGCGAAGAGTCCCAGTAAACACACAAACCATTTCTTCATCTTGTTGTTCTCATTGATTGGAAGCAGGTGGTGCCTGCAGGCTGTTCCTCGATAGGCAAAGGTGCTGGGAAGCTGTTTTGCCATTTTGCAGGGTATAAGGCCGAATTTTATTTCGCAGCAGTGCGGGCTGATTAAATCGATTACGGTCACATCCCCTTCACCCAGATGGGGAGGCTTCACGTTTGTTTCACGCCCCGGCAGGCAGACTGCACCCGTACCCAATGACAGGAGCATGAAATGAACAAGGCAAGCGTAATTGGTCTGTTGACCCTGATGTCCATCTCTTCTTTCGCCATGGCGGCCTATACCGGCCCGCAGGAGCAGAACAAGGTGTCCGTCGCGCAGTTGAAGGATCTGGCCGATGACAGTTGGGCCACCCTGGAAGGGAAGCTGGTCAAGCACCTGGGCGGCGAGAACTACCTGTTCCGCGACGCCAGTGGCGAGGTGGAAGTGGAAGTGGATCAGGATGTGTGGCGCGGCACCGAGGTGGGCCCGGACGATCTGATCCGCATCCGTGGCGAGGTGGACCACAGCTGGAACAAGACCGAAGTGGAAGTGGAGAGCCTGGAGAAGGTAGGCGCCGCCCCGCAGAGCAAGGGTGGTTTCATCGCCAAATAAGGGCTGGCTCCGCACGCCAGACGTAACAAGGGCGCCTCCATGGAGGCGCCCTTTTGCTGTTGGTCTGCTTAGCCGGTGCGGGCCAGCGTGCGTTTGAACCCCTTCTCGGCCTGATTGACCTTGTAGAGATAGCGGCGGGCTTCCGCCTTGGGGTGCTGCTCGGTCAGGATCTGGTAGACCGCCTCGGGCGAGAGCTGGTTGATCATGCCGGGCGCCGCCTTGCGGTCGCTGGAGAAGGTGTTGAGCACCCCGCCGGCACCGCCGTTGTAGGCCGAGATGACGGCGTAGCGACGCGAGCGCGGATCCTGGATATCCACCAGATAGACGGTCTGCAGCAGGTGCAGGTAGGCGGTGCCCACGTCTATGTTGTAGGCCGGGTTGAACAGGTCCTCCCGGGTCGGCTGGCCGCTCTTGCCCTTGACCCGCACGTAGACGTCCCGCCCGGCGGTGGCCGGGATCACCTGCATCAGGCCGTAGGCGTTGGCATGGCTGACCGCATAGGGGTTGAAGCTGCTCTCGGTCTTGATCACCGCGTAGATCAGGCTCTCCGCCACCCCGTACTTGCGGGAGGCTTCCCGGATCAGGCTGGCGTACTTGTAGCCCCGCCGGTCCTCGTGGTTGGCCACCATGGGGATGTCGACGAAGAAGATGGTACGGATGCCGAGGGTGCGCTTCTTCATCGCCGTGTTGAGCAGGTAGTCGGCATAGCGCTCGGCACGCCAGTCGAAGCGGATCGGCTGGCCCTGGTTGTCCAGCACCTGACCGTAGAGGAAGGGCTCGCCGCCGGGCAGGATCTCTGCGTCGGAGTAAAGATCCACTTCCGCCGGATCGTCCGGGGTGAGCAGGGTTTCGATGATGGCGCGGCGCAGATGGGAGCGCGGGTCGATGCCGGAGACGGTCTCGACCATGATGTGGCCGCTGGAGAAATCGATGTGGGCCCGGCTCTTGTATTGATCCGTGTATTTGACGTAGTCAAACTTGCCCGCAAACAGCGCCTCACGCCCCCAAATCTCGTTCACGTTGTGGGAGAGCGCGCTGATCATGTGTTCAAAGCCGCGGATGTCCTTGCCGTTGACGAGATCGTCATCCTCGTTGCCATTGGGCTTGGGGGAGGATGAGCAGGCAGAGAGAAACAGCAGGGTGCACAGCAGCCAGAAAATTCGGCCCATAGAGTCCTCAAACTGGGCGGCGGGCCGCCCGTCACTTCCGTCGTTGCCGTGAGTCGACGGGGCCGACCTGCGCAGGCCGGCCCCGTTCACGGGTTATTTGCTGGGCGGGGTATAACCGTCGATGGCCACTTCACCCGCTTCGAACAGGTAGTTCACCATCTCTTTCTCCAGCAGCTGGCGATGCTCGAGGTTCATCATGTTCAACTTCTTCTCGTTGATCAGCATCACCTGCTTCTTCTGCCACTCAGTCCAGGCTTCCTTGCTGATGTTGTCAAAAATGCGCTTGCCGAGTTCACCGGGGTAGAGCTGGAAATCGAGACCCGGGCCCTCTTTTTTCAGGCGCTGGCAAAATACGGTACGGCTCATGTTGACCTCTATGGTTGTAAGTCCGGATAGGCGAGCAGACGGGCCGTGGCGGCCGCCAGACCCACCTCTGCAGGATGGCGTAAGTTATACCAGAGTCGGTTATCCGCTTCCATGAGCAGGGGGGCCGGCGGCGCGTCGGTTTCGATCAGCATGGGCCGGATATCGAGGTGAAAGTGGCTGAAAGTATGGCGAAAACCGGCCAGTTCGCGGGGTTCGCTGCCGGTCAGGCCGAGGCGCTGCAACAGCCCAGCCACCTCGGCGTCCGACTCCACCTGGGGGAAGCAGTAGAGCCCGCCCCAGATCCCCTGCGGCGGCCGCTTCTCCAGCAGCAGCTGATCGCCGTGGCGGATGAGCAGCATGATGCCGGTACGGGCCGGGATGCTCTTCTTGGGCTTGCTGTTGGGGTAGGCGGTGGGGTTGCCCTGCGACAGCCCCTGGCAATCCTCCCGTACCGGGCAGCGCTCGCAAGCTGGCTTGCTGCGGGTGCAGACGGTGGCCCCCATGTCCATCATGGCCTGGTTGTAGTGGGCCACCCCGAGCTTGGGGGTGAGGCGGATGGCCAGCTCCCACAGATCGTTCTCCACCTGTTTCTGACCGGGCCAGCCGGGCAGGGCCAGCCAGCGGGTGAGTACCCGCTTCACGTTGCCATCCAGGATGGCGTGGGGCTGGCCAAGGGAGAGGGAGAGCACGGCACCCGCGGTGGAGCGGCCGATCCCCGGCAGCGCCATCACCTCCTCCAGCCGCTCCGGGAAGAGGCCGCCATGGAGGTCGCGGATCTGCTGGGCCGCCTTGTGCAGGTTGCGGGCGCGGGCGTAATAGCCGAGCCCGGTCCAGTGGTGCAGCACCTCGTCGATGGGGGCATCGGCCAGTGCCAGCACGTCGGGAAAGCGGGCCATGAAGCGCTGATAGTAGGGAATGACCGTAGCGACCTGGGTCTGCTGCAGCATGATTTCCGAGACCCAGACCCGGTAGGGGGTCTTCTCCTGTTGCCAGGGCAGGGTCTTGCGACCGTGGAGCTGATACCAGTCCAGGATCCTGGTGGCGAAGGTCGCGTTATCTGAGTTGTTCACATTATGCTCATATTATTGATTTAAAACTAAATTGACTAACGTGTAGCGGTCTTGGCACTGATACCAGTGCAACGCCCGGTTGGCGAAGGTGGTGTTGCTCGGACTGCTCACTTTGTTCTCATGTCATTGATTAAAAAGGGGAGCTCTCAGGCTCCCTCTTGAAATGGCGGTGGTATGCGCGGTTTAGCCGCGCCAGTCCTGCAGCGCCTTGAGGCTGGCATTCTGCCCACCTACCTGCAGGATGATGTAATCCTGGGCGATGGCGAGCAGGGTGACGCCGGGGGCGACTTCGCTCCCTTCCCGGTAGGTGCGCCCGTTCAACCTCACGGCCCGGTTGGCCGGGTTGGAGGAGAAGACGTGGGCGCCGTAGGCCAGCGGCGGTACCTGTTGGCGGAGCGCCTGCGGCAGAGCGCTGAGCGGCGTGGCCTGCAGCTCGGCCGGCACCTGCGGCGGCGCGCCCTGTTCCCGCAGCGGAGTGTTGTTGAGGGCATTGAGGATGCGCTCGGCCAGCCCCTGGCTGCTGTCGGCGGGCGCCGGTGCGGGCTGGGCATCGGCCTTGGGGGTGATCACGGGCTCGGGCGGCGGCGGTGGCAGCGGCCGGGTGATCATCGGTTTGGGCTCGACCCGTACGAAGGGCGGGGTCACCACCTCCTTCACCTCCACCGTCTTCTCGATGGGGCGGTTGTTGAGCAGGTGCCAGCCATAGTTGGCGGCAGCCCCCATCACCAGCGCCAGCGGGGCCAGCAGCCACCAGATCCAACGCCTGGGTTGTTCCTCATCCTGGCTGACCGGCAGCCCCATCGCCGGAATGTGCGGGGTGAACTGGGGCTGATCGGCCCGCCGCAGCGCCTTGAGCAGGGTGGACATCAGGAAGCCTCCTCCGACAGTGTGTTGATGGCATCATCCTCTGCCGGATCCAGCTTGGCCGGCTTGCTGGCCCGCTGGGCGTCATCCTCCAGCTTCGGCATGGGTTCGCCGGCCATCACGTTGAGGCGCAGCAGGGTGTTGCTGCCGGCGATGCCGTCCGGCGTCAGCCCCTGCTCGCGCTGGAACTGCTGCAGCTTGGTCTTGAGCTCGGCATCGAAGCGACGGACCTTGCGATCCGGCTGCTGCAGGGCCCGGCTGAGGGCGTTGTCGAGCCACTGCACCTGGCTGGGGCCTGCGTTGTTGCCGATCAGGGTGACGCCGCCCTTGGGCATGCGCCACAGCAGGGTGTAGCTGCCACCCCAGTAATCGCTCAGCCACTGCCGGTCCACCTGCCAGCTCTGGTTGCCGATGAGCAGATTGGCCTTGTCGGGGCCGAGGTTGACCAGGGTGGCGTAATAGGTGCCGCCGGTCTCGTCGGTCAGGCTGACGAGGGCGGGATACTGCAGGGCCTGCAGATCGGCCAGGGAGGCCTCGCCCTCCTGGCAACGCAGGCCGGCGCGCGGCGCGTTGTCGCAGGTGGCCTCTTCCAGTTCGGTCTGGTAGCCCCATACCTTGTAGAGATTCTGCATGGCGCTGTCCGGCTCCAGCGCCTGGTTGATGGCGCGGGTCAGCTGCTCCTGCTGCTCCGGGGTGTCGTCCACCTTGACCGGCACCTCCACCGTGACCACCGGACGGGTCGGGAAGACCCCGAAGAACTGCCAGCCCCACCAGCCGGTGGCCACCAGCAAGGCGCCAACCAGCGCCACCATCAGGCCGGACTGCCAGGTGCCCTCGTCACGGATGCCGCTCACTTCGAAGGCCGCCAGGCTGATGTCGCCGTGCACTATCTTGTGGCTGCCGCGGGCGAAGGCGGCGATCAGGGCGCGGTCGCAGATGAGGTTGATGAGGCGCGGAATACCGCCGGAGAGGCGGTGCAGGGTCTGGATAGCTTTGGGGGTGAAGATGGGCTGCACGCAGCCGGCCACCTGCAGACGAAAGCGGACATAGGCGTCCACGTCCTGGCAGGAGAGCGGCAGCAGGTGGTAGCGGGCGGTGATGCGTTGAGCCAGCTGGCGCAGCAGGGGCTGGCGCAGCATCTGCTGCAGCTCGGGCTGGCCGATGAGCACCACCTGCAGCAGCTTCTTCTCGTCGGTCTCCAGGTTGGTGAGCAGGCGCAGCTGTTCCAGCACGCCGGGCAGCAGGTGCTGGGCTTCGTCCACCAGTACCACGCTGCGCTTGCCTGCCGCCAGATTGGCCAGCAGGTGATCGCGGATAAGGTCGAACAACTGCTTGAGGCCGGCATCCTGGTCATAGCCCAGCTGGAACTCGTCGCAGATGGCCGCCAGCAGATCTCGTTCGGTCAGGGATGGATTGAGGATGTAGGCGATCTCGGTCTCTGCCGGCAACTGCTGCAACAGGCAGCGGGAGACGGTGGTCTTGCCGGTGCCCACTTCCCCGGTCAGCAGCACGAAGCCGCCCCCATCCTGCAACCCGTAGTTGAGGTGGGCGAGGGCTTCCCCGTGCCGTTCACTCATGTAGAGGTATTTGGGATTGGGCGAGATGGAGAACGGGTGCTCCGACAGACCGAAGAACTGTGTGTACATAAGGATCCATTCCGTTGTTATGGGCGGCAGGTTAAAGCCTCCCCCAAGGGATGTCAAAGACCCGGATGCCATAAGGGGGGCCAGCGCGCACCCTGATCTCCCGGTGGGGAAATCAGGGCTGCGGCCATGGCGGCTGGCGGTGGGAAAAAGGGCCTGTGAGTATCTAGGGCGCCCCGCCAACCGGGCTCGCATGGCATCGATGTCGGGCCGGGAATAGTCTCCATCGGTCAAACCGGTATAATCGGGACAGGTTTATCAAGGGAGACAGAGCTTGCAGACTTATCTGGTTGGGGGCGCGGTGCGGGATCGCCTGCTGGGATTGCCGCAGGGGGACAGGGATCACCTGGTGGTCGGGGCGACCGTGGAACAGATGCTGGCGCTGGGTTTTACCCAGGTGGGCCGCGACTTTCCCGTGTTTCTGCACCCCAAGACCCAGCAGGAGTACGCGCTGGCCCGCACCGAGCGCAAGCAGGGGCAGGGTTACACCGGCTTCGTCTGCCACGCCTCGCCGGAGGTGACGCTGGAGCAGGATCTGCTGCGCCGGGATCTCACCGTCAACGCCATCGCCGAAGATGAGGCGGGGCAACTGCACGATCCCTATGGCGGCATCGAGGATCTGAAACAACGGGTGTTGCGCCATGTCTCCCCCGCCTTTGCCGAAGATCCGTTGCGCATCCTGCGGGTGGCCCGCTTCGCCGCCCGCTTCCACGCCCAGGGTTTCGTGGTGGCCCCCGAGACGCTGGCGCTGATGCGCGAGATGACCGAGGCTGGCGAGCTGGCCCACCTGACCCCTGAGCGGGTGTGGAAGGAGCTGGAGAAGGTACTGCTGGGGCCGACCCCGCAGGTGTTCTTCGAGGTGCTGCGCGAGTGCGGCGCCCTGGCCGCCCTGTTCCCCGAGCTGGACGCCCTGTTCGGGGTGCCGGCCCCCGCCAAGTGGCACCCGGAGATCGATACCGGCATCCACACCATGATGGTGCTGGCGCAGGCCTGCCGTCTCTCCCCCGAGCTGGCGGTGCGCTTCGCGGCGCTGTGCCACGACTTTGGCAAGGGGCTGACCCCGCCGGAGTTCTGGCCGAGCCACCACGGTCACGGCCAGAAGGGGCTGCCGCTCATCCGCGACTTCTGCGAGCGCTTCCGGGTACCGAACGAGTGTCGTGACCTGGCCCTGCTGGTGAGCGACCTGCACACCCATATCCACATCGCCTTCGAGCTCAAGCCCGCGACCCTGCTCAAGGTGTTCGACAAGGCCGACGCCTGGCGCAGGCCCGAGCGCTTCGCCCAGCTGCTGGACGCCTGCCGGGCCGACTTTCACGGCCGCACCGGCTTCGAGGAGCGGGTCTATGCCGAACCCGACTATGTGGCGCAGGCGCTGGCGGCAGCCCAGGCGGTGCCGGTGAAGGAGATAGTGGCGGCCGGCTTCAAGGGGGAGGCTATTCGCGAGCAGCTGGCCAAGCGCCGGCTCGACGCCATCAGCCGGGTGCGCGACGAGTGGACCTTCCTCGAGGATTGACGAGGCATGGAGACGAGGCATGGACAAAAAAGCCCGGGTCAGTGACCCGGGCTTTTTCATGGTTGCGCCAGCATGGCGGATGGCCGCCTAGTCACCGGGACCGAATCGCTCATGCACCGGGTCGTAGAAGTAGGCCTGGTAGTTGAAGTCGATCCCCTTGATGTAGGGATTCTCCAGCCGGAACAGCCGGCGGGTATTGAGGTGGGCGAAGCTGAGGGAGGGCTTGAATGCCTTCAGCCAGAGCGCCTGCAGGGAGCCGTCGCGCCAGGCGGCCTTGAGCCCCTGCTGCACCCGGTCGATGGCCTGCCGGTTGCCGTTGTGGGTGAAGAAGACCCGAGGCAGGGGATAGTAGATGGCCAGGCTCTCATCCATCATCAGCCCTTCCACTTCTTTGTGGTTCAGCTTTTCCTGAGGCAACTCGTTGATACCGCGGCAGAAAAGATCGAAACGACCGCGCGCCACCATCTTGAACAACTGCTCGTAGCCCTCCACCTCCAGCACCTTGAAGCCGGCCCGGCGCAGGATCTCTACATCGAGCCAGCCCTTGCCCTGGCCGATGTCGAAGCGCTTCAGCTCATCCAGGCTGGTGGCCTTGGCAACCTCATCCTTACGGGTGGGGCTGACGAAGCAGATGCGGTAGCTGACGATGCCGATATGGATGGGAAAGCGTACGTAGTCGATGCCGCTCATGTCCCGATCGGCGCGATAGCTGTCCATGGCGAACAGGTTGGGGTAGTGGTTGAAGCGCAGGCTGACCCACATCCTGGCCAGGGTCATGGGAGGGGCGGCCTGCATCCGGTAGTCGCCATGGCTGGCACGGGTCTTCTCCAGCGCCAGGCGCAGGAGCTCGCGATCATAGGTGCTTCTGGGATCGTGCTCGCTCTCCGGGCTCATGTAGGTGAACAGGGTCGGGCCGGCCAGCACGGGCATGGCCGTCAGCAGGGCGAGCAGCGGGGTCCAGTGCATCATGCGCTCCTGTGAAAAGCAGAGACTCTTCTGAGTGTAGTGACTCTCCCGGCCGTGAGCGGCAGAGGCGGGGTCAGGGTTTGCCGGTGGCGGGCTCGCCCGGTCCGAAGCGCTGGGTGAGGGGATCGTAAAGATAGGGGTGGTAATCGAAGTCGAGTCCCTGCAGCAGGGGGTTGTCCAGTCTGAACAGTTGCCGCTGGTCGAGCCTGGCAAACGCCAGCGCCGGCTGGTAGGTCTTGAGCCAGAGCGCCTGCAGTGAGCCATCTTGCCAGGCCAGCTGCAGGCCGGCCCGGATCCGGCGCAGGGCATGCTGGTTCTCCTTGTGGCTGTAGAAGAGGTGGACGAAGGGGTAGTAGAGCGCCAGATGCTGGTCGACCATCAGCGGCCCCAGATCCTTGTGGGTATCCAGCTCGCTCAGCAGTTCGTTGGCACCCCGGCAGAAGAGGTCAACCCGGCCGCGCACCACCAGCTTGAACAACCGCTCGTAGCCCTCGACCTCCTGCACCTTGAAGCCGGCGGCGCGCAGTATGTCGGCGTCCTGCCAGCCGCGGCCCTGGCCATGGGTGAACTGCTGCAGATCGCTGAGGGTGCGCACCTGGGCCACGGCTTGCTGCTGCTTGGGGCTGACGAAGCAGATGCGATAGCCGAGGATGCCGAGATCCACCGGGAAGCGGACATAGTCGAGGTCGTGGCTCCCCTCCGGGCGCGGGAAACTGTCGATGGCCAGCAGGTTGGGGTAGAGGTTGTATTGCAGCACCTGGCGCAGCCGGGTCCGGCTCATGGACGGGGCCGGGCGCAGTTCGTAATCGCCGAAGCTGTCGCGGGTCTTCTCCAGCGCCAGCTGCAGCAGCTGCTGGCCGTAGAGGGAACGCAAATCCCGGTCACTCTCCGGGCTGACATAGGTCACTATGTCCGCGGCCGGCAGCAGGGGGGAGAAGAGCAGACTGCCGGCCAGCAGCCCCAGGATCATCGTTCTGTGGTTCATCATACCGCTCACTACTGTCACATTGAGTTGAGTGTAGCGGTTGATGGCGTCAGGACGGGCTCTCCGGCGCCGGAACCTGCGGCCTTGACCTGCCGCGGGATCGCTACCAGAACAGCTGACCCAGCAGAGGCGCCAGCAGCACGGTCACCATGCCGGCTATCATCATCACCATGCTGGAGACCACCCCCTCCTCGTTGCCCATCTGATAGGCCTTGGCGGTGCCGGCGCCGTGGGCCGAGGCGCCAAAGCCCGCCCCCTTGCCGAGCCGGCTGCGAATGGCCAGCAGGGTGAGCACGCTCTCTCCCACCGCCATGCCGATGACGCCGGTCAGCACCACGAACAGCGCGGTGAGATCGCTCTGACCGCCGATGGCGCGGGTCGCCTCCACCGCGAAGGGGGTGGTGATGGAGCGCATCGCCAGACTGCGCTGCAGCATGTCGGAGAGATCAAGCCAGCGGGCCAGCAGCACGGTACTGCCCACCGCCATGATGACGGAGGCGACCACCCCCACCGACAGCGACAGCCAGTGGCGGCGAATGAGCCGGCGGTTCTCGTAGACCGGCACCGCGAAGGCCACGGTGGCCGGCCCCAGCAGCCAGAGCAGCCAGTGGGATTCGGCCATGTAGTCCTGATAGGGGATGTGAAACAGCATGACGACCGCCACCAGCAGGGTCGGCGCCAGCAGCAGCGGCATCAGCGGCAGGATGCGCTTCTTGCCGTAGAGCCATTTGCTGGCGTAGTAGAAGAGCAGGGTCAGGGCGAAGCAGAGCAGGCCGAGCAGGGTATCAGACATGGCGACGACTCCGGCGGGCCAGTTTCAACTCGAGGCGGTAGACCCTGTCCACCACCAGCGCCGTGGTGCCGAGCACCAGGGTAGTGCTCACCAGCAGCACCACCATGATGCGCCACCCCTCCTGCAGCAGCAGCTCCTGATAGTTGACCACCGCCACCACGGCGGGGACGAAGAACAGCAGCATCTCCGCCAGCAGCCAGCGGGCGCCGGCTTCAAACCACTGGGCCTTGACCACCCCGAGCAGGATGCAGGCCAACAGCAACAGCATGCCGGTGAGGTTGGCAGGCAGCGGCAGGTGGAGGGTGCGCACCGCGGTATCGGCCAGCAGCCAGATGGCCGCCAGCAACAGGATCTGGAAGGGGGTTTGTAACCAGCGAAGGGAGAGGGCTTTCATGATATGGGTCTTTCTGTGAACTTGCTCACAGTATAGAGATGGGTTAAACCTGCAAAAAATGAATTAAAATTATCAAAATCATGCCAAAGAGGCATGATTTGGTTTTGCCATCCGCCAGGAGATCGTCATGGACATCCGCGCCCTGCGTTACTTTGTCGAACTGGTGCGGGAACAGAGCTTCACCCGCGCCTCCGAGAAACTGTTCGTTACCCAGCCCACCATCAGCAAGATGATCCGCAACATGGAAGAGGAGCTGGGTCAGCCCCTGCTGAGCCGCGCGGGGCGCCGCTTCACCCTGACCGACAGCGGCCGGGTGCTGTTCAACCGGGCCCAGACCATCCTGGCCGAAATGCAGCAGCTGGAGGCGGAACTCGCCGATCTGCAGAGCCTGCAATTTGGCCGGCTGGCCCTTGGCATTCCGCCCATGGTGGGTCACGTCTATGCGGATCTGATCCGCGCCTATCGCAGCCGCTACCCCAAGGTCGAGCTATCCATTGTCGAGTACGGTGGCCGGCGCATCGAGCAGGCGGTGCTGGAAGGGGAGCTGGATCTCGCCATCACCATGCTGCCGACCAGGGAGGAGGGGGCTTTGAGCGTCCTGGAGCTGGACCAGTACCCCATTCAGGTGGTGCTGCCCGATCTGCCGCGCTGGCGGGATTGCGGCGAGATCCGGCTGGAGGCGCTGCGGGACGAGCCCTTTCTGCTCTACACCCAGGCCTTCACCCTGAGCGAGCGGCTGGAACAGGCGTGCCGGGCGGCCGGTTTCGAGCCCCAGGTGGCGGCGCGCAGCAGCCAGTGGGACTTTCTCACCGCCATGGTGCGCAGCGGCATGGGGGTCGCCTTCCTGCCCGAGCCCATCTGCCGCCGGCTGACGCCGGACGGCTTGGTGCTGAGGCCGCTGGTGCCGGAGCTGAGCTGGCGGCTCGGGGTGATATGGCCGAGCGAGCGCTATCTCTCCCGCACCGCCGAGGCCTGGCTGGCGCTCTGCCGCGAGCAGGGCTGAGCCTCATCAGGGTTTGCCGAAGCGATCCGTCGCCGGGTTGTAGAAGTAGTGCTGGTAATCGAAGTTGATGCCCTTGAGGAAAGGGTTCTCCAGCTTCAGCATCCGCCTTTGCTTGAGCCCGGCGAAGGCGATGGCGGGACCGAAACTGCGGCGCCACAAGGCTTGCAGCGAACCATCCTGCCAGGCTTGCTGCAGCCCCGTCTCCACCCGTCTCATGGCCTCGCCGTTGGCGGCATTGGTATAGAAGACCCTGGGTAGCGGATAGTAGAGCAGCAGGGAGTTGTCCATCTTCAACCCCTTGATCTCCTTGTGGGTCAGCAGTTCGCTGCGCAACTCGCTCGCCCCGCGGCACAGGAGATCGAAGCGGCCGCGAGCCACCATCTTGAACAGCATCTCGTAGCCGTCGACCTCCACCACCTTGAGGCCTGCATGGCGCAGTATCTCCACGTCCAGCCAGCCCTTGCCCTGACCGAAGCTGAAGCGACGCAACCCCTCGAGGTCGTGCACCTGTGCTATGGCTGCCTGTTGGCCTGGGCTGACGAAACAGATGCGGTAGCTGACGATGCCGAGATGGACAGGAAAGCGGACATAGGCCAGCCCTTTCTCGTCCCGCGCGCTGCTGTAGCTGTCCATGGCGAACAGGTTGGTAAAGCTGTTGAGCTCCAGACTGAGCCGGACCCGAGCCTTGGTCATGGGCGGCGCTGGTTGCAGCTCATAATCGCCAAAGGTGTCGCGGGTCTTGTCGAGGGCGAGGCGGAGCAGCTCCCTGTCATAGGTCATGCGCGGGTCCTTCTCGCTCTCCGGGCTGATATAGGTAAAGCGGGTCGCCGCCAGCGACGTGGAGGAGAGGAAGAGGGAGAGAAGCAGGAACAGGAGTCTATACATCCAGGCTAGGCTCTATGATTTTGTTTCATCCATTATAGTTCGGCCCCCAGCCGTTCAGGCGTGCCGGTCGCTTGCCAGCAGGCTGCCCAGCCGGCGGCAGAGGTGGCGCAGGGTCTGGTTGTCGAGGGAGGCAAAGCCAAGCAGCCACCCCTCCTGCGTCGGCGGGCCCAGGTAGAACTGGCCGAGGGGGCGCAGCCCCAGCCCCTCGGCGTTGGCGGCCTCTGTCCAGCGCGCCTCGCCGCCGGGGGACAGCCGTACGGCGCACTGCAGGCCGGCCCCGCCGTGGATGGGGGTGAGGGCGGGGCAGTGGCTGGCCAGCTCGGCCAGCAGCAGATCGCGGCGGCTCTGATAGACCAACCTGCTCTGGCGCAGGTGGGTGGCGAAGTGGCCGGCGCGGATGAAGTCGGCAGTGACCGCCTGCAGCAGCTGGTTGCTGTGGCCGTCAACCGCGGCCCGGGCCCGGCAGAAGGACTCCATCAGTGGCCTGGGCAGCACCAGGTAGGCGAGGCGCAGCGAGCCGAACAGCACCTTGCTGAAGGTGCCCACGTAGAGCACCCGCCCCTGGCCATCCAGCCCCTGCAGGGCGGGGAGCGGCCGCTGATCGTACTGGTACTCGCCGTCGTAGTCGTCCTCCAGGATCCAGGCGCCGTGCCGCTCGGCCTCGGCCAGCAGCGCCATCCGCCGCGGCAGGCTCATGGGCACGCCGAGCGGATACTGGTGGGCCGGCGTGGTGTAGATGAGCCGCGGCGCCGGGTGATCCCCCTGTGGGTTGAGCCCCTCTTCATCCACCGGCACCGGGTGCACCCGGGCGCCGGCACTCTCCATGGCGGTGCGGGCCCCGGGGTAGCCGGGGTCCTCCACCCAGACGGTATCGCCGGCATCGATCAGCAGCTGGGTCGCCAGCAGAATCCCCTGCTGGGAGCTGGTGAGGATCAGGATCTGATCCGGCTCGCACACCACGCCGCGCGACTGCACCAGATAGCTGCTGATGGCGCCGCGCAGCGCCTCCAGCCCCTGCGGATCCCCGTAGTTCATCCAGTCACCGGCGTGCCGGCGCCACTGCTGCTGCATCAGCCGGCCCCACAGGGCCTGGGGGAAGAGGCGGGGATCCGGCTGGCTGGAGGCAAAGGAGCGGCCCACCTCGGGCACATCGTGGCAGGCGCCGCTGTCGGCCATCTCCTGACCTCGGCGCGACAGACCGGCCGCCGACTGGGGCGGGCGCGGAGTCGGGGAGACCGCCGCCAGCGCCACGAAGCTACCAGCCCCCACCTTGCGCACCAGATAGCCCTCCGCCTCCAGCCGGCCATAGGCCAGCTCCACCGTGCTGCGAGAGACCCCCAGATCGGCGGCCAGCATGCGGCTGGCGGGCAGCCGGCTGTGCTGGGGAAGGTGGCCGGCCAGCATGGCCGAACGCAGGGTGCGCACCAGCTGTTCGTGCAGCGGCAGATCGCTGGCTTGCTGGGTGGCAAACAGGGTGGGCAGGGCAGGCATGGGGATCTCCCGGGCGCTAATTGGTCTGCTCATATTGGCAAAATTGGTCGGCGTGGCAAGGCCATTATGTCGCTACATTGAGGCTCAAGGTTCGGGATCCACAACTATTGGCAATGAAAGGAGTCTGCATGTCGGAGTACAGCGCCACCATCAGCTGGCAGCGGGGGGAGCACGAGCCCTTCGTCGATCAACGCTACAGCCGGGCCCACTGGTGGGAGTTCGACGGCGGCGTCAGGGTGCCGGCGTCCTCATCCCCCCACGTGGTGCCGCTGCCCTGGTCGGTGGCCGAGCACGTCGATCCGGAAGAGGCCTTCGTCGCGGCCATCTCCAGCTGTCACATGCTCACCTTTCTCTGGCTGGCGGCCAGGGCGGGCTATCGGGTGGAGAGCTACCGGGACGAGGCGGTGGGCATCATGGAGGCCAATGCCCACGCTCGTCAGGCCATCAGCCGGGTCACCTTGCAGCCGCTGGTGCAGTTTGGCGGCGAACGCCAGCCGGATCTGGCCGCGCTGGAGCAGTTGCACCACCAGGCCCACGAGGAGTGTTTCATCGCCAACTCGGTCACCACAGTCATCACCACCCGGATCCGGGTGTGAGCACAAGGAGCGTCACTATGAGTCATGTATTGAGCAGCGGGCTGGCCAGCGCCGAACAGGCCCGCCTCTTCTTCGAGGCCCAGCTGGCCTTTCGCACCGATCCGGCGGATCTGGCCGCCGATCTGCTGGCCGGGGAAGAGCGGATCGTGGTCATCGACACCCGCTCTGCCGGTCACTACGCCGAGGGGCACATCCCCGGTGCCATCAGCTTTCCCCACGCCACCATGAACCCGGCCACCACGGCAGTACTGGCGCGGGACAAGGTCTATGTCTGCTATTGCGACGGCATCGGCTGCAACGGCTCGACCCGTGGCGCCTGCAAGCTGGCGGCGCTCGGCTTTCAGGTCAAGGAGCTGATCGGTGGGCTGCACTGGTGGCGGCAGGACGGTTTTGCGGTCGCTACTGGTAGCGAACCGGGCGTGCTGCAAACGGGAGGGATTGCCTGTGGCTGCTGATATCCATCTGAACGAGTTCGACCAGCCGGTCGGAGCGCCGCTGCCCGACTGGCGGGGCGCCGAGTTTCCGCCCCGCCGCACGCTCAACGGCTGGGGCTGTCGGCTGGAGCCGTTGGAACCCGAGCGTCACGGCCCCGGCCTGTGGCAGGCTTTCAGTGCCGACAACGGGGCCATGTGGACCTATCTGACCACAGGCCCTTACGCAGAGGAGGCGGACATGCTGGTCTGGCTGCAAGAGTGCGCCGCCAAGACAGACCCCCAGTTCTACACCATCTTCGACGAGCATGGCGAACAGCCGCTGGGGCTGGCCAGCTACCTGCGCATCGACCCTCTGGCCGGCAGCATAGAGGTGGGCTGGCTGCACTTTTCCCCCGCCCTGCAGCGCTCAAGGCTGGCGACGGCGGCCATGGCGCTGATGATGGCCAATGCCTTCGCCCTCGGCTACCGGCGTTACGAATGGAAGTGTAATGCCTTGAACAAGCCCTCCTGGCAGGCGGCGCTGAGACTCGGTTTCAGCTATGAGGGGACCTTTCGCCAGAACCGGGTGGACAAGGGACGGACGCGGGACACCGCCTGGTTCTCGGTGATCGACCGTGAGTGGCCGGCGCTGCAGGATTGCTTTGCACGCTGGCTGGCGCCCGACAACTTCGATGAGCGCGGCAGGCAGCGGTTGCGGTTGTCCGAACTGACCACCGCTTGTCGTGCCGATGGCCAGTTGCCGTGACAAGACAAACGAGGCCCCGCTCGCGGGGCCTCTGTCGTTTCAGGCGTTATTCATGGTGCTCGCCGATGGGGGCGGCAATCCACTTCATCAGGCGCAGCATGTCAGCGGGGGCTACCCCGACCGAGAGGCCGCGCTTGCCGCCGCTCACCAGGATCTCGTCAAACTGCATGGCCGAGTCGTCGAGCACGGTGGGCAGCAGCTTCTTCTGGGCCAGCGGGCTGATGCCACCCACCTTGTAGCCGGTCAGCTTCTCGGCCTCCGCCGGTTTCATCATCTCCACCTTCTTGAGACCGGTGGCCTTGGCCAGCTGCTTGAGGCTGCACAGGCCGGATGAGGGGACGATGGCCACCACCGCCTGCTTGTCGTGATGGGCGATCAGGGTCTTGAACACCTGGGCTTCCGGCAGGCCGAGCTGGGTCGCGGCATGCTTGCCGAAGTCGTCGTGGGCTTCGCACTCGTAGGGGTAGAGCTTGTGGGGGATCTTGAGCTTTTTCAGCAGGTTGATGGCTGGTGTCATGATGAGAGCCTTGAGTCGAAACAAGGCCAAACAGTCTGCGCCTGCTGGGCGGGTGATGCAAGCAGCCTGCGTTGACAGGGAGGGATTAGGGGAGAGAGACAAAAAAGCCCGGGTCAATGACCCGGGCTCTTCACTGCGGTGTGCCTCAGGAGAAGCAGATCTGCAGCACGTAGAAGATGGCGATGGCCAGGATGGCACCCGCAGGCAATGTGATGACCCAGGAGACCACTATGTTGCGCAGCACGCCCAGGTTCAGGGCCGCGATACCGCGGGCCAGACCCACGCCCATGACAGCACCGACCAGAGTCTGGGTGGTGGAGATGGGCAGGCCGGTACCGGAGGCGATCACCACGGTGGCGGCGGTGGCCAGCTGGGCGGCGAAGCCACGGCTCGGGGTCAGGTGGGTGATGCCGGTGCCGACGGTCGCCATCACCTTCTCGCCCATGGTGGCCAGACCGATCACGATGCCGATGCCGCCGAGCGGCAGGATCCACCAGGCGATGTGGGAGCTGCCGCCGATCTCGCCGCCGGCCGCCACGATGGAGGCGACCGCAGAGAGCGGACCGATGGCGTTGGCCACGTCGTTGGAGCCGTGGGCAAAGGCCATGGCACAGGCGGTGATGATCATCAGGATGCCGAACACCTTCTCCACGTTGGCGAAGTGCATCTTGCTGTCATCCTGCGGGTTGTACTGCTGGCCACGAATGTAGATCCAGCCGGCAAAGGCCACCGCGATGGAGATGGCGATGGAGAGCAGGATGCCCTCGCCATCGCTCAGGTGCAGACCAACGTGGGTCAGCCCCTTCTTGATGGTGACCAGGCAGATCACCAGCGCGGTCAGGAACATGTAGAAGGGGACGTAGCGCTTGGCGTTGTTGAGGGGATCATCGGTGTTGAAGATGAGCTTCTGCACGCTGATGAACATGAAGTAGGCGATGACGCCGGAGATGGCCGGAGTGACCACCCAGGAGCCGACGATGCCACCGAACTTGCTCCACTGCACCGCTTCCGGGCCCACGCTCACCATGGCGAAGCCGACGATGGCGCCGATGATGGAGTGGGTGGTGGAGACAGGCCAGCCGAAGTAGGAGGCCAGGATCAACCAGGCGCCGGCGGCCAGCAGGGAGGCTATCATGCCGAGCACCAGCAGATCCGGAGTGGCGGCAAAGGCGTTGCTGTCGATGATGCCGTTGCGGATGGTGGCGGTGACTTCACCGCCGGCCAGATAGGCACCGGCAAATTCAAAGATCATGGCGATGATGATCGCCTGACGGATGGTCAGGGATTTGGTGCCGACCGACGTGCCCATGGCGTTGGCCACGTCATTCGCACCAATGCCCCAGGCCATCAAAAAGCCGAACAAGGCCGCCACGAGCACCAGAGTGGTGCCGTAATTCGCGATAATGTCCATTCAGTGTTTTACCCAGTCAGTCGATTACGAACGAGCCAGCATCAGTTCCAGACGGGCGCCTACACGCTCGGCCTGATCTGCCAGGTCACCTACCCATTCGAGGATCTTGTAGAGGAACATAACGTCGATCGGATTGTATTTCTGCTCAACGGCTTGCAGCTGTTGGCGCAGCCCGATCTGCATGGTGTCAGTATCGTCCTCGATAAGATCCAGCTGGTGGATCATCTCGGCAACCATTTCAACTTCACGTCCTTTAAAGCCGGTTTCGAGCAGCTCATCGAGTTCTCCGATGGCTTTCTCGGCTTGGGCGGTCGCATCGATACAGCGTTTGAGATAGGCCATGAAATCGGCACGCATCTCGGAGGGGAATTCCATTTTGCGGCCAAGCATGCGGCCGGAAATATCCTTGGCACGGTTGGCGATCTTGTCCTGCTGGGTCAGCAGTTCGAGCAGGTCGGTACGGGCGACCGGCAGGAACAGACCACGGGGCAGCTTCAGACGGATTTCACGCTTGAGGATGTCCGCTTCTTTCTCCAGCTGGGCAATCTGTTGCCGGATCTTCTCGGCATCTTCCCAACGGTCTTCGGCAACGGCATCAAAGAAGGGAACCAACTGCTGGGAGCACTGGTGAACCTTGACGATATGCTTCTGCAGCGGCTTGATGGGGGACTTGGCAAAAAGCCCCAAAATAGTATTTACTGGCATGGCCAAACCTGTGTCGGTGAAAAAACACTCGATACGATTTTATGAGGGGCGCATGGTAACCGAACTGCGCCATCAATAAAACCGTGAATTAATCCTGATGTATCGCAGGCATTATATCCTCGCGCTTAGCATCACGCCCCCCAAAGTTGCCTGCCAGCCCGGAATGACTATGCAAACTGAGATCGAGATAAAGTTTTTTGTCTCCCGAGATATTCGACAGCCTTTTTTCAACCTTCTGAATTCACTGGAAATTATATCCAGCTCCCAAGCCGAGCTCGGCAATGTCTATTTTGATACGCCCGCGCTGGATTTACGCCGACTCGAAATGGGATTGCGAATTCGTCGCAGCGATGATTTTGCCGAACAGACGATTAAATGTCGGGGTCAGGTGGTGGGCGGATTGCATGCCAGACCCGAATACAATGCCCCCGTCGAGGGCGACCAGCCTGCCTTGGCCGCTTTCCCCGATGCGATCTGGCCAAGCCTGGCGGTGCGCGACGGGATCCAGGGCGAACTGGTGGCCCAGTTTCGCACCGACTTTCTGCGTCGCCACTGGCTGATCGCCTTCGAGGGGGCCGAAATCGAGCTGGCCTGGGATCAGGGGGAGATCGTCGGCGTGCTCGGCAAGAGCCCCATCGACGAGCTGGAGCTGGAGCTCAAATCTGGCGAGGCGAGCGCCCTGTTTGGCTTGGCTGAGCAGCTGGCTGGGCTGGGTGGCCTGCGCCTCGGGGCTCAGTCCAAGGCCCAGCGCGGTTATCGGCTGGCGGGGCTTGGCAAGCCGCTGGCGCTGCAGTCACTGCCCGCGGTCACCGAGCTGAGTGCTGTAGCGCGCATCACCCTGGGTCTGCAGCATTGGCAGCACCATGAACAGTTCTGGCTGGAGCAGACGGACGCCGCGCAGCAGACGCTGGCGTTGCAGCAGCTGCGCCTGGGGATGGATCTGGTTGCCGAGGCGGCCGACCTGTTGCCGAGCCCGGCCTGGCTCGACAGCCTGACCCGGCTCGGGCAGCGGCTGGCCTTGGTCGCCGGGCAGGCCGACTGGCAGCAGGCGTTGCCGGCGCTGTTTCTGCAGGCCGATTACGTGGGCCTGCAACTGGCCATCGCCGCTTGGCTGCACCGGCAAGGTGGATGAGCCGAACTGTGTCGCGCCTGCAATGCAAAAAAGGTGAGCCTGGCTCACCTTTTTCTTTGGTTGGCGATGGGCGCGTCGCCGGCAGGCAATCGAGGCCAGATCAGACCTGGGTGTAGACCAGCCCGGTGCTGCGCACCACGTCTTCCCCCTGACAGCGCTGTTCCAGTGCACTGGTGTCGCAGGGCTGGCCGTTGTGCTCGATGCAGAATTCGAAGCGGGTGCGGGATTTGACCGGAGTGTGCTGCGGGTTGGCTGCGGTGGCCTGCCATTGCCACTGCTGCAACACGGCGATGGCGGCATCGCTGAACTGTGGGTCGCTGCTCTCCAGCACCCGGATCTGCTCGGCCCGCCCCGCTGGACTAATCACGTACTCGAGGGAGCTGCAGCCGGTCTGCTCCGCCAGTATGGCCTCTCTGGGGTAGCGGGACTCCAGCCGGGTGAGCGGGCTCCACTGGGCGTTCACTTCCTTGAGATCGCTTAAGGGGAGGGAGGTCAGGTGGACGGTGTGGCTCTGCTGGCTGCAGCCGGTCAATGCGCACAGGGCGCCCAGCAAAAGAGTGGCTTTCATGTTCGCTTCCCTTCGTTATTGGTATTGCAGGCGGGCCGGGGCCCGCCGCTCGGCAGGGCCATTAATAAAATATTCAGCCACGAATGAAAACCCTTTACCGGCGACAGGCCAGAAAAAACCGCCTTTCGGCGGCTTTCTGCTCTGATTGGCTCAGTAGTAACCCGCATCCTCCGGGTTGGGCCTGGTCTTGAAGCGGCGGTGCAGCCACATGTACTGCTCCGGCGCCTTGCGCACGGCGGCCTCGATCTCGCGGTTGGCTCGGGCCGCATCGGCCAGGTCGTCGCCGCTCGGATAGTCGGCGAGCGGCGCCCCGATATGCAGGGTGTAACCCTCGCTGGTGCGGATGTTGTAGCAGGGCAGGGTGACGGTGTTCTTCACCCGCGCCAGGGTGGCGGTGCCGGTGATGGTGGCGGCCTGCTCCACCGCGAAGTAGGGCACGAACACGCTGGCATGGCTGCCGTAGTCGTGATCCGGCGCGTACCAGAGCGCATCGCCGTTGCGCAGCGCCTTGATCATCCCCTTCACGTCCATCCGGTCCACCAGGTATTTGTTGGAGGCGCAGCGGCCGTGATACTGGGCATACTCCAGCACCGGATTGGTGTTGGGGCGATAGACGCCGACTCCGGGTCGCACCAGGCCGAAACAGCGGGCGTTGAGCTCCAGCGTCAGGAAGTGGCAGGAGAGCAGCAGCATGCCCTGACCCTTCTCCATGGCGGCGATGACGTGCTCTTCCCCTTCCACCTTCATCAGGTTGCGCATCCGCCAGTCTGGCCAGAACCAGGCCATGCCCACCTCGAAGATGGCGCAGCCCACGCTCTCGAAATTCTGCTTGAGCAGCGTTTCGCGCTGATCCCGGCTCAACTCAGGCATCGCCAGCTCCAGATTGCGGCGGGCAACCTTGACGCGGGATTTCAAAACCTTGCGGGCCAGGTTGCCGAGCTGGCGACCCAGCCACATCTGGCTGCGCCAGGGCAGCAGCACCAGCAGCCAGAGCAGGCTGAGGCCGAACCAGCTGGCCCAGTAACGGGGATGAAACAGGCGGGGTTCTAGACGGGGAGCATTGTCGTGGGCCATGAAAAGTCTCTTGTTCGCAATCGCCATGGGCAGGGAAGACCCGGCCGGATAAGGGGAGGCGATAAAGGCACGTGGATATCCAGAGCGGATCGTTTTACTCGCAATCGGGGGATTCTAGCCGAAAAGCGGGTCCGGGTGCGAATGGCCTCTGCCCTGGTCAGAGCTGAAAAGCACCAAGCGGCGCCCTTGCGCTTTTTTCACACCCAATAAAAGAGTGTGATAAAATCGGCGGCTGATTTTTCAGGTTTTGAGAGTCGATACAGATGAAGATCACCCTGCCCGAGTTTGAAAAAGCCCGCATTCTGGTCGTTGGCGATGTCATGTTGGACCGTTATTGGCATGGCCCCACCGGCCGGATCTCGCCCGAGGCACCGGTGCCCGTGGTCAAGGTCGAACACATTGAGGAGCGCCCGGGTGGCGCCGCCAACGTGGCGCTCAACTCCGCCGCCCTGGGGGCTCACGCCGTGCTGCTGGGCCTGACCGGTCAGGATGAGGCTGCCGATGCCCTGGCTGGCCAGATGGCCGGCGTCAAGGTCGCCTGTGATTTCGTTCGTCTGGCCGACTATCCGACCATCACCAAGCTGCGGGTGCTGTCGCGCAACCAGCAGCTGCTGCGCCTCGATTTCGAAGAGGCCTTCCACGATGTGGATGCCACCCTGCTGATGGGCAAGGTGGAGCAGGCGCTGCCGAACAGCAACGTGATGATTCTCTCCGACTACGGCAAGGGCGCCCTCAACGACGTGCCCGGCATGATCCAGCGCGCTCGCGCCGCCGGCATCCCGGTGCTGGTCGATCCCAAGGGGACCGATTTCGAGAAGTACCGCGGCGCCACCCTGCTGACCCCCAACATGTCCGAGTTCGAGGCCGTGGTGGGCAAGGTGAAAAGCGAAGAGGAGCTGGTTGCCAAGGGGTTGGAGCTGGTCAAGCGCTTCGAGCTGGAGGCCCTGCTGGTCACCCGTTCCGAAAACGGCATGACCCTGATCCGCGAAGGTCAGCCCGAGCTGCACCTGCCGGCCCAGGCCCACGAGGTGTATGACGTGACCGGTGCCGGTGATACCGTCATCTCCACCCTGGCCACCTCGCTGGCCGCCGGCAAGAGCCTGGACGAGGCCTGTGCCCTGGCCAACACCGCCGCTGGCATCGTGGTCGGCAAGCTGGGGACCTCCACGGTCAGCCCGGTCGAGCTGGCCAACGCCCTCTACACCGAGCAGGAAACCGGCTTTGGCGTCATGTCAGAAGCCCAGCTCAAGATTGCCGTGCAGGCCGCCCGCCTGCGTGGCGAGAAGGTGGTGATGACCAACGGCTGCTTCGACATCCTGCATGCCGGTCACGTCTCCTACCTGGCCAATGCCGGCAAGCTGGGGGATCGCCTGATCGTGGCGGTCAACACCGACGAGTCGGTGCGCCGCCTCAAGGGGCCGGGTCGTCCGGTCAATCCGACCGAGCGCCGGATGGCCGTGCTGGCCGCGTTGGGCGCCGTGGACTGGGTAGTGCCCTTCTCCGAGGATACCCCGCAGCGACTGATCGCCGAGGTGCTGCCGGACCTGCTGGTCAAGGGCGGCGACTACAAGCCGGAAGAGATTGCCGGCTACGCCGAAGTGACTGCCAACGGCGGCGAGGTGCGGGTCCTCAACTTCGAGGATGGCTGCTCCACCACCGACATCATCAAGACCATCCGCGAACGCGGATAAGCGAAAACCCGGCCTTGGCCGGGTTTTTTTATGCTCTGCGGCGGGAGCTCGACGGCGATTCGAACTCGCCACTCCCTGCAGGCTACAGATGAAAAAGGCGACTCTGGGGTCGCCTTTTTGCTGCCATCAATCGGCTCAGGATTTGCTCTTGGCCTGGCTGGCGGGCATCAGCCCTTGGTTCACGTCTTCCAGATCCTTTTGTTCCAGCGTGCCGGCGGCCTGCTTGAGGGAGAGGATGCTCAGGATGTAGTTGTAGCGGGCCTCGGAGAGCTTCTGCTTGGCCTGGTACAGCTTGCGGGTGGAGTCCAGCACATCGACTATGGTGCGGGTGCCGACCTCGTAGCCCGCTTCGGTCGCCTTCAGGGCGCTGTCGGCGGAGATGACGGACTGGCCGTAGGCGCGGACCGAGCCGATGCTGGCGTTCACGTTGTTGTAGGAGGAGCGCACCGTGCTCTGCACGTTGCGGAAGCTGCGCTCCAGCTGCTCGCTGGCGGCCACGTAGTTGAACTGGGACTGCTTGACCTGGGAGGTGGTCGCCCCGCCGGTGTAGAGCGGCAGCTTGAAGTTCAGACCTATGTTGGCCTGATTGGCGTTGCTCTCCGGGTTGCGGATCTCGTCCTTGTAGTCGCTGTAGGTGCTGGAGAGGCCGGCGCCCAGATCCAGGGTCGGCTCATGACCGGTCTTGGCCAGATCGATCTGCTCCTTGGCGATATCCTTGCCGATGCGGGCGCTGTGCAGTTGCAGGTTCTTGTCCAGCGCCAGCTCCAGCCACTTGTCGGAGTTGAACGGAGTCTTCTGCGGGCTGAAGCGATCTGTGTTGAGCACGTCCAGTTGACGGTGATCGATACCGGTCAGCTCGCGCAGGCTCTCGTAGCTGTTGTCCAGGGTGTTCTCGGCGTTGATCTCGTCCGCCAGCGCCTGGTCGCGCTCGGCCTCGGCCTCGTGCACGTCGGTGATGGCGGTCAGGCCCACTTCGAAGCGCTGCTGGGTCTGTTCCAGCTGACGTTCCACCGCGGCCTTGTTGGCGCGCACGAATTCCAGGGTATCCATCGCCTTGAGCACGTTGAAATAGGCCTGGGCGGTACGCAGCATCAGGTTCTGGATCTCGAGGTTGTAGGCCACGTCGGACTGGGTGGCGCTCTTCTCGGTCAGGCTCAGGTTGACCCAGTTGCTGCGGCGGTAGATGGATTGATCCAGCGACAGGGAACCGGTGGCGTTGCTGTTGGTCTGGGTGTCACCCTTGTTCTGCAGGTAGTTCAGCCCGGCACCCAGGTTGATCTGCGGCAAGAGGGCGGCGCGGGACTCGTTGATCTTCTCGAAGGCCTGGTCGCGTTTGGCTTTGGATTCCAGCAGCTGGGTATCCTTGATCTGGGCCTGTTGGTAGATATCGAGCAGGTTTTCGGCATGGGCGCCGGCGCTGACGCCCAACAACACCATGGCTGACAAGAGTGTTCTTTTCATAGATCGTTTTAACCTTATGTATTAACCCAAAGCTGTCGCTGGATGAAGGAGGGTATTGTCATTGAGCAAGCTTGATTTCAGCTTAATCACTCTACTATAAGCAAAATTTTATGCTAACTGTCTCTTTTCCAGCGACAGGAACGTCAAGGACGAGGGTGAGTTTTCTCCCCCTCGCGCCTAGCCAAATGCCCTGTGGCTGCTAAAATCCATCCCTCTTCTCCGACGGGATCGAGTGAATGAATGTTCATTCATGTTCCCGGATTTTATGGTCTAACCGAGCCAAGTCAAGCTGGTGGGAGTCTCGTATGTCGCAGCAAGCCTTGCCCCAAACCCGTCACTACTCTGCCGATGACGTAAAAATCATCGATAAATCATCGGGATATAACGGCTTCTTCAAGGTGAACATCTATCGTCTGCAGCACAAGTTGTTTGCGGGAGGCTGGAACGAGCCCATCGTCCGCGAGCTGTTCGAGCGCGGCCATGCCGCCGCCCTGTTGCCTTACGACCCGGTGCGAGACCAGATCGTGCTGGTGGAGCAGTTTCGCATCGGCGCCATTGAGACCAGTGCCACCCCCTGGCTGCTGGAACTAGTGGCCGGCATCATAGATGAAGGGGAGACCGCCGAGGCCGTGGTGCGGCGCGAAGCGGTGGAAGAGGCGGGCATCGAGGTCGGCCGCTGCGAGCACGCCATCAGCTATCTGGTGAGCCCGGGCGGCAGCACCGAACGGATCGAGGTCTACGTGGGCGAAGTAGATGCCAGCCAGGCCGAGGGGATCCACGGTCTGGCGGAAGAGGGGGAAGACATCCGGGTTCACGTGGTGAGCCGCGAGCAGGCCTATGCCTGGCTCAAAGAGGGGCGCATCGACAACGCCGCTTCCGTCATCGCCCTGCAGTGGCTGGCCCTCAACCACGGCGAGCTGCGCGCCCGCTGGCTGGCGGAGCGCTGAGGTGGCGCTCGTTCATACCCAGGCCAAGCGCTATGTGCCTGATTTGATGTCCTTGCAGCGTACCTGCGAGGTGAACTACATGACCCTGATGAAGCTGCTGCCCCCGGGCGGCACTGTGGGGGCGGAACGCCGTTATCAGGTAGGCAACGGCCTGCAGTTCCAGCTCACGGTGAGCGAGGAGAGCCGCTTCACCAGCCAGGTGATCCTGGCCCAGCACAACCCGGAATTGCCGAGTTATTTGCAGGCCCGGATAGAGATTCGTTTGTACCATGATGTGCGGATGGCGGAAGTGTGTGCGGCGCAACAGATTTCAAGGTTGCAACCACGTTATGATTATCCCAATAAAAATATGCACCAGCGGGATGAAAAGGAGCAGGTAAACCTGTTTCTGGCCGATTGGCTAAAATTTTGTCTCAGACATGGTACCAGCCTGATAAACATCCTCTAGTTGAACTCATAAAAAGAAGCGTGATTTTGGAAACAGAGCTACCCCAGGCGCAGGACGGCAGTGTGCGCCTGTTGCAAATTACCGACACCCACCTCTTCGCGAGTGCCGAGGGGCGGCTATTGGCCGTGCGCACTGCCGAGAGCCTGGCTGCCGTGCTGGAACGGGTGCAGGCCAATGACCATCCGTTCGATCTGATCCTCGCCACCGGGGATCTCTCCCAGGATCACAGTCCGGAGTCCTACCAGCGCTTCGCCTCCATGGTGGCGCCGCTGGCGCGCCCCATCTACTGGCTGCCCGGCAACCACGACGATGGCCCTCTGATGACCGAATACCTGCACGCGGCCGGCATCAGCGAGGCCAAGCAGCTGGTAGGCGAGCACTGGCAGGTGATCCTGCTGGATACCCAGGTGCGCGGCAAACCTCACGGGGTGCTGGGGGATCACCAGCTGGCGGCGCTGGATCAGGCGCTGCGCCAGCATCCCGAGCGTCATGCCCTGATCGCCCTGCACCATCAGGCGGTGCCGGTGGGCTGTGCCTGGCTCGATCAGCACAATCTCAAGAATGCCGACGACCTGTTTGCCGTGCTGGCCCGCCACCCGCAGCAGAAGACCATACTGTTCGGCCACGTCCACCAGGAGTTTGACGAGGTGCACCGCGGGGTGCGGCTGATCGCCAGCCCCTCCACCTGCATCCAGTTCAAACCGCTCTCTGATGGCTTCGCGCTGGACGAGTCCGGCCCGGGCTGGCGCTACCTCACCCTCTACCCGGATGGCCGCATCGCCAGCCAGGTGTGGCGCCTGCCGGTGGGGCAGTTCGTGCCCGACCCCGATGCCACCGGCTATTGAGGAGTCGCGATGAAGCCCGTACTCCTCTACCTGCACGGTTTCAACTCCTCGCCCGGTTCTGCCAAGGCGCAGCAAATGGCGGCCTGGGTGGCCGAGCACAGACCCGATATCGAGGTGGTGATCCCGGCCCAGCCCAACACCCCGGCGGCGGCCTGGGCGGCCATCGAGCAGACCATTGCCGATCTGCAGAGCCGTTATGGCAACGCATTCAAACTTGGCGCCGTGGGCAGCTCCCTCGGCGGCTTTATGGCGACCCGGGTCAGCGAGCGATATGGCTGCCACGCCGCCCTGATCAACCCGGCGGTGCGCCCGCACGAGCTGCTCTGCGACTACCTCGGCCCCCAGACCAATCCCTACACGGGGGAGCAGTATCTACTGCTGCCTGAACACATGGATGAGCTGCGGGCGCTGGCGGTAGCGGTGAGGACCCCCGAGCGGCTCTGGGTACTGCAACAGCAGGAAGACGAGGTGCTCGACTACCGCAAGGCGCTGGACGAATACCGTTTTGCCCGCCTCTCGCTGGAGTGCGGTGGCGACCACGCCTTCGTGGCATTCGAGCGCTACCCCGCCCAGATCGTCCGTTTCCTCGGGCTTTAATAATGCAACCACCGTTGGCCGCCTTTCTGGAACAGGTGCTGGCCACGGCGCAGGCGGGCCTCACTTACTCCAAGGATCCCTTCGATATCGGCCGCTTCGAGGCGCTGCGCGCCGCCACGGTGGCGCTCATCGCCAGCCAGAGCGAGCTGGCACCTGAAGCCATCGACGACTGGATCGCCCTCGACAGCGGTTATCCTACCCCCAAGCTCGATGTGCGGGCCTTCATTCAGAACGATGCGGGCCATATCCTGCTGGTGCAGGAGCGCAGCGATGGCTGCTGGACGCTGCCGGGGGGTTGGTGCGACATCGGTGACTCGCCGGCGGGGGCCGTGGTGCGCGAAGTGGTGGAGGAGACCGGCCTGGCGTGTCGGGCCGTGCAGCTGCTGGCGCTGTTCGACAAGCTCAAACACCCCCATCCACCTCAGCTGCCCCACGCTCACAAGGCGTTCTTCCTGTGCGAGGTGACCGGCGGCCAGCTGCTGGACGAAACCGATGAAACCAAAGGGGCGGGGTTCTTTCCCATCGACGACTTGCCCCCGCTCTCTCGCCATCGGGTTGTGGAATCCCAGCTGCGCACCCTGTACGACCATCTTTCACAGGGGCGGCGGGATACCCTGTTTGATTGATTGGCTCGGAACCTGAACCCGTCTGCAAGGAGGCAGCATGATCAAGCGCATCGGCAATACCCCCATTCAAGAGAAACACAAGGCCAGCTGCCATTGCGGCGCCGTGGTGCTGGAGTTGACCCTGCCGGACGGCGTGGTGGATCCACGCCGCTGCGACTGCTCGCTCTGCCGGCGGCGGGGAGCCATCGTCGCCTCGGTGCCGCTCTCCGGCATCCGCATCCTGCAGGGGGAGGAAGTGCTTAGCTGCTACCAGTTCAATACCCGCACCGCCAAACACTACTTCTGCAGCGTCTGCGGCATTTACACCCACCATCAGCGCCGCTCCAATCCGGCCCAGTATGGTTACAACCTCGCCTGCCTTGAAGGGGTCAATCCATTCGAGCTGGGCGAGGTGCCGCTGCTCGACGGCATCAACCATCCGGCGGATCGGCTGGTCTGACCGGCAGGGTCTCATCTGCTTCTGTAGCACCCTGCGGGGCTGTGATAGTCTTGCCAGACCCGCCGCAGGGCGGGTCGTGAGTCTGCATTATCTCGCTTGCCAACAGGGAGCCCGCTTGTGACAACTTCAGCTCTGCCGGATCTGATCCTGGGGGCCTCTCTCTACTTTCCACCCCTGTTCAAGGCGGTCCTGCTCGGTCTGCTGGGCTGGCTGCCGGTGCACCACCTGCTGCGTGACTGGCTCTACGGCGGGGATGTCTGGCATCCCCTGCTGATGGATCTCTCCCTGTTTATCCTCGCCGTCAGCGGCGCCCTATGGATATTGCTACATGGCTAAATCACCCCTCGCGACCCTCAAATACTTCTCCACCCTGCTGGTCTGCGCGCTGGCGCTGGCGGCGGGCTGGTGGCTGTGGAACTACTACATGCAGGGGCCCTGGACCCGAGATGGCAAGGTGCGGGCCGAGCTGGTCAGCATCACCCCCGAGGTGTCGGGCAAGATCGTCAGGATAGCGGTGAAAGACAATCAGCTGGTCAAGGCGGGGGAGGAGATCTTTACCCTGGATCCCGAGCCCTACCGGATCGCGCTGGACAACGCCCAGGCGGCGCTGGCCAAGGCCAAATCGGATCTCGACAAGGCGGAGCACGAGGCGAGCCGGCGCAGCGGCCTGTCGCGCAGCGTCATCTCCGCCGAGGCGGTGGATGAGGCCCGCCTCAACGCCCAGGCGATGAAGGCGGCCTACCAGGTGGCTCAGGCCAATCTGGAGCAGGCCAGATGGTCGCTGGCCAAGACCCGGGTGCATGCCGCGAGCGACGGTTACATCACCAACCTGCAGACCCGGGTCGGCAACTATGCCAGCGCCGGCGTGCCACTGGTGGCGTTGGTGGACATCCACTCCTTCTACGTGCAGGGCTACTTCGAGGAGACCAAGCTCAGACACATAGCGCCGGGCAAACCGGCCGAGGTGGTGCTCTACAGCGGGGAGCAGCGGCTGCGTGGCGAGGTGGAGAGCATAGGGCGCGCCATCCACGATCAGAGCGTGGAGGGGGCCGACAACCTGCTGCTGGACGTCAAGCCTAATGTGCCCTGGGTGCGGCTGGCCCAGCGGGTGCCGGTGCGGATCAAGCTGCTGGAGGTGCCGCCCGGGCTGACGCTGATTGCAGGCACCACCTGCACCATCACCATAGGGGAGTAAGGTGGTCGCCTCGCTCTGGCGCCAGACCCCCTGGGGCAAGGCCAATGGCGGCCAGTGGCGCTACGCCCTGCGCAACAGCCTGGCCATGTGCCTGTCGCTCTGGCTGGCCTTCGTGCTGGAGCTGGACTCCCCCTACTGGGCGATGACCTCAGCCGCCGTGGTGAGTTTTCCCACCGTGGGCGGGGTCATCAGCAAGAGTCTGGGGCGGGTGGTGGGCAGCCTCATCGGTGCCATGGCGGCGGTGGTGATCACCGGCCTTGGCATCAGCGATCCCTGGCTGTTCAGCTTTCTTATCGCGCTCTGGCTGGCGCTGTGCACCTATATCTCCAACCACCATCAGAACAACGTCTCCTACGCCTTTGCGCTGGCGGGCTACACCGCCGCCATCATCGCCTTCTCCTGCGTCAACGTGACCGATCCACAGCACATCTTCGACATCGCCCAGGCCCGGGTGAGCGAGGTGATCGTCGGCATCCTCTGCGGCGGCCTGCTGATGATGATTCTGCCCAGCACCTCGGATGGCGACACCCTGCTGCAGTCGCTGCAAAAAACCCAGGCCCGCCTGCTGGAGCATGCCCAGCTGCTCTGGCTGGGGGAGACGAGCCCGGAGGTGCGCACCGCCCACGAGGGGCTGATCGGCCAGATCCTCACCATGAACGTGCTGCGCATCCAGGCGGTCTGGAGCCACCACCGGCTGCGCCGCCACAACAAGCTGCTCAACTTCCTGCTGCACCGCCAGCTGCGGCTCATCAGCCTCATCTCCAGCCAGCGCCGCATGTTGCACAACTGGCCGACGCAACCGGAGGAGTTGCAGGCGTTGCTGGAACGGTTGCTGGCCGAGCTGGGCCAGCCCGGCTGCGACAAGTACCGCATCGCCCGGCTGCTGGCCCCGCTGGCGCCGACGGTGGCCAGCGACTACCGGCTGCACACCTTCTGGCAGCGGCTGCGCCACTTCTGCTGGAGCTATCTGGAGTGCCAGCGCTGGCTGGATCGGCTGGCCCGTTACGACGATCAGGAGTGGCCGGCGCCGCCGCGCCACTCTTCGCTCACCAGCCACACCGACACGCTGGAGGCGGCCTACAACGGCGGGCGCACCTTCCTCTGCGTGCTGCTGGGCTGCGCCTTCTGGATCCACAGTCAGTGGGATGCGGGCAGTTCGGCGCTGACCCTGCTCTCCATCTGCTGCGTGCTCTACTCGGCCACCCCGGCGCCCGCCAAGGGGGCCAACACCATGCTCAAGGCGATCCTGCTGCTGAGCCTCATCTGCTTCGCGGTCAAGTTTGGCCTGATGATCCGCCTCGACGACTTCTGGCTCTTCTGCGCCCTGCTGCTGCCCGTGCTCATCACCATGCAGCTGTTCAAGCAACAACAGCCCAGGCAGGCGGTGCTGTGGGGCCAGCTCATCGTGCTGCTCGGCTCCTTTCTCGCCATCACCAATCCGCCGAGCTACGACTACCTGCAGTACATCAACGGCAGCCTGGGGCAGGCGCTGGGGGTGATGAGCGCTGGACTGGCGTTCCAGCTGCTGCGACCGAGCTCGGATCGGCGCAAGAGCCGCCGCCTCATCCGCTCCCTGCGCCGCCACTTCATGGATCAGCTGGCGCCGGCCCCGCGCCAGAGCGAGAGCCAGTTCGAATCGCTCATCTATCACTGCATCAGCCAGCTCAGCCAGAGCCAGGATCAGACCGCCCGCCTCTGGGTGCTGCGCTGGGGCGTGGTGCTGCTCAACTGCAGCCACATCGTCTGGCAGCTGCGCCAGTGGCGCGGCGAGGATCAGCCTCTCTATCTGGTGCGCGACAATTGCATCCGCTCTCTGCAGGGGATCCTCACCGAGCAGGGGGTGCAGCATGCTTCTCTGGATCGCACCCTGGCCGAGCTGCAGCGGATCAACGCGGCCCTGGCCAACCACAGGGAGCCGACGGCGCGGGAGCTGGCCGGCATGGTGTGGCGGCTGCACAGCTCCCTCTCCCAGTTGCAGCAGGCGCTGCCGGTGGCGGCCGAGGCGCGCTGAACGGGCCGGCGGGGCGACTTACCCCCTTCGGATCAAGCTTTGCCGCCGCCGGGTTTGTCCAATACCCTCCCAACGAGTAAGATTCTCCCCAAACGTCAATTCGCAAGGCCCTCCATGTCTACTCAATACAATGCGGATGCCATTGAGGTCCTCAATGGCCTTGAACCGGTGCGTCGCCGCCCCGGCATGTATACCGACACCACCCGGCCCAACCACCTCGGCCAGGAGGTCATCGACAACAGCGTCGATGAAGCGCTGGCAGGTCACGCCCGCAATCTGGAGGTGATCCTGCATGAAGACCAGTCCCTCGAAGTGATCGACGACGGCCGCGGTATGCCGGTCGATATCCACCCGGAAGAGGGGGTCAGCGGGGTTGAGCTGATCCTCTGCAAGCTGCACGCGGGCGGCAAGTTCTCCAACAAGAACTACCAGTTCTCCGGCGGTCTGCACGGGGTGGGTATTTCGGTCGTAAACGCCCTCTCCGATCGGGTCGAGGTGACGGTACGTCGCGACGGTCAGGTCTACGACATCGCCTTCGAGCGTGGCGAGAAGGTGCAGGAGCTGACCATCACCGGTACTTGCGGCCGTCGTAACACCGGCACCCGGGTGCGCTTCTGGCCGGAAGCCCACTACTTCGATTCGCCCCGTTTCTCGGTCTCCAAGCTGGAGCACCTGCTCAAGGCCAAGGCGGTACTCTGCCCGGGTCTGACCATCAAGTTCCTCGACAAGAACACCGGCATCAAGCTGGAGTGGTGCTATGAAGACGGCCTCAAGGATTACCTGATCGACGCGGTCAAGCAGTTCACCTGCCTGCCGGAGCAGCCCTTTGTCGGCGCCTTCAGCACCGAGCAGTCGGCGGTGGACTGGGCCCTGTGCTGGTTGCCGGAAGGGGGTGAATGCCTCGCCGAATCCTATGTGAACCTCATTCCCACTGCGCAGGGCGGTACTCACGTCAACGGTCTGCGTCAGGGCCTGCTCGACGCCATGCGCGAGTTCTGCGAGTTCCGCAACCTGTTGCCGCGCGGGGTCAAGCTCACTCCGGAAGATATCTGGGATCGCTGCGCCTACATCCTCTCCATCAAGATGCAGGATCCGCAGTTTGCCGGCCAGACCAAGGAGCGGCTCTCTTCCCGTCAGAGCTCGGCGTTTGTTTCCGGCGTGGTGAAGGATGCCTTCAGCCTTTACTTGAACAGCAACACCGAGCTGGCCGAACAGCTGGCCGAGCTCTGCATCTCCAGCGCCCAGCGCCGGATGCGCGCCGCCAAGACGGTGGTGCGCAAGAAGATAACCCAGGGCCCGGCACTGCCCGGCAAGCTGACCGACTGCGGCTGCGCCGATCCCATGCAGGGGGAGCTGTTCCTGGTGGAGGGTGACTCCGCAGGCGGCAGTGCCAAGCAGGCGCGGGATCGCGAGTTTCAGGCCATCATGCCGCTGCGCGGCAAGATCCTGAACACCTGGGAGGTGGAGGCCGGTCAGGTGCTCGCCTCGCAAGAAGTGCACGACATCTCGGTGGCCATCGGGCTCGACCCGGACTCCGACGACCTCTCCGGCCTGCGCTACGGCAAGGTGTGCATCCTGGCGGATGCGGATTCGGACGGTCTGCACATCGCCACCCTGCTCTGCGCCCTGTTCGTGAAACACTTCCGCGCGCTGGTCAATCAGGGTCACGTTTATGTGGCCATGCCGCCCCTCTACCGGATCGATATCGGCAAGGAGGTCTACTACGCCCTCGACGAGGACGAGAAGAACGGTGTGCTGCAGCGGGTCGAAGCCGAGAAGAAGAAGGGCAAGGTGATGGTGACCCGATTCAAGGGCCTGGGTGAGATGAACCCCAAGCAACTGCGGGAAACCACCATGGATCCCAACACCCGCCGTCTGGTGCAGCTCACCATGGGCGCGGAAGGGGACGAGGGGGATGAGACCCTGCAGCTGATGGACATGCTGCTGGCCAAGAAGCGGGCGAGCGATCGCCGCGAGTGGCTGGAAGAGAAGGGCAACCTCGCCATCATCTAAGCCGTCGGCCGGCTCTGTCGGGGCCGGCAAGCATTTAGCCGGAGTCGCCCTGTGGCGGCTCCCAAACCGAAAGAGATAATCACATGAGTGATGCTATCGAGCTCAGTCTGGACGGGGTAGAGCGCCAGCCAATGCGCACCTTTACCGAACAGGCTTACTTGAACTACTCCATGTACGTCATCATGGATCGGGCCCTGCCGCATATCGGCGACGGCCTCAAGCCCGTGCAGCGGCGCATCATCTACGCCATGAGCGAGCTGGGTCTGTCGGCCCTCTCCAAGCACAAGAAATCCGCCCGTACCGTGGGTGACGTGCTGGGCAAATATCACCCCCACGGCGACAGCGCCTGTTACGAAGCCATGGTGCTGATGGCCCAGCCCTTCTCCTACCGCTACCCGCTGGTGGACGGTCAGGGCAACTGGGGGGCGCCGGACGATCCCAAATCCTTCGCCGCCATGCGTTATACCGAGGCGCGCCTGTCGCGCTTCTCCGAGCTGCTGCTCTCCGAGCTCGGCCAGGGCACGGTGGAGTGGACGCCGAACTTCGACGGCACCATGAAAGAGCCGGTGGTGCTGCCCGCCCGCCTGCCGCACATCTTGCTCAACGGGGTGACCGGCATCGCGGTGGGCATGGCGACCGATATCCCGCCCCACAACGCGCGGGAAGTGGCCCACGCCTGCGTGGAACTGCTGGACAACCCCAATGCCGGTCTGGATGCCCTGATGGCCCATGTGCAGGGGCCGGACTACCCGACCAATGCCGAGATCATCACGCCGCGCGACGACATCCGTAAAATCTACGAGACCGGCAAGGGCTCCATCAAGCAGCGAGCGGTGTGGAGTGAGGAGGATGGCGACATCGTCATCACGGCGCTGCCCCATCAGGCCTCAGGCGCCAAGATCATGGAGCAGATCGCCGCCCAGATGGTGGCCAAAAAGCTGCCAATGGTCACCGATCTGCGCGATGAGTCGGACCACGAGAACCCGACCCGCCTGGTGATAGTGCCTCGCTCCAACCGGGTGGACGTGGAGGGGCTGATGGCCCACCTGTTCGCCACCACGGACTTGGAGAAGAACTACCGGGTCAACCTCAACATCCTGGGTCTGGACAACCGTCCCCAGGTGAAAGATCTCAAGACCATCCTCACCGAGTGGCTGAGTTTCCGCCGCGAGACGGTGCGCCGCCGCCTGCAATATCGTCTCGACAAGGTGCTGGCCCGCCTGCACATCCTCGAAGGCTTGCTCATCGCCTACCTCAACATCGACGAGGTGATCGAGATCATCCGCACCGAGGAGGAGCCGGGCCGGGTGATGATGGAGCGTTTCAACATCAGCGAGACCCAGGCCGAGGCGATCCTCGAGCTCAAACTGCGCCACCTGGCCAAGCTCGAAGAGTTCAAGCTGCGCGCCGAACAGAACGAACTGGCGGAAGAGCGCGACAAGCTGGAACTGATCCTGGGTTCCGAGCGCCGTCTCAGCACCCTGCTCAAAAAAGAGATCCTGGCGGATGCCGAGAAGTACGGCGACGATCGCCGCACCCCGCTGGTGGAGCGCGCCACCGCCGTCGCCCTGACCGAGAAGGAGCTCACCCCGAGCGAGCCGGTCACCGTGATCCTCTCCGACAAGGGCTGGGTGCGCGCCGCCAAGGGCCACGACGTGGACGTGGAGGGCCTCTCCTACAAGGCGGGGGACGGTTATCTGGCCCACGCCCATGGCCGCAGCAACCAGCAGGCGGTGTTCCTCTCCACCCTGGGGAGAACCTACTCGCTGGAGGCCCACACCTTGCCCTCCGCCCGCAGTCAGGGCGAGCCGCTCACCGGCCGCTTCGCGCTGGGGGCTGGTGAAGAGGTACGCCATCTGGTGATGGGTAACGAGGGCGAGCCATACCTCATTTGCTCCGACGCCGGTTACGGCTTCGTCTGCAAATATGACGACCTGATTGGCAAGAACAAGAACGGCAAGGCGCTGCTGACCGTGCCGGAAGGGGGCATCGTCATGGCGCCCCAGAAGATAGGCGCGCCGGACACCGATCTCTGCATGGCCATCTCCAACGAGGGGCGCATGCTGCTGTTCCCGCTCAATACATTGCCGGTGCTCGGCAAGGGCAAGGGCAACAAGCTTATCAGCATCCCCTCGGCACGGGTGAAGGCGCGGGAGGAGTTTGTGGTGATGGCCGCCGTCATTCCGCAGGGTCAGTCGGTCACCCTGTTTGCCGGCAAGCGCAAGCTGACCCTGAAACCTTCGGATCTCGACTACTACCGCGGCGAGCGCGGCCGCCGCGGTGCCAAACTGCCCCGCGGTTTGCAGCGGGTCGATCGCATCGAGATTGAACCCGTCGCCGGCGCCGAACCGGCAGCCGGGGAAAATCAGGAAGGGTGATTCATATAGAAGGGCGCGACAGCGCCCTTCATTTATAAATAGAGGTATTCATTTGTATTTTGGAAGGTATTCAATATCTAATACACAGATACTATTGTTTTTTTCCTCGTCAGTTATTTCTGTTGTCGATAATAAAGAGTGCTTCCTCGAGTAATCGTACATCCTACCTAATTTAGCATGTAATTCACATATGTCGTTAGCATGGCTTGAAAATGTATATTCTGTAATTAGGTTGTTTTTATCTTTCATGCTCTCAATTCTTGCGCGTGTTATCTGCGTGTCAGATAGTATTGATGCCATGAATTTTGCTTCAGTTTCATTCTCATGAATAATGCAGTTTTTAAATACTTCAAACACCCATTCTTTTGGTGAAATGGGTGTTTCATGATTTTCTTTGGTTGTTGATGTATCTATCGGGTGTTCTTCACTAAGAAAAATAAATTCATTTTTTAGGTATGTAGCTAATTCGGTACAGTAGGTGTGTAGCTCTGATAAGGCTAATGGAAGCAGAGATTTTGCAGCTATTAATTCTCTGTATTTCTTCGCATTCTCAGTATATTGAGCTGCGTATATGGCAAGTACAGCCGCCAAAAGAGCAATCATGCCTGAGTTGAAAGTCTGCCAGCGATCCCAGACTTTCTGTATTTCAATCCAAGAAAATTCAGTCATTATCAATGGGGCAGTAATCATTGCGTTCACCCACAATAAAATAAAGGCAAGTGATGACCATTTAATTAATTTTATTTTCGTTCTGTGTGTCACGTTAGGAACCCTGAAGTTTTAATTTTATTATTCTATTCAAGGTGGAGTAACTAGTCTAGTTATATAAAGCAACCTAAGAGCCGTAGGTCTGATTAGCGAAGCGTAATCAGACGATCGCGAAAACAGGTTGCCGTTATTCTGTTGATGCTCCAGCTGATCTCTTCTCTATGTCCATCGCCACCGGGATTGCAGTGCGGACGATTACGCTTCGCTAATCGACCCTACGCGCTCCTGCTTGATTTAACGCTCTACTGGTTGTCGATGGCTTGCCCCTCCTCATCCCCGACCCTTCTCCCGCAAGGGGAGAAGGGAGCCCAGACCGCAGCATTTTTGGAATGCGTGACATCTATGGCTACAGGTTGGCAGGCGCTGGTCCCTCTCCCTTTGGGAGAGGGTCAGGGTGAGGGGCGTAGGTTTGATTGATGAAGCATGCTCGAGCGATAAAATCTGGTTGGTTCACCATTTTGGTATCTCGAAAAGTCAGCCTGGTGAGACGTTACCGATTTTAGTTACTGATAACTCATGATGTTTTGCCGTATAAAATCAATAAATACGCGCATTTTAGCCGGTAGATATTGACGATTTGCATAAACAGCAAACAACTGCAATGGGGCTGCGGGTAACTCAAGTTCAATCTCAACCAGGCTGCCATCATCAATAAACGCTTGGCAAGAGACCTTGGCAAGAATGGCAAACCCGACCCCGGCGAGCGCGGCTTTTAGCGCCAGCTCACCACTATTGACCCGATAGTGTTCGTTGACCTGAACGGTGGAAAATTCAGCGTCGGGACGAGCGAACTGCCAAGGCATGCCTTTCAGGGCGCTCACCGTGGTGATGCAGGGGAGATCCTTTAGCTGGGCCGTGTGGTTGGGCAGCCCGCATCTCTGAATAAGAGCAGGGGAACCAACCACGGTACAGGGAATGGTGGTCAGATGGCTGGCGATATAATCGCTGTCATCCAGCTTTCCTCTGTGAATGATGACGGCTATATCCAGATCTTCCCTTAATGTCTCAAATCCTGACAGGTTGGTAATACAGCTGATCTTTATTTCGGGATGCTGGCAGGCAAAGTCCGCTATCGCAGTACCAAGCAGTCTGGGGCCGGCTTCATTGGGAATGCACAGGCGCAGTGGCCCTTTCAGCTGGATCTGCTGTGATGTCAATTCAGCTTCGGTTTGCTCCAGTGATTCCAGCAAGGGTTTTACTCGGGAATAGAGCAGCTGGCCCGCCTGGGTGAGTTTCATATGCCGAGTACTGCGTTCAATAAGCTGGAGTGACAGTCTCTCTTCCAGCTGAGCAATACTCCTGCTGATGTTTGAAGTCGGTATTTCAAGGGTCTTGGATGCACCGACAAAACTGCCCTGTTCAACCACGGAAATAAATATCCTTGATGAGGTAAAGTCCAGGCCGGTGCGCATCCATTGTCCCTGATATGATAACGGTTTGTGCCATTCTAAAGGATAAAAATAGAAGGTGGTAGTGGGTATGCTGTCTGCCTCCAAATATTGAGCGCGAACACTATGGCATCAGAAAAAAACAAATCAGGTAATAAACCTTATTCTAACGGTGCAGTGATGGATATGGGGTGCGTCTGGCTGGCCGCCTTTATCCAATTGGTGAGTGCACTGGACTTTATGATGATTATTCCGCTTGGGCCTGATTTATCTCGTGCGCTAGGTATCAGCCCAACCTATATAGGATATTTGGGGGGAGGGTATGCACTGGCCGCCGCATTATCATCCTTATTATGTGCCAGATATATAGACCGATTTGATAGAAAACAGGTGGCATTGCTCTCATTGCTGGGGGTCACCCTGTCCACCTGGGCATGCGCGCTGGCGTGGAATATGGAAAGCCTGTTCTTTACCCGTTTGCTGGCCGGCATATTTGCCGGTCCGGCAACATCGATAGCGATGGCGATCGTCGTGGATGCGACGCCAGTACCACAACGTGGTCGAGCGATGGCGATAGTGATGGGGGCTTTCTCGTTGTCAGCCATTGCCGGTGTCCCCCTGGGGCTGGAGCTGGCCATGTTGAAAGGGTGGAGCGCCCCTTTTTATGCCGTTGGCGGATTGGGCTTGTGCGCCAGCGTGCTGGTATTTATGCGGCTGCCGAATATGACTGCTCACCTGGGGCGAGAGCAGAAGGTCTTTTCAATCACGGGGATGTTGAAACGCGCTGTGGTGCGGCATGCATTCATGGCAATCGGGTTGGCCATTTTCAGTACCTTCCTGATTGTCCCGAACATGGCCACCTATTTCCAGTTCAACCTCGGTGTGCCGCGCGGCGATATGAGTCAGTACTATGTCATGGGCGGCGTGGTCAGCGTACTTGCGATGCAGTTGGGGGGTTATTGGATGGACCGGGTTGGCCCAATGCACGTCACCATGTGGCTGGGAGGATTGATTATCGCCATTGTCTGGGATGGTTTCCTGGGTTCCCCCTTGTTGCCGACCATTGTTGTTTTTACCTTGTTCATGGTGGTGACGTCGACGCGGACGATTACCGCTGCGGCAGTGACTAGCCAGGTTGCAGAGCCCGGGGAACGAGCAGGGTTCATGTCATTGCAGAATGTCTTCCAGCATATATTCAGCGGTTCGGCCGCCGTCGTCTCTTCGATGCTGTTGACCGATGTCGATGGTCACCTGGGCAATATGACTACCCTGGCCTGGCTGGTGATAGCGCTGACGCTGGTGCAGCCCGTCTTTCTCCATCGGCTGCTGAAACAGGTATGTATGGTGACCGATTAGCGCCATGTTTTATTTATAACGAAGTGGCAGGCCGCCGGTTTGATTGGCGAGGTATGAAGATTGCCAGTGAGTGCAATGCGCCGCGCTTGTTGCGCCTTTCGGCAATATAAGACGGCCATAAAAGGTGGCGGACTGGCCGCCACCTTTGAAGGTTGTTAACGCTGGCTCAGCAGCTCATAGACGACCGGATTATCGGCGCACTGCCCTGCGCCGCACTCCAGTACGGTAGAGATCAGGTTTGCCGCAATCAGCAAGACAAACAGCAGGGAGGCCATGCGTCCCCAGCGTGCCAGAGCCAGTTTTGGCAGGGGAATAGCGAGCCCGTCTCGCACCATCAATATCAGGGCGACGGCCAATAGGATCAGCAGGGAGCTGATCAGCGACCAGCTATAAAAGTGCAGCCCGAGAAAGGTGGAACCATAGCCGGGATCGCCGGGCAGAATATGCAGCAGCACCTGCCGGGCACCGATCATGGCGGTGGTCAGCGCGCCGACAATCACGACGCCGTAGTGGGCCCCTTTTGCGCCAAATTGCAGGTTGAACATAAAGCCGAAACCGGCGACCACAAGGCCGACCCGCTGCAATAAACACAAGGGGCAGGGCAGCTCGGCCAGATAGAGCTGGTAATAGAAGGCGACGATCAGGGTCAGGCTGATGCCGGCCAGCCCCAGCGTATCGAGCAGTTGTGGCAGGTCACTCTTCGCGGCTGTTGAGGAGGTCGAAAGGCTCATGGCGGGCTCCTAGAACGAGAGGGTGAGCGGGTCGGTCACATGGTGCATAAAGGAGAGCAGGGTCACCACCAGCAACAGGGCCCAGAGCAGATAGGAGGCACCGCGCTTGTTCATCAAGATGCTGATCCCCGTTATCAGTGCCAGCAAGAAGGGCAAAAACATATACATGTCATATCTCCTTATCGTGGTGAGCCGGGCTCACAAGGCCTTGAGTATATAGCGAGCGAACGGTTTCCAGATGGCGCCCACCCCCCTGTTCGCTAGACTTGAAGGGAGCAGCACAATGCCGGGAGGCCAATCATGGAAACAGAGAAAGCCATCGGGCTGATCGAGGCCCACGGAGTCTTTCACGGGGATCACTACAGCTTCAACAGCGGCGAGTTCGTGCAGTGGTGCCAGGAAGATGCCCACCAGACCCTCAGCCTGGAGCAGGCCAATCACGAGTTGGCGCCCTTCTGTATCCGGGTCGGTTTCGCCGAGCCAGTCCGGTCGTGGCGTTACTATCTCACCTGAACTACCTCACCTGAGATGTGAAGCAGAGGGCGGGACGAGCCACGCGATACGGTGAGTCAGTGAAAAAGGAGCCGACAAGGCTCCTTTCTTGTGATGGGCTGGGCGCCGGGCGAAGGCGGGGAGTAGCCCTAGTTGTCGAAGTTCCACGCAATGGGCAGCTCAAGATCGAAGATCAGCTGATCCCCGTCGAGGGTAAAAGCCACGCTGGTCTGGTGCTGGTCGTATTCGTCGATAAGCCGGCAGCTCTCGGCGAAGTTGGACTCGTAGTTGAGGCGCGCACTGCCGCTGGTGTTAGCCCCGTCGAGTTCCACCCCCAGTACCCGCAGCGGGTCTTTCTGACTGAGCTTGACCCGACTGTCACCCACATCCACCAGCCGCTCCAGCAGGGGGAAGAAATCCTGCTTGTGGGCCTCGATCGCCCGGGCGATGGCCTGCGCCAGCTCGTCCTGGTTGGCGAAGGGGCCAGCGAGTCGGTATTGGGTCTGGATCCTTTCCTGGGTCATAAACTGTTCCTCTTGGGGGTTGCCGGCGGGAGCTTCTCCCTTGGTCTGCGATGGGGCGCTCAGGCGGGAATGCGGCCATTGCGCACCAGGGCCCGGCGGATGTTCTTGCACAGCTTGCCGAAGCTGTAGAGCTCGTCGAAGGTGGGCGGGATGCCGCGATCGATCTGATATTGCCAGTAGCAGAGGTCCGTATCCACTAGCTCCATCAGCTTCTTGGGGCAACCGATGCAGGTGTTGTCAGGCCCGCACTTGAAGGTATCCGGTTGGTAGAGCGGAAATTCCGCCTTCACGGCGTCGATGATCTGTTGCATCGCGGTGATCCTGTCGGGCTTTCTGTTCACGGCCTTGCTCCCCGGCTCTGGTATGGGGGAGTGATTATATCCCTGTCAAAAATGGGGCCAATGACGCTTACGGGGTAGTTTTCTGCCGAGCTCGGTGTTCACGGCCAGGGCTTGTGCTGAAAATGGGACGCTGGATAGCACAACGCCCGGCAAGCCGGGCGTTGTGGGAGGAGAGGCAAGAGCCGTCCTGCAAGGGGGCATGGCCCCTTAGAAGTCGTGATAGAGCGGCCAGCCGAGCAATGGGTGCTTGAGCCCGGCGCGCATCTCCATGTTGTCTAGCTTCTCAGGGGAGGCGTCCTCTTTTTGCAGCTGCTGGTACTGGCGCACAAAGCCGAGGGTGTGCAGCAGGTTCGGCACAAAGCCCGGGCTCAGCTCCTGGCGCAGGGTGGCGGACATGTCGGCGGGCAGCGCGCTCAGCAGCAGGGTGAGCTGGGTCGCCAGATAGTCGGTGTCGTACCAGCCCTCGTCGAGCTCAATCTCCCGCGCCAGCTTGCGCTTGAGATCCTGCTTCACCTTGAGCGGGGCGGCGCCACTGCCCTTGCCGCAGAGGATGCGGTAGAGCAGCGCCTCGGCCAGCTTGTCCTCCATGGTGGGGTGGTCGCTCTCGCAGGCGAAGAAGTGCTGGTCGATGAGCTCCATCAGGCGGCTCTTGTTGTGCTCGGTCAGCGCCTTCTCGTATTCCTGCCACCCTTGCCACTCCTCCACATCGGGGGGGCTGGAGATCTTGTCCAGTAGGCGCGCATCCACGTCACCGTAGAGGCTGTTGCCAGCCTGCTTGGGGCTGACGGTGATAAGCATGGACCAGCCCTTCTGGAACGGCTTGATGGGGCCTTCCGGTGCCTGCAACAGGGCCAGCGCCTTGGCCGGATCCCGTTGGGATAGCTCCTGCAGACCGAGGCTCACCACGCCGATGACGTCGTGGGCGGCCTGCTCCAGCAGGTGCATCTTGTACTTGTTGTAGTACTTGTCGGCGAATTTGAGGCTCATCAGCACCGCCTTGCCCTTGATGGCGGCCAGCTGTTGTTCGGTCAAGTGTTCATTGTCGCGGCCAAAGCGCAGCACCTGGGTCAAAAAAGGGCCCTGGTTGGCATCGCGAATGACTAACTGCATGAATGGGCTCCTTAATCCAGAAAGCTGAACATGTCGTCGACGTCGCCGTACTCGTCTTCCTCGACCTTGTTCTTCTCTTTGGCCTGCATCACCAGCTCGGCGGCAAACTTGTTGATGATGCCGTCCCAGGTGGAGTGCTCGTTGCGCAGCAGCGACTTGATGGCTTTCTCCACCTCGGGGGCCAGCTCGCGAATGAGCATCAACAGGCTTCTCGGGTCATCCAGCGCGTAGTCGTGGACATCCTCGCTCTGCTGGCGCTCGCTGTAGCGCAGGGACTCTTCGAGATCTTCCTCTTCGGCGTGCAGCACGTCGCGATAGCCTTCGTCCTCTTCATAGCGATCGCCGCGATAGAACTCGATGAAGGGGATGGCGAGGTAGAAGAGACCGGCCGGATCCTCGGCCACGCACTCGAGGATCTCCCGCTGCTTGGCTTCGCTATCCTGGGTGCGGATCAGGTAGTTGAGGAAGTCGAAGGTGTGCTGTTGCAGCTCGTCGGCGTTGTTCTTGATCGCCTCTTCCCAGTAGAGCGGCTGCTGGCAGACGATGTCGCGGATCCGCTCCGGGGTCATCAGCTCGGAGATGATGGAGGGGAAGGAGATGTCGTGCTGGCCGTTGATCTGGGTCAGGGTAACGATATCAATATTTTCAATGACTTCCGCCAGCTGGTCGTCAGACATGGTCTTGGCGATCAGCTCGAACTTCTCGCTGGCCTGCTTCGGCTCGATGACGGCCAGCTCTTTGATCTCGATGGCGGTAATTTCTATCAGACTGTTGCTCATGCCTTGCCCCAATTAGAAACGGACTTCGTCGTACATATCCTGCTCGCCCTGGTCGTCGCCATAGCGGTCGCTGCCGCCGTGGTAGTCGGCGTCGGCATCTTCCCCGTCTTCCTCTTCTTCGTCGCGCAGCTCATAGTCGTCATCGGCACGGTGGCTGCCACGGGGCAGCGGGTTGTCGAGCAGGAACAGCACGGCGCAGGCTTCCATCAGCTGATCTTCGCTCTGGGCCCGCACCGCCTTGACCAGCGGCAGGGCGGCGTTGTTGAAGCCGACGCTCACCTTGAACTCGTCCCAGCTCGGCTGCTCGCCGCTGGTAAGCCACTTGTTCCACTGCCCCTTGGCCTTGGGGGGGAACTGCACCCGGCCATAGAGGGCCAGCGGCAGGTATTCGGGCATGAATTCCAGCATGCTCATGTCGGCCAGCAGCAGGGCCTTCATCTGGTCGGTGAACTGCTCGAGCCCCTTGGGGTCGTCCTGATCCCGGTAGGATTCGATATTCTCGCTGGCATCGCTTTGCAGGGCCTTGAGCCGTGCCTGGTCCCATTTTTTTTGCATAGTCGCTCTTCTTGCCTGGTGGCTCAGGGGTAGAACTGGTCCCACATCTCCTGCATGGCAGCAGCGGGATCGGTCACGATGACGTTGTTGAAATCCTTGATGAAGGCGGCCCGCTGTTTCGGATCGGACAGCACTTCATAAGCCTGTTTTACCTGGTGCAGCTTGAGGGCTGCCTGCTCTTTCTCTTCTTCGCTCGCCCCGTGCAGTTTGTCGGGGTGGTACTGGTTCGACAGCCGACGATAGGCTTTTTTGATGTCGTTTTCACTGGCGTTGGACTTGACGCCCAACACCCGGAAGTAGTTGTTCATGACGGATCCTGCCTCACTGGCATCGTGGAATTGACCCTGCGCTGGCCTGGCGGCGGGGATCTTGGCAAACCAGGCTCGGCAAAAACCCGACATTTTAACGCAAACAGGCGGCCATCGCCATGAATAGGAAGAAAAGTAACCAGGGGGAGGTGCGGTCGGTACACCTTGCGATCTGCCTTCCGGTAGGGGGTGGCACCGGGGCTACACTACAGGAGGCGCCGGGCGTTGCCCTGGCGATCTTCAGCAGGCCTCGGCCGGGCCGAGACCCTTACTAAGGAATGGACAGCCATGCTCAAATTTTATCTTCTGCCTATGGTACTGCTGGGCGGCCTTGCCATCGCCGCCGATGAGAGCATCGATGAGCCCTTGATGTTCATCAAGGGGGACATCACCAAGGCCCAGTTCATGGAAAGAGCCGAGCAGCGTTTCGCCCGGCAGGACACCGACAAGGATGGCACCCTGTCGGTGGCCGAGAGAGAGGCCGCCATGGCCAAGATGCACGAGGCGATGCAGCAGTCCGGCCAGGCCATGCCGGGCAAGATGGGAAACATGAGGGCTATGCAGGACACGACCAAGGCGCAGTTCATGGCACGCCATGAGGCCCTCTTCACCCGGATGGACAAGAACGGGGACGGGGTACTCGACGAGGCCGAGCGGGCCAGCGCCAGGGGACGGCTCGGTCAGGGCGCCATGGCGCCCACGAAATAGGTTTGTCAGCCTTCAGATGAAAAAGAGCCCGGTCGTGATACCGGGCTCTTTGCATACATTGCTGGGCGGACGGGATTACCAGCCAGCCCACAGCAGGCGGGCCTTGAGCCCGAGCCACGAGCTCCAGCCGGTGGTGCTGCTCACCAGCGTCCCATCCTTGATGACGAGGAAGGTGGGGGTGACCCCCACCTGCCAGCGGGCGGCCAGATCTCCCCGCTCATCGTTGTGGGTGGGAAAGGCGAGCCCCTTCTTCGCCATCCCGGCGCGCAACTGCTCATCGCTGCCGGAGCGCAGCGCCACCGTCAGCACGTTCTCTCCCTCCTGCCACAGGCTCTCCACGGTCGGTGTGGTGAAGCGGCACACCCCGCACCAGCTGGCCCAGTAGTAGACCAGCAGCGGCTTGCCGCGGCTCTGCTCGGCCAGGTTGGTGGTGGTGCCATCCTGCAGGGTGAAGGGGGCTTCCATGGCCCCCGCCGGCAGGCTGGGGCTGCGCCACAGATCCAGCAGGGTGGAGATGACCAGCACCATCAGCAGCAGCCAGAGCGCCTCCTTGCCCCAACGGCGCCAGCGGGGGGCATTTACGACTGCATCCTCCGCCATGGCTTAGCTCCGCTTGGCCAGCTCGGCCTTCACCAGCTGCTCCAGCTCGTCATAGGGGAGGGCGCCCGGCACCAGCTGGTTGCCGATGAGCGTCGCCGGAGTGCCCTGCACGCCAAGGAGGGTGCCGATGCGAAGGCTGTTGCGCAGCTCCTCGGTGGCCTTGGCATCGGGCTTGAGGGCTATGTTGCCGGTGGCCGCCAGCGCCTTGTTGATGTCCGCCTCGGTCAGCATCCCCTGCTTGCTCATCAGCTTGTCGTGCAGGGCGAGGAAGCGGGCCGGCTCCTGCTGCCATAGGGTCAGGCTGTACTGGGCCGCCTTGGCGGAGCTCTGCCCCTTGAACGGCAGCAGCTTGACCACCAGCCCCAGATCGTCGGGATAGGCCTCGAGCAGCTTGGTCAGGCGGGGATCGAACTGCTTGCAGTAGGGGCAGTTGTAGTCGGTGAACAGCACCAGGGTCAGCTTGGGATTCTTGGCCCCCAGGCGCGGGCTGGTGGCGCTGTTGAAGAGCACATCCTGATTGCCCTTGATGAAGTTGCCGAGCTGGGCCTCCTGGGCTGCGGCGTTCTGTTTCTCCCAGGATTCGGCCGCCTCGTCGAGGATCTTGGGGTTGGCGACCAGGGTCTCGCGAATGAGCTCCTTGATGCGCGCCTCCTGCTCCGGGGTGAAGGGGGCCGCCTGCAACAAGGGGGCACTCAGGGTGCCGGCAACCAGGGCGGTGCAGAGGGTCAGGGTGCGCAGTCTCAGGGTACGCAGGGTCATGGGATTCTCCTTAAAAATGGGTGACATCGGCCCGGACGAGGCCGGCCTGGTGCAACACGTCGAGCAAGTCGGCCTTGTCCAGCAGGGGGGAGAGGATCTCCCCCTCAGGCAGGCCGGGCCCGTAGATCTGGTTGAAGGGCACGGCGGCTGCGCCGCGCTGGCGCAGGAAGGCGGAGATGGCATCGCTCGGCCGGCTCCAGTCGCCACGCAGGGCCACTACGTCCGGAGCCGTCAGGGCGCTCTGCACCTCGTCACGCAGCAGCACGTTGTACTTGTTGGCCTTGCAGGTAACGCACCAGTCGGCGGTGACGTCGATGAAGACCCGCTTGCGCTGGGCCAGCGCATCGACGATGGCCTGTTCGGTGAGCGGCTGCCAGACCACCCGATCGACGCTGCCTGACCCCTGCGCCGTGAGGGAGCCACCCAGCAGCAGGGCGCCGCCGATAAGGGCCGAGAGGGAGAGGGCCAGCGTGAAACCGCGCATGCCATAGCGCCAGAGGATGCCGATCAGCAGCGTCAGCAGCATGGCGGCCATCAGCCAGCCGGTAGCCGTGCTGCCCAGATGGTTGCCGAGCAGGCTCGCCAGCCAGAGGCTGGAGCCCAGCATCATCAACCCGAGCAGGATGCGCAGTCGCCCCATCCAGCGGCCCGGTTTGGGCAGCCAGAGGGCGAGGCGCGGCAGGGCCGCCACCAGCAGCCAGGGCAGGCTCATGCCAAGGCCGAGTGCCGTGAAGATGAGCCAGAGCTGGCCGAGCGGCGCCGCCAGCGCAAAGGCCACCGCGGTGCCGAGGAAGGGGGCCGAGCAGGGGGTGGCCAACAGGGTGGCGAAGCTCCCCTGCAGGAAGTGGCCGCCGAGCCCCTTGCCGCCGCTGGTGGCGAGGCGAGTGCTGAGATTGCTGGGCAGGTGGATTTCGAACAGCCCCAGCAGGTTGGCGCAAAACAGCAGGGTCACCGCCACCATGAAGCCGATGAAACCGGCGCTCTGGAACTGGATCCCCCAGCCGACGGCGCCCTGAGTCGCGCGCAGCAGGCTGCTCATGGCCGCCAGCACCCAGAAGGAGGTGATTATGCCGGCGCTGGCGGCGAGGAACTGCTTGCGCACCTGTCGCTGTTCGCTCTCCTGCTGCTGCAGCACGGTACCCAGTTTCAGGGCCAGCACCGGCAGCACGCAGGGCATCAGGTTGAGGATGAGGCCGCCGAGCAGCGCCGCCCCCAGCAGCCAGATGAGAGGCTGGTCTGGGGCCGGCAGGGCGAGAGGCCCGGCGATGGTGGCGCGGGTCTGCCAGGCCTCATCGCCGTTGCCAAGCAGCAGGCCGAGGGATTGGCCGCGCAAGTCAGGGGCATCCCCCTGCCAGCCGTCGCTGACCGGGACCCGGGCGATCAGGGTGTTGCCGCTCACCTCGAGCGCCGGCTTGCCGAACTCGGCCCCCTCCAGCGCATCGATAAAGAGCGCAGGCGCCTGCCAGCCCTCTGCCCGCTCGGCGCGCAGCTGCAGCTGGTTTTGCTGGTAGCCGAGCTCGACCCGGGTATCGGCGGGCAGCGTTTGCGGCAAGGTACTCATGGCCTGGGCCCAGGCGAAGTCGAAACCGGCCGGCGTCTGCCCATCCGCCGCCAGGGTGAAGGGGTAGTCGGTCAGGATGCAGACGTTGCTGCAGGTGGAGAGGCGCAAGGTGCCCTTGAGCGGCTGCCCGGCGGGGGAGTCCAGGCTCAGGGGGAAGCGTACCTGTTGCTGATAGCCCTGGGTGCTGAGTCCGGCCACCTCGAAGGGGCGCGGCGTGGGCCAGTGCCACTGGAAGTTGCCGACCGGCTGCTCCCACAGGATCTGGGGCGCTATGCCCCCTTCACCCGGGCTGCGCCAGTAGGTTTTCCAGCCGGACTCGAGGGCCACCTCGAGCAGGATGCGGGTCTGGTCAGGGGCGCTGCGGTCGGCTTGCAGCCTGACCTTGGCGTGATCGTTCTGGGGGCTGGTGAGCCAGCCCGTATCGCTGGCCAATCCAGTGGATTGCCACAGCAGGCAGCCCAGCAGCAGGCTCGCCTTGAAGAGAGTTGACATAGATGTTGTCTCGCAAAAAATGAATGACAGCAGGCTGAAAAAGCGCGGCTGAACTCATTCCCGCCAGACACAGAGGGTGAGGTGAAGTCGTCGTTCGGGGGGCGAAACAGCTCGGGGCGGCGGCAGTGGCGGCGTGTAGCGCCAGAGCGGGGCCAGCAGCGCGATGAGCAGGGCCACCGCAAAGAACAGCTGCTCAAGGCAGAGCAGGGTGGTGGCACTCAGCCACTTGCCGTTGAGCTGGCAGCTGTTGGGCTGCACACTGGTGGGCTTGGCCTTGTCGGCTTGGTCGTCGGCCGTGACGAAGGAGGGCAGAGCCTGACAGCTGAGAGCGTGATCGAGCAGGGCCAGCCGGGCCAGCGGCTGGGCAGCGCAATTGAGCACCAGCAGGCAGACCAGCAGCAGAAGTCGTTTCGCCACGCGTTGTTGGTGAATCATGCTCGCCCCGTTCATCAAGATGGCCACATCCTAACGGCCAATGCCGGGTGGGGCAAGCCGCCGTCCGTTTTATGGCTCAGGGGCGAGTGGTGGTCGGTTCTGTCTGGCGAACGCTTGTTCGCTAAAAGGGGGACCAGTATACTGCGCCGAGTCAAAATCCGAGGTGTTCGATGCTCAAAATTGCCCGTGTGCTGCTGCTTGGTCTGCTGCTCATCTTCTGGTTCCTGTTCGGTCTGCTGCTGTGCCTGGTGCGTCCGCGCCATCCCAACAACGTCTATGTCTTTGCCCGCATGTATCACGCCGTCTGTCCGCTCATCGGCCTCAAGGTCCGGGTGACGGTGGCCGACGAGGTGAAGTCGGTGGGACCGGCCGTCTACGTCTGCAACCACCAGAGCAACTACGACATCTTCACCGTGACCGGCGCGGTGCAGCCCGGCGTGGTGGCGGTGGGCAAGAAGAGCCTGCTGTGGCTGCCCTTCTTCGGCCTCATCTTCTGGCTCTCCGGCAACGTGCTGATCGACCGCTCCAACCGCTCCCGTGCCATCGGCACCATAGGCCAGGTGGTGGATCGCATCAAGGCGCGTGGCACCTCCATCTGGATGTTCCCGGAGGGAACCCGTTCCAAGGGGCGCGGACTGCTGCCATTCAAGGCGGGTGCCTTCCATACCGCGGTGCAGGCAGAGGTGCCAGTGGTGCCCATCGTCTGCTCCAGCTACTTCGGCCAGATCGATCTCAACCGCTGGGACAACGGCGAGGTGCTGCTGGAAGTGATGGCCCCTGTCTGCAGCAAGGAGCACGGCGCCGCCGGCATCCGCGAGCTGTCCGAAATCTGCCGCACCCGGATGGAGGCCAAGCTGGTCGAACTGGACAGCAAACTCGGCCATACCCGCGCCGCCTGAGCCTGTCACTGATTGCATGAGGGAGCCGTTGGCTCCCTTTTTTATTGGTGAAAATCACCACCAGATCGGTATTTTTCGCCACCAAGACGGTGTTGAAAATATCTGATAAAACCTCATCTATATGTAAGTAAAGGAAAAATCATTTTGGCACGGCTCTTGTAATGTTATGGGAAGAGATTGTCATCCCATCAACAAGGAGCCAGACCATGAGCGTATTTAGCCGCCTGACCGACGTGATCAATGCCAACCTGCACAGCCTGCTCGACAAGAGCGAAGAGCCGGAGAAGATGCTGCGGCTGATGATTGAGGAGATGGAGCAGGTCCAGGTCGAGATGAGAACCCAGGCCGCCCGCGTCATCGCCAAACAGAAGCAGCTGGAGCGCCATCAGCAGGCGTTGCAACACCAGATCCTGGAGTGGTCGGCCAAGGCCGAGCTCGCCATCCAGAAGGGGCGCGAGGATCTGGCCCGAGCCGCGCTCACCGAGAAGCTGGCCGAGGTCAAAAAGTGTGAACAACTGGAGCAGGACAAGGCGCGGGTCGCCGAGGTGCTGGCCCAGCTCACCGCTGATAGCGAGCGGCTGGCCGCCAAGCTGACCGAGGCGCGGGAGAAGCAGAAGATGCTGACCCTGCGCGAGCAGACCGCCCACAGCCGGCTGCGAGCCCGTGCCCAGGTGGACAACCAGCGCATGCACGAGCTGATGGCCCGTTTTGACGGCTTTCAGGGCCGGGTCGATCAGCTGGAAGCTCAGCTGGAGGCGGCAACCCTGGGGCAGAACCCCTCGCTGGAGGCCCAGTTCCGCGAGCTGGAGCTGAACGACGAGATTGAACGTGAGCTGGCCCGCCTCAAGGGGCAAAAGGTGGAGGCATAACCATGACGCCCTGGCCGAAGGATCTTGCCCATCGCAAGCTGACCGGAGTCTGTGCCGGCATTGCCAATGGGCTGGGGCTCTCCAGGGTGACGGTGCGGGTCGCGGCCTTGATGGCGTTGATCCTGATGCCGCCCCTGGCCCTGGCCATCTATCTGCTGGCGGTGCTGATCATGCCGCCCCGTCGTGAATTGAAGCGTTGGCTGGATTGACCCCGGGTCATCTGGCCGCATCAACCCAGTGAGGAGCACAACATGCTGGAATTTATCGTCTTGATGCTGGTCTTGGTCGGCATGGCGCTGGCCGGATTCACCGTGCTGGCCATGTTGCTGGTGAGCGGCGTCTTCGTGCTGTTTGGCGCGTTGGCCGGCATGTTTGCCCTCATCATCAAGCTGGCGCCCTGGTTGCTGGTGCTGCTGGTGGTGTGCTGGTTCATCAGCAGTCGGCGCAAGCAAGCCAATACCTATCGTTGACACTCCCTGTTATCGGATCCTTCCTTGGTCGCTGCATGCAGCGGCCTTTTTTGCGTTTGCTGGCTCATTAGCGGTCGGCGCAAGCAGGTTAATGCCTACCGTTGACACGCCCTGTTATCGGCTCCTTCCCTGGTCGCTGCATGCAGCGGCCTTTTTTGTGGCCGGGCGGCGGCCAGCCATGATTCGCTGCAGGCGAGCCAGTGCTCCGGCTGGGTGATCAGCTGCTCCTTGAAGGCCTTGCTCTGCTGCTTGAGCCGGTATTCGAGGCGCAGCGCCGTGCCTTTCTCACCGACGGCCTGCTGCCACGCCAGGGTCAGTGGCCCCTTGCCGCGCAGGGCGCGGGCTCCCTTGCCACTCTGGTGCTGGCGCAGGCGGCGAGCCGGATCCGTGCTGATCCCGGTATAGAGCAGGCCGCTGGCGGTGCGCACCATGTAGATGAACCAGTGGCGGGTGGGCGGGCTGGCAGCCGGTTCGGCGCCGCTAGGGGATTTTCTCATTCGATCTCTCTGTGCCACACTCAAGAGCAGCCCAAGGAGGTGCGATGCGAGCATGGTGGTGGTTGTGGTGTCTGCTGTCGATATCGGCTCATGGCGAGACGCTGCGTCTCTACGACTATCATCAGCACCCCCCCTTCATGACCGGGGAGCAGAGCGGTCTGAGCCGGGATCTGGTCAAGTATCTCAATGAAAAGCTTGGCGGAGAACCCAAGCTGGAACTTTGGCTGGTGAATCGGGCCAGACTGGCGCTGGAGATGTCGGATCCCGGCTTCGACGGTCTGGTGGCCTGGGTCAATCCCGCCTGGGTGGGGGATCCCCAGCGCGAACGCTACCTCTGGACCTTTCCCATCATGCGCGATACCAACGAGCTCATCTCAAGTGCCGACAGACCGGTCACCTATCGCGGGCCCGATTCGCTCAAAGGGATGACCTTCGGCGGCATCGAGGGGTACCACTATCAGGGGATCGACGAGGCGTCGGCCAGAGGCGATCTGGTGCGGGTGGATGCCAAGAAGGTCAAGACCAACTTCAGCCTGCTGGTGCGCGGCCGCATCGACGTGACCCTGGTGCCGGGCTCGGCGCTCACCTTCTTTACTCACGACCCCGCCTTCGAGGGCAAGCTGTTCGTCTCGCCCTTCGCCCAGTCCAGCTATACCCGCCACATACTGTTGCCCAAATCCCGCAGCGATCTGCATGACAGGCTGAACGACATCGCCGAGCAGATGGACCGGGATCCCAAGTGGCACGCCATCCTGGAGTCCTACCGCGGCAGACCCTGAGCGTCGGCGTTGCGGCGCAGATGGCGCCCGAGCCTGTGCAGCGGCAGCAGGCTCACCAGCAGGCCGGCCCAGACGAAGGCAAATCCCACCGATTTCACCGGATCCGGCGTCTCGCCAAACCAGAAGATGGCGAGCAGGAAGGCGAGGCTGGGCTCGATATATTGCAGCAGGCCCACCGTGCTCATGCGGGTGCGCATCATGCCGTAGCAGAACAGCCCCACTGGCAGCAGGGTGGCGGGGGCACTGCCCATCAGCAGCAGTCGCTCGGTCCAGTCACCGGCCACGAACTGGCTGGCGCCGCTCACCGCCAGAGCGCCGATGATCAGCAGGGCGACGGGCAGCTGCACCAGCGCCTCGAGGTAGAGGCTGACGCCGGCGTCATAGTGCACCTTCTTCTTGAGCAGGCCATAGAGGGCGAAGTTGGCCCCCATGACCAGGGAGAACCAGGGCAGCTGGCCGTAAGAAAAGAGCATGTAGGCCAGCCCCACCAGGGCCAGCGCCACCGCTAGGTGTTTTTGCGGGGTGAGCTTCTCTTTGAGGAACAACACGGCGAAGACGATGTTGAACAGCGGCGTCATGAAGAAGGCGAGGCTGGTGGCCAGCACCTGGCCGGTGGTGAGGCACCAGGTGAACATGCACCAGCTGATGGACATGACGGGGCCGGCCAGCAGGATGAGGCCGAGCTGGCGCGGTTCGCTGCGCAGCCGCGCCCAGGGCACTTGGTAGCCGACTAGGAGGAACAGGATCCCCAGCAGCACCGCCGACCAGAGTACCCGGTGGGAGAGCAGCTCCCACATGTTGACCGCGGGCATGAACTGGTAATAGAGGGGCAGCATGCCCCACAGCACGAATGAGAGGGCCGCGCTGCCGGTGCCCATCCAGTTCTTCATCTCGCTCCGTTTATTAAATTAAACAAGTGTGACTGCATAATAAGTATCTGCTGAATCTTTCACAAGCAGGATCCGGGGGAAAACTCTGCTACTATCGGGCCCATGAACCGACTCGACAGTTTGTTTGCACAGATCCGTGCCTGCCGCCTGTGCGAGGCGCACTTGCCGCTCGGGCCTAGACCGGTGATCCGTGGCAGCGAGCGCGCCCGCCTGCTGATCATCGGCCAGGCGCCCGGCACCCGGGTGCATGCCAGCGGCATCCCCTGGGACGATCCCTCCGGCGATCGCCTGCGCCAGTGGCTCGGAGTGGACAAGGCCACCTTCTACGATGAATCCCGCATCGCCATCATGCCGATGGGGCTCTGCTACCCCGGCAAGGGCAAGTCGGGGGATCTGCCGCCACGCCCCGAATGCGCCCCCACCTGGCACGACAAGGTATTGATGCTGCTGCCCAACATCGAGCTGACCCTGCTAATCGGCCAGTATGCGCAAGGCCACTACCTGCGGGATGCGGCGAAAGGGTCGCTGACCGAGACGGTGCGCAGCTGGGCGAACTACGGTCCGGCCTGGTTGCCACTGCCACACCCGTCCCCGCGCAACACCTTCTGGCTCAAGAAGAACCCCTGGTTCGAGCAGGATGTGATCCCCCATCTGCAACAAAGGGTCGCCCCGCTGCTGGGGTGACCCTGGTTGGCTAGAGTGCCGGTTCGACCTGCGGTTTGGGCTTGCTGCGGGCCATGGCGATGAGCGGCAGTATGATGCACAGGCACCCCAGCAGCAGCGGCAGGCCCGGCTGCTCATCGAACAGCCATACCCCGATGGCGACCGCCATCAGCAGGCCGGTGTACTCAGCTGAGGCGATCTTGCTCGCCTCCGCCTTGCGATAGGCCACCACGCACAACCCCGCATAGACCATGATCAGCGCCGAAGAGCCGAAGGCGGGCCACCACATCTGCCACTGCCAGTCGCCCCCTTCCCACCAGGCCAGCGCCAGGATAAAGGGCATGCTCAGCACGTTGGTAAAGAACAGGGTCTGGGCGATGGGCTGCTGGAGCGGGATCCGCTTGATCAGCAGATTGTTGAGCGCCATGGAGAGCGCCACCCCGAGCGCCGCGAGCGCCGCCCAGTTCACCTCGGTGGGGCGCAGCACGATCAGCACCCCGACAAAGCCGATGAAGGCGGTCAGCACCTTCTGGCGCGAGATGGCTTCCCCCGCCAGCCACACCGCCAGCGGCACCATCATCAGGGGCGCCGCATAGAAGAGGGCGTTGGCGGTGGCCAGCGGCAGCCGGGTGAGGGCGATCACCATCAGGCAGACGCCGATGGCCCAGATATGGGCGCGCAGCAGGTGCCACTTGAGCGCCACCGGCGGGTTGCGACGCCATGACCAGAGCAGCCAGGGGGTTAGCAGGAGGGCGGCGGAGAGTTGGCGGAAGAAGACGAACTGGAACACCGGCTGATCCGGCTCCAGCACCTTGACCAGCGCGTCGGAAAAGACCGCCACCATATTGCCCAGCACCAGATAAAGGATGCCGATCCCCACTGCGTTCATGCTACCTCCTGCGTCAGATGAGGGAAGGGTAGCCCGCGCTTCGTTATCCAGTAAAATGATAAAAAATCACCATGCATGAGAATTTTGGATAATGAAGCTGCCTCCCCTGCGCGCCGTTCAATACTTCGAAGTGGTTGCCCGCCTGCTCAGCTTTTCCCGCGCGGCCCTTGAGCTGAATGTCAGCCAGAGCGCGGTCAGCCATCAGATCCGCCTGCTGGAGGATTTTCTGGGGGAACGGCTGCTGCTGCGTCAGGGGCGGCTGCTGTCGCTGACGGCGCAGGGCGAGGTCTATTTCGAGGGGATCTCCGCCGGGCTCGGCCAGATTGCCCAGAGCAGCGAGCAACTGCGTGGCGGCGGCGAGATGCGGCTGCGGCTCGCGGTCTACAGCTCGTTTGCGGTGAAGTGGCTGATCCCGCGCCTGGCTGGGCTGCGCCAGCTCTATCCCGAGCTGGATCTCAGCCTGGAGATGGTGGCGGAGGATCCCGAACTCTCCGATCGGGTGGCGGACTGCTTCATCACCGTTTCGCCCCACGGTCGGGGCTATTGTCACGATCTCATCTACCAGGAGCGGCTCTTCCCGGTCTGCAGCCGCCGCTTGCTGCAACAGGTGGAGGGGGAGTGGCCGGACGCCATCTGGCAACTGCCGCTGCTGTCGGTGCAGTCCATCTACAAGGCGCGGGGAGAGGATTGGCAGCGTTGGGCCAAGGCCGGGGGATTGGTGATCCCGGCGGAGGCACGGATGCACCACTTCAGCCATGTGTTGCTGGCGATGGAGGCTGCGGCCTGGGATCAGGGGGTGGCATTCGTGAACGACTACATGCTGCGACCGGATGATCCCCAGCTGGTGGCCTTGCCGGTACACCAGCTGGAGACGGGGGATGCTTTCTACTTCACCTGCAAGCGCTCGCGGGCCCATGAGCCCGCCATCAGCCGGCTGCGCCAATGGCTGATGATGGAGACACGCCAGAGCATGCCTCTCTAGGCTCAGGCTTTCTTGAACTGGCTCAGCACAAACAGGCTGGTGGCGCAGACCACGACAGACGGGCCTGCCGGCGTGTCCTGATACCAGGAGAGCAACAGCCCGCCGAGTACGGCAAGGCAGCCGATGAGGGCGGCGAAGCCGGCCATCTGCTCCGGCGTGCGGCTGAAGCGGCGGGCGGTTGCCGCAGGGATGATCAACAAGGAGGTGATGATCAGCGCCCCGACGAACTTCATCGCCACCGCGATCACCAATCCGATCAGCAGCATCAGCACGCAGCGCAGCACATCGACCCTCACCCCTTCCACCCGGGCCAGCTCCTCCGAGATGGTCATGGAGAGCAGGGGATCCCACAGCCGCCACAGGGTGAGCAGCACCAGGGCGCCGCCGCCGTAGATCCAGATCAAGTCCATCGGCTGCACCGAGAGCAGGTCACCGAACAGGTAGGCCATCAGATCCACCCGCACGTTGTCCATGAAGCTCAAGGTGACCAGACCGAGCGACAGGGCGCTGTGGGCCAGGATGCCGAGCAGGGTATCGGTGGCCACCTGCTGGTTGCGGCTCATGATCACCAGCAGCATGGCCATGGCGAGACAGCAGACCACCACCGCCAGGGTGAGATCCACCTGCAGCAGGATGCCGAGCGCGATGCCGAACAGGCAGGCGTGGGAGAGGGTGTCGCCAAAATAGGCCATCTTGCGCCACACCACGAAACTGCCGAGGGGGCCGGCCAGCAGGGCGATGCCGAGGCCGGCCGCGAGGGCGTATAACAGAAAGCTGTCCACTTGATGATCCTGTCGGGTACGTTATTGATTGCGGGAGGGCAGGCGAATGACGGGGGCCTGCGGTTCATGATGATGGTGTTCGCCGTCGCAGTGATGATGGTGGGTGTAGACCGCCAGCACCTCCTGCTCCGGTCGGCCGAACAGACGGGCAAACTCGGGGTGGCGGGCCACGCTCTCCGGTTCGCCGTGACAGCAGACGTGGCGATTGAGGCAGATCACCTCGTGGGTGCTGGCCATCACCAGATGCAGGTCGTGGGAGACCATCAGCACGGCGCAGTTGAACTCGGCGGCCAGCTGGCTGATGAGGGCGTAGAGCTCGATCTGGCCGTTGATGTCCACCCCTTGCACCGGTTCGTCCAGCACCAGCAGCTCGGGCTTGACCAGCAGGGCACGGGCCAGCAGCACCCGCTGCATTTCGCCGCCGGAGAGCTTCTGCATCCGGTTGTCCAGTAGATCTTCCGCTCCGACCCGGCCCAGTGCCTCCTCGATGGAGAGGCGGCCATTCTTTCCAAGCTGCAGAAAGCGACGCACCGTCAGCGGCAGGGTGGGATCGAGATAGAGGCGCTGGGGAACATAGCCGACCCGCAGGTCGCGGCTGCGGGTGATTTGGCCTGAATCCGGCGTGAGCAGACCCAGCACCAGCTTGCTCAGGGTGCTCTTGCCCGCCCCGTTGGGGCCGACCAGGGTAGTGATTTTGCCTTTGTTCAGGGTAAAGGAGACCTTGTCGAGCACGAGTCGTCCATCAAATGAAAGACAGACCTCTTTCAGCTCCACCAGTTGGGTCATGACAGCTCCGGGGTTTACAGCCTGTGAGAGTTATAATATAACAATAACGTTGGTTTGTTATATTATCACACACACACTTCCTGACGAGATCTCTATGCGAATTCTTGCCCTGATCACTGCCCTGCTGGCGGTGAGTCTGCCTGTCCGCGCCCTCGAGGTGCTGACCACCATCAAGCCGCTGGGTTTCATCGCGGCCGCCATCACCGACGGCGTGAGCGAGCCCAAGGTGCTGCTGCCGACCGGCGCTTCGCCCCACGATTTCTCACTGCGCCCCTCCGATATTCGCAGCATCAACGAGGCCGATCTGGTGGTGTGGGTCGGCCCCGAGCTGGAAGGTTTCATGGCCAAGCCGCTGGCCAAACATCCCCATGTGCTGACCCTGACCCGGGTGGAAGGGATGCCGCTGTTTGATTACAGCAAGCAGGCCGGTCATGAAGAGCACGCCGACGAGGCGCATGAAGGCCATGACCACGACGGTCATGAGGGGCACCACCACGAGGGCGTCGACCCCCACATCTGGCTGGGTCCGACCCAGGCGCTGGTCATCGCCAATGCCCTGAGCGAAACCCTGAGCGCTCAGGATCCGGCCAACGCCGAGCGTTATCGCGCCAACCTGTTGGCGTTCAAGGCCAAGGTGGAGGCCAAGGACAAGGTGATTGCCGAGCAGATGAAGGCGGTGAATCAGAAGGGCTACTTCGTGTTTCATGAAGCCTATGGCTACTGGGAGCGCCACTACGGCATGAGCTCCAAGGGCCACTTCACCGTGAGCCCGGAGCGACGCCCCGGCGCCAAGACCCTGGTGGAGATCCGCAAGGCGCTGGAAGAGAAAAAAGCGAGCTGCATCTATGCCGAGCCGCAGTTCTCGCCGGCGGTTATTGAGTCGGTCGCCCGCAATACCGGCGCCAAGGTGCTGTTGCTGGACGAAGTCGGTGAACAGGTGCCACTCGGTCCGGATGGCTATCCCCGCTTCATGCAGCAGCTGGCCGACGCCTTCGCCGAGTGCCGTTGACCGCGTCGCAGCACCCGCGTGCTCGCCACTGGGGCAGCCAGGGGCAACTATACTGACCTCCAGCATCTGACAGGGAGTGTCTGGTATGAAATGGCTGCTCGTTCCCACCTGCACGTTGGCGCTCTGCTGTGCCAGCGTGCAGGCTTCCCGCCTCTCCGAATACATGGCCAGCCCTGCACTGCAGGCAAAATTGCAGGAGGTCTATGGCGGTCGAGCCCTCCAGCGGGCGGAGGCCTTCTCGCGCCTGCTGACGCCAAGGGCCGGCACCACGGATCAGCAGAAGATCGAGCTGGTCAACAACTACTTCAACAACCTGACCTACAGCGATGATCCCAGATTGTGGGGAGAAACGGATTACTGGGCCAACCCGCTGGAGTTTATCGGTGCCCGTGGTGGCGACTGCGAGGATTACAGCATCTCCAAGTACTACACATTGATGGAGCTTGGGGTGGACGAGAAGAAGCTGCGACTGGCTTACGTCAAGGCAGTCAAGTACAACCAGTTCCACATGGTTACGCTCTACTTCGCGACCCCCAAGTCGGATCCGATGGTGCTCGACAACATCAACAACCGGATCCTGCCCGGCAGCAAGCGGACCGATCTTATCCCCGTCTACAGTTTTGATGCCAAGAGCATCTGGATCATGAAGTCGCGCCGGGAAGGGACCCTGGCAGGCAGTGCCGACAGGCTGGCGCAGTGGACCTCGATGAAGACCCGCTTCTCCAGCGAGCAGTTGCGCTCCCCCCGCCGTCAGCTATAGCTTGCCCGCCGCTTTCAACTCCTCGAAATATTTTGCCGCGCCCGGATGCTGTTCGATGCTCAGCACCGGGCCGGTTTTATTGCGCGACTGGTGAAACAGGTTGGCGTAACCGTAGGTTTGCTCATTGAACTTGGTTTGCTGGGCCAGCATGGCCCGGGTCAGGCGGTAAACGTCGGCCTGTGGCGTGCTGGCGGTGGTTACCAGGGTGGCGGCGATGGCAAAGGTCGGCGTCGCCTTGAGGTTGCCCGGATAGATACGCGCAGGGATCTGGCTGCGTTGGTAATACTTGACCCCCTTGAGCAGCTGATCCCGGGTTGCCCCCTCGATCGGCAGGAAACGCACGGGGCAGCGTTTGGCTGTATCCAGCACGATGCGGTTGGGGTGACCCATCACCAGGCCATAGGCGTCGATCTGTTTGCTGCACAGGGACTCGGCCAGATTGGCCACGCTCTTGAGATCGAGATCCTGCTCCTTGGCGCCCAGCACGTTGAACAGGGCGAGCGCCGTCTGGCGGGTACCGGAACTCTTGAGTCCCATGTCGATGGGGGCCAGCTTGAGTTGCTCCAGGCTGGTGATGTCGCCGTCGGCCCTCACCACTATGGTAAAGGGCTCGGCGTGAGTGGCGAAGATGGCCCTGAGCTCTGGTTGCGGCTGACTGGCATATGGACCCAGGCCGTTACTGGCCTGGTAGAGCCAGTCCGACTGCACCAGCGCATAGCTTGTTTCGCCGCTTTTCAGTTGGCGCAGATTTTCGATGGAGCCCGAGGTCGCCTGCGGCTTGCACTGCAGTCCGGCATCGCTCTTGTTGGCCAGCCGGCAGAACTCTTTGGCGATCTGGTGATAGATCCCCTGTTCACCGCCGGTGGCTATGGTGGTGGGGTTGGCCAGCAGCGGCAGTGGCCACAGCAGGGCGAGCAACAATCCGGTCCTGTTCATCATGCCTCCTTGCCGGCGTAGCCATCGATGCCCCAGTTGCGCAGGGTGTCGATATCCTGAATGTCGCCGGCCTCCGCCAGCAGGGTGTAGCCCGCACTGTGCAGGCACTGGGCCACCAGGTTCCAATAGAGCGGAGCCTGGGTCGGTTGGCAGCTGATGAAAACGGGATTGATGGGGTCGAGCTGATTGAAGGTTTCGTTGGTCATCGGGATGGCGCTGAAGGCCATCTCCACCCCTTGTTCCTGCAAGGCGGCCAGCCGCTCCTGGGCAAGGGGTGGTACATGTTCCTGATCCCAGCGCCAATCGAGGGTCTTGCCTCTGCCCTTGGCCAGCAGAGGTGCAAATTGAGCCCAGTCGGGGTGGCCGAGCAGGCTGAGCGGCAGTTGCAATCCCTCGACTGCATGGTGCAGCCAGAGATCGAGCAGGTGCCGGATCTCGTCCGGTGAACTGTTCAGTGACGGGGTGACTTCCGGAATGAGGCGGCTGTAGAGACGAATGCTGCCCTGGGTCGAGAAGAAGTGTTGTTGCAACAGCCCCTCTCCTGCGCAGGTCAGGGTCTGCAGCGGCTCATTGACCATGGGGAGCTGTTTGCCGAGCTGGCTTATCTTGAGCCGTTGCTGCAGCAGATCCCGTTTGCGTTCCGACACCAGCTGGTTGACCGAGCCGGCCAGCTCCTTGAGATCCTGCAACCAGGGAGCGTCCAGGGTGCCACTGAACTGGCGCTTGCGGATCTTCACCAATTGCAGATTGATCTGCTCGAGCGGGCGCAGCAGCCGTTTGCAGACCCAGGAGATCACCAGGGTGAACACCAGCAGACCTGCCAGCAGGGCCGTGCCGGTACGGCTGATCGCATTCCACAGATGCTGGTAGGCATAGCCCGTGTGCCCTTCCAGGGTGAGGGTGCCCAGCATGCGCCAGCCATCGGTCAGCTCCTGCTCAATTTTTACCGGCGGCATGTCGATAACAGAGGGGAGCCAGGTCGGCACGTTCTGTTGCGCGGTGTGGAAGACCTTCTGAAACAGCACCTGACCATCCGGATCCAGCAGGGTGACCGCGCTGACGAAGCCGCCATCGAACATGGCGTTGACTATGGTCTCGGCCAGTACCTTGTCATCGTTGAGCAGGGTGCCTTGCAGCACCAGCCCGAGGGCGGTGATGGCGGTTTCCAGGTTGGCGGACATCTGATCGAGGATGGATTGCCGCACCGTGGTGACTTCCAGCATGAACAGCAGGACGGCGCCAATCAGGAACAAAATCAGGATGATTCGATTTAACAGTTTCGCTAACGACATATCCACTCCATGGAAAAGTTATCGCAACATGTTGAAACCTGGGGTCGGAGGTGGGCTGACCCGGCTCTTAAAAATAGGAAAAAATGGTTAAAAAAGACGATCATTTCTGCCCATGAAGGAATGTTATGCATAAAATGTGAGGTTCATGCAGATTGCTATGAACTAATTGTGAGTATTTAGGTCAAACAATCAGTTTTATACGGTTTCATAACAAACAGACTGACCACTAACACCCTTGGATCTAATGACAGGATAGCGGATGAAACGTCTCCGTCCCTTGGTAGCGCAGGCCGCCAATTGGGAACCCCCGGTTCCCCGCAAACACTTTTACGCCATGCTACTGCTGACGGCCATGACGCTGTCGGCGGTAGCCATATTGCCAGCCCCGGGTGACATCCTGGAGCGGCCGCTGCGACTGGAGTTGCCGATCGCCACCAATGGCACCGCAACCAACGAAGACAATACGGACTTCAACGACATCCCGGATCACGAGCTGGTAGAAGCCGCGACACCGGAAGATGACATCCCGGCCGACGCCACCCCCCAGTGGCAGGATTACCGGGTTCGCAATGGCGAGAATCTGACCACCATCTTCAACAACCTGGGTCTCTCCACCACCACCCTTTACAAGGTGCTGGATGCCGACACCAAGAACAATCTGGCACGGCTCAAGCCGGGCCAGACCATCGAGCTGCTGATCGATCAGGACAACATACTGCAGCAGATGAAGATCCGCCTGAACATCAAGCAGACCCTGGTGCTGGAGCGTACCGACGACACCTACAGTGCCAACATGCTCAATGAAGAGGTGGAGTGGCAGAAGAAGAGCTATGACGGCGTCATCAATGGCAGCTTCTACGTGAGTGCCCGCAATGCGGGGATCCCGGCCAACCATATCCAGAAGATTGCCAACCTGTTCCAGTGGCGGCTCAACTTCGCCAAGGATCTGAAAAAGGGCGACAAGTTCAAGGTGCTGGTGCGCCAGGAGACGGTCGAAGGCAAGAGCACAGGCAACACCCAGCTGCTCGGGGTGGAAGTGTTCAGTCAGGGTCAGAACGTCTCCGCCTGGCTGTCCGAAGATGGCAACTACTACGATGGGCAGGGCAACAGCCTGGAGCGCGGTTTCCGCCGTTACCCGACCCACAGCCGCTACCGGGTCAGCTCCAGCTTCAACCCGAATCGCCGTCACCCGATCACCGGCCAGGTGCGGCCTCACGAGGGCACCGACTTTGCCCTGCCGGTCGGTACCCCCGTGATGGCAACCGGTGACGGTGTGGTACTGAAGGCGACCAGCCACCCGCTGGCCGGCACCTATGTGGTGATCAAGCACGGTCGTACCCTGATGACCCGTTACCTGCACCTGAGCAAGCTGCTGGTCAAGCCGGGCCAGAAGGTGAAGATGGGCGACAAGATTGCCCTCTCCGGCAACACGGGTCGCTCCACCGGCGCTCACCTGCACTACGAGGTGCGGATCAACAATCGTCCGGTGGATGCCATGAAGGTCAAGCTGCCGATGGCGGAACCGCTCTCCGGCAAGGAGAAGCGTCAGTTCCTCGCCAAGGTGAAGAGCTATCGCAAGGAGATGGAGGCCGGTTGATGCCTCTCTCGCCGAAATAAAAAGGCCCCGCCACGCTGGCGGGGCCTTTTTATTGGCTGACGGCCATCAATAGCCCTTGTCGAAGTCGATCTTGCCGTCCAGCGGCTGGCCGTCGATGAAGCGGATGTAGTTGCGCACGAAGATCTGGGCCACGTCTTCGGGGAAGCTGTAGGCGCTGTTGTGCGGCGTGACGATGAGGTTGGGCTGGCCCCAGAGCGGGCTGTCGGCGGGCAGCGGCTCCTGCGCGAATACGTCCAGCACCGCCATTCCCAGCTTGCCGGTGCGCAGTGCCGTGAGCAGATCCCCTTCGTGGATGGCGTTGCCGCGCCCCACGTTGAACAAGATGGCCCCCGGCTTGCAGTGCTCGAAACGGGCGGCGGTGAAGAGATGATGGGTTTCGCGGGTGGCGGGCAGCACGCTGACGATGACGTCGGCCTGCGCCAGCATCTTGTTGAGGGCGGGCAGCTGATATACCTGGTCGAAACCGGCCCGTTCGCGGCCACTGCGGCTGATGCCGAGCACCTTCATGCCGAAGTGCTTGCCGGTGTGGGCGATGTGCTGACCTATGCTGCCGGTGCCCAGGATCAGCAGGGTGCGTCCCTTGAGACCGTGATAGGGGTGGCTCTGCCACAGCCGCTGCTTCTGCTGTTCCCGGTAGAGGGGGATCTGGCGCATCAGGCTGAGCAGATGACCGAACACGTACTCGCTCATCAGCGGACCAAAGATGCCGCGCACATTGGTGAGCTGGTAGTCACGGCGGCAGCTGGCATCCAGCAGCACGTCGACCCCGGCGTAGGTGGATTGCAGCCAGCTGAGTTTGCCGGCCTTGGCCAGCAGCGGTTTGGCGCGCGCCGGTTCGGCCATCAGGATGTGGGCCTCGCCGATCACTTTTTCGGCGTCGCTCTGGTTGTCGGCTCTCAAAATGCGCAAATGAGGGAGGTGAGCCGCCTTGAGCAGGCGCTCGTAGTGAGCATTGTCCTGGCTGAGCAAAAGAAGGGTACGTTGACTCATACTCTTGTTCCTTATCAGATTTGCGGCGCGGGAGAGAGGCCGCTCTGCCTTCATCTTACCCGAGTTGACCGGCCAACATAGCCGACCAGGCCGCTTTTTCGTTTTCGCGCGGCCCCTCGTGGGCTACAATCTGCCCCACATTTTGCAAAGGATCCGACTCCAGTGTTTGGTGACAAGTTTTATAAGCGACTGGCCGAGCTACAGCCTTGGCAACAGACGGTCTACACCCTGGCGCTGGCAGAGCGCATGTACCCCAACTATGCGCTGTTTTCCCAGGCCTCCGGTTTCGGGGATGCGAAGGCATTTCGTCACGCCCTGGATCAGATGTGGAACTACCTGACGGTGAAAGGATCCCGGGTCAATCTGGGGGCGATTCTGGAAGCGTTCGAAGTCTACATTCCGGAACCCAGCAAGTTCGAATCCTACGGCGCCTATCCGGCGCTGGATGCCTGTGTCGCCTTGGGCTGCGCCTACAACTCGGTGATCTGCCGGGTGGGGGAAGAGGCCAACGACGCCAGCCATGCGTCGGTCGGTACGGTCGCCGGTTTCATCGAGATGCTGGAAGAGCGTGACCTCACCGACGAGGAGCTCTACGAGCACGAATACATGGAGGCCGAGCTGGAGTTCCAGGTCGAGCTGCTCAAGCGGGTGGCCCACGAGCGTGACAGCGACCGCATCCTGGCCGTGCGTACCTTCGCCGCCCAGGGCGGTGTCTCCAATATCGGCATCAGCCTGGAAGAGTGATCCCGCTCGCCTAGGCCCATAAAAAAAGCTCCCGTTCGGGAGCTTTTTTTATGCCCGCTCTTCGGTGAGGGGCCGGACGCTCAGCACCGGGGCCGCGTCTATCTCGTCGGCATTCATCATGGTGGAGATACGCTGCAAAGAGGAGAGCAGCAGGGTTTGCTCCCAAGTCTCAAGTGCTTGAAAACGCTGAATGAAGCGCTCCTGCAGTGGGGTCGGCGCCTGGGCCAGCAGGGCTCGGCCTGCGTCAGTCAGTGTCGCATGCACCTTGCGCTTGTCGGTTTCGCTGCGGATGCGTTGCACCAGCTGGCGGCTCTCGAGGCGGTCCATGATGGTGGTGGCGGTGGCCTGGCTCATGTTGGTGTGATCCGCCAGCTGACGCATGGAGATCTGGCCCAGCTCGTCGATCCCCTTGAGCAGCAAGAGCTGGGGCGAAGTCAGGCCTGCCTCCTTGATCAAGCGCTTGGAGTGCATGTCGATGGCACGAATGATCTGGCGCAGGGCGACCAGCACTTCATCATGTTTTTCCATGGGGTATGAAATCGTCGAGGGGTGATTGGGAGGCGCAAAATTCTCCGCCTAATTCGTCACAAGGTCAATATGGTTTTTACTGTAATCTTTTCTGCTCTAATTATTTTGTGTTAGGGTAATGAGCTTTCCCCCTATTTTCCCCTGCTGTTTCGAGGAGCAAGATGATGAGTGACGAACTGGACATCAAAGCGCTGGTGGCCGACCTTCGAGTGGTCAGAGTCCGCTATGAACTGCCTGACACCTCGGCTTTCGTGCGTTACCAGCCCGCCTATGACGAAGATCCCAACAACCTCAAGGTGCATCACTACGACGGTGAGTTGCCGCTCTCCTGCAGTGAAACAGGTTCTTTCAACCTAAAGGAGTTGGTAAACGAATTGCGCTATGCCTATGTGCTGGTGCACCTCTTCCCGGACGAGAGCGCAATGAACTTCTACCTGACCGGCCTCGATACCGGGCTGGCCCAGCTGGAGTTCATCGGCGGCTCCTACGACTTCAACCGGCTCTGGATCACCAGCGGCATCTCCAACCTGGGCGTGCCCATGGCCATCTTCCTCGGCAAGCGCCACGCGGTGAACGGTCAGCCCTCCGTCAGCCTGGTGGACCACCGAGCGCAGACGGCCGGCAAGCTGGTCTACCGCGCCATCGGCGGCGCCGGTGATCACGTGGGTGAAGACTTTTTCAACAACGACTAAGGAGGCCAGATGAGAGCAAACAAAGGGCTGTTCAAAGGCCTCAACCCGACCATGGCCATGACGGCGCTCACCGTCATCACCCTGTTCCTGCTGTTCGGGATGTTCGTCCCCGAAACCGCCGCCACCTGGTTCGTGGGGGCCAAGGACAAGATCATCGCCGGGTTCAAGTGGTACTACATCCTGGTGGTCGCCCTGTTCCTGTTCTTCGCCATCTATCTGATGTTCAGCCGCTTCGGCAGCATCCGGCTGGGTGACGACGACCAGGTACCGGAATTCGGCTACTTCGCCTGGTTCGCCATGCTGTTCAGCGCCGGCATGGGGATAGGGCTGGTGTTCTGGAGCATCGCCGAGCCCATGTACCACCTGCAGGGCAACCCCTTCGTCACCGAAGGGATGACCCCGGAGGCGGCCCAGATCGCCATGCGTCTCACCTTCTTCCACTGGGGCCTGCACCCCTGGGCCATCTATGTGATCGTCGGCCTGTCGCTCGCCTTCTTCAGCTACCGGCGCAAGCTGCCGCTGGCCATCCGCTCCGTGCTCTATCCGCTGCTCGGCGATCGCATCTACGGTTTCTGGGGTCACGCCGCCGACGTGCTGGCGGTGTTTGGTACCGTGTTCGGGGTGGCGACCTCCCTTGGCCTGGGGGTCTCCCAGATGAATACCGGCCTCAACCAGATGTTCGGCATGGAAGTCTCGCAGGCGAACCAGCTCTGGCTCATCGGCGGCATCAGCCTGATCGCCACCCTGTCGGCGGTCTCCGGCGTCGGACGCGGGGTGAAGATCCTCTCCGAGCTCAATATCTGGTTGAGCGTGTTCGTGCTGGGCCTGTTCCTGGTGCTGGGGCCGACCACCTACATCCTCAACGCCTATGTGCAGAACATAGGTGACTACCTGCAGAACATCGTCAAGCTGAGCTTCTGGACCAACACCGAGGCCAACGGCACTTCGGCCTGGCAGTCGAGCTGGACCGCCTTCTACTGGGGCTGGTGGATCGCGTGGGCGCCCTTTGTCGGCATGTTCATCGCCCGCATCTCCAAGGGGCGTACCATCCGCGAGTTCGTGCTCGGTGTCTTGCTGGTGCCCTCCCTGCTCGGCATGTTCTGGCTCACCGTGTTCGGCGGCACCGCCATGAATCTGGAGCTGTTCGGCAGTGGCGGCGTGGTGGCCGCGGTCAATCAGGATGTCACCCTGGCGCTCTACAAGACGGTGGAGCTGCTGCACTGGGAGACCTTCGGCTGGATCGCCAAGGGGGTGCTGACCCTGCTCATCTGCACCTACTTCATCACCTCCAGCGACTCGGGCACCCTGGTCATTACGACCCTGCTCTCCATCGGGGATCAGGATCCCCCCGTGCTGCACCGCGCCGTCTGGGGGCTGGGTCAGGGGCTGGTGGCCGCCATTCTGCTGGTGTCAGGCGGCTTGGCCGCCCTGCAGGCCGCCAGCATCATAGCCGCGCTGCCCTTCTCGGTGATCATGCTGGCCATGTGCTACTCCCTGATGCTGGGCCTCAAGCAGGAGAGTCAGCACCAGTTCGAGTATCGCCAGAAGCTCAAGCGCCACGACGGCTCAACCCACATGAGCCTGATGGACAGGATAGGGCCGGCCTGACGACAGGCCGAACCATGAAAACGAAAAGGGGAACCTCACGGTTCCCCTTTTTATTGCTGTGTTGGTGACGGGTTACAGCATCTGCTTGAGGCGATAGAGCAGGTCAAGCGCCTGGCGCGGGGTCAGCTCGTCCGGGCGCACCGCTTCCAGCTCATCAACTACCGGATGGCTCTGGGGCGGCAGGGCGACCGGGGCAGGGCGTACTTCGCCGGCGGCCACCGGGGTGGCGCTCTCCAGCTCGTGCAGCTTGTGACGGGCCTGCTGGATCACCGATTTCGGCACCCCCGCCAGCGCCGCTACCTGCAGACCGTAGGATCGGCTGGCCGCTCCCTCCTGTACCGCGTGCATGAAGGCGATGGTGTCGCCGTGCTCCACCGCATCCAGATGGACGTTGGCCAGCCCGCTCATCAGCTCCGGCAGCCGGGTCAGCTCGAAGTAGTGGGTGGCAAACAGGGTGTAGGCGCCAATCTTGCTCGCCAGCTGTTCTGCGCAGGCCCACGCCAGGGAGAGGCCGTCGTAGGTGCTGGTGCCGCGGCCAATCTCGTCCATCAGTACCAGGCTGCGGGCGGTGGCGTTGTTGAGGATGTTGGCGGTCTCGGTCATCTCCACCATAAAGGTGGATCTTCCCGATGCCAGGTCATCCGACGCCCCGATGCGGGTGAAAATGCGGTCGATGGGGCCGATGCGGGCGCTGTCGGCCGGCACGAAGGCGCCGATATGGGCCAGCAGCACGATGAGCGCAGTCTGGCGCATGTAGGTGGATTTACCGCCCATGTTGGGGCCGGTGATGATCAGCATCCGCCGTTCCCGCTCCAGCCGGATGGGGTTGGCGATAAAGGGATCCGTCATCACCTGCTCCACCACCGGATGGCGGCCCGCCTCGATCAGAATCTGATCCTCCTCGATGAGGGTAGGGCAACGGTAGTCGAGGGTCTCGGCCCGCTCGGCCAGGTTGGCCAGCACGTCCAGCTCCGCCAGGGCGGCGGCGGATTCCTGCAGCTCGCCCAGGTGCGGCAGCAGGGCATCGAGCAGCTCCTCGTAGAGGCGTTTCTCCAGCGCCAGCGCCTGAGCCTGGGCGGTGAGTACCTTGTCCTCGTACTTCTTGAGCTCATCGATGATGTAGCGCTCGTTGTTTTTCAGCGTCTGGCGGCGGATGTAGTGGGCCGGCACCAGATGGCTGTTGGCGCGGCTCACCTCGATATAGAAGCCGTGCACCTTGTTGTAACCCACCTTGAGGGTGTTGATGCCGGTCAGCAGCCGCTCGCGCTCCTCGATGCGGGCCAGGCTGGCGGTGGCGCCGTTGGCCAGATCCCGCAGCTCGTCCAGATCGGTGTTGAACCCTTCGCGGATGACGCCGCCGTCGCGAATGAGTACGGGTGGCACCTCCATCACGGCGCGTTCCAGCAGGTCCAGCAGCTCGGGGAAGGTACTGGCCCGCTCGCGCAGCTGTTGCACCGCCTCGTGCTCGCTGCTGGCAAGCAGGCGCTGCAGTTCCGGCAACTGGGCGAAGGCCTGGCGCAGCCGGGTGAGGTCACGCGGACGGGCAGAGCGCAGGGCCAGGCGCGCCAGCACCCGCTCCACGTCACCGACCTGGCGCAGCAAACCGCCCAGCTCGTCGTAAAGGTTCTGCTCGATGAGCTCCTTGATGGTGCTCTGACGGCCTTTGAGGATCACCCGATCGCGGATCGGCTGGTGGATCCAGCGCTTGAGCAGCCGGCTCCCCATGGGGGTGGCGGTGCAGTCCAGCACGGCGGAGAGAGTGTTGTCATGGCCGCCGGCCAGATTCTGGGTCAGCTCCAGATTGCGGCGGGTGGCGGCATCCATGATGACCGCATGATCGGGCTGCTCGAGGCGCACGCTGCGAATGTGGGGCAGGGCGGTGCGCTGGGTGTCTTTCACGTACTGCATCAGGCAGCCGGCAGCGCACAGGGCGGTCTCGCTCTGCTCGACCCCAAAGCCCACCAGATCCTGGGTGCCGAACTGCTGGCACAAGAGCTTGCGGGCGGTACCGAGCTCGAATTCCCACTCCGGGCGGCGGCGCAGACCGCGGCGACCCTCGACGTGGTGCAGGAAGGCGAACGATTCGGGGTAGAGCAGCTCGGCCGGGTTGGTGCGCTGCAGCTCCGCCAGCAGGGTCTCTTCTTTCTCGAACTGGTTGATGAAGAAGCGGCCGGAGCCTATGTCCATGGTGCCGTAGCCGAAGCGGCGACCATCGTGGTAGACGGCGGCGATCAGGTTGTCCTGCCGCTCGCTGAGCAGCGCCTCGTCGGAGACGGTGCCCGGGGTGATGATGCGAATGACCTTGCGCTCCACCGGCCCCTTGCTGGTGGCGGGATCCCCTACCTGTTCACAGATGGCGGCCGATTCGCCCAGCTGTACCAGCTTGGCCAGATACCCCTCGATGGCGTGATAAGGCACCCCCGCCATGGGGATGGGGCTGCCGGCCGACTGGCCGCGCTTGGTCAGGGAGATATCGAGCAGCTGGGAGGCCTTGCGGGCATCGTCATAGAACAGCTCGTAGAAGTCGCCCATCCGGTAGAACAGCAGGATCTCCGGGTTCTCGGCCTTGAGGGTCAGATACTGCTGCATCATGGGCGTGTGGGCGCTGAGATTGGCGCCAGGCGCGGTGCCGGTAGCTTGGTGTTGTGCGGTCATGTGCGATTCCAGAAGGGGCCTCTGCGGGCCAGTGTCTGCGGTGATGAGCCTTGAACTTGATGGCGCCATTCTACACATAAGCAGCGCGACGGGGGAGGTCGGGTTCCGGGGTTGTCTCTGGCTGAGCGGGTCTGGGTGCTGCACATCGATGTCGGTGGGGGTCTGCCCGGCGGTTGCGGGCGGCAGTGGCGGGATCGCATAATGTGCCTCTTGCACGCATCAGAGGGAGTCACGATGAAACTGGACGCAGAGATAGAGCGCCTCGCCATCGAGCTGGGGCGAGCCCTTGGCCAGCGAGGCTGGCTGGCGGCCACCGCCGAATCCTGTACCGGCGGCGGGGTGGCCACGGCCATCACCGACATTGCGGGCAGCTCAGGCTGGTTCGATCGTGGCTTTGTCACCTACACCAACGAGGCCAAGCAGCAGATGCTGGGGGTGAGCGACGAAAGCCTGGAGCAGCACGGCGCGGTGAGCGAGGCGGTGGTGCTGGAGATGGCCCGCGGCGCGCTGGCCCACTCGTCGGCTTCCATCAGTGTCGCCATCAGTGGCATCGCCGGTCCCGGCGGCGCCACCGAGGGCAAACCGGTCGGCACCGTCTGGTTTGCCTGGGCAGATTGCAACGGCCGCCACCACTCCCTGCTGGCCCGTTTCGACGGGGATCGCCGGCAGGTGCGTCAGCAGGCGGTGAGACAGGCCTTGTCGGGTCTGTTGGCCCTGCTCAGATAAATTGGGCTTGATACTGTATGAATAGACAGTATACTTAGCCCAACTTCATTTTTACTCACGATTTCCAGCGGAGATTGGCATGGATCAGAACAAACAGAAGGCACTGGCGGCTGCGCTGGGTCAGATTGAAAAGCAGTTCGGCAAAGGTTCCATCATGCGTCTGGGCGACAGCAAGACCATGGATATCGAAGCCATCTCCACCGGCTCCCTCTCTCTGGACGTGGCGCTGGGGATCGGTGGTCTACCGTGCGGTCGTATCGTCGAGATCTACGGCCCGGAATCTTCCGGTAAAACCACGCTGACCCTGCAGGTGATCGCCGAAGCCCAGAAGAAGGGCAAGACCTGTGCCTTCGTCGATGCGGAGCACGCACTCGACCCCATCTATGCTGCCAAGCTGGGCGTCAACGTCGACGACCTGCTCATCTCACAGCCGGACACAGGTGAACAGGCGTTGGAGATCTGCGACATGCTGGTGCGCTCCAATGCAGTTGACGTCATCATCGTCGACTCCGTGGCGGCCCTGACCCCGAAAGCGGAAATCGAAGGTGAAATGGGTGACTCCCACGTCGGCCTGCAGGCTCGTCTGATGTCCCAGGCGCTGCGCAAGCTGACCGCCAACATCAAGAACGCCAACTGCCTGTGCATCTTCATCAACCAGATCCGGATGAAGATTGGCGTCATGTTCGGCAGCCCGGAGACCACTACCGGTGGTAACGCGCTCAAGTTCTACGCCTCCGTGCGTCTGGATATCCGTCGTACCGGCGCCATCAAGGAAGGTGACGAAGTGGTCGGTAACGAGACCCGCGTCAAGGTAGTGAAGAACAAGGTGGCTCCGCCCTTCAAGCAGGCCGAATTCCAGATCTTCTACGGTGCCGGCATCTCCAAAGAGGGCGAGCTGGTGGATCTGGGCGTCAAGCACAAGCTGATCGACAAGGCCGGTGCCTGGTACAGCTACAACGGCGAGAAGATCGGTCAGGGCAAGGCCAACGTGATGAAGCTCTTCTCCGAAAACAAGGCGCTGGCTGGCGAAGTGGAAGCCAAACTGCGCGAGCTGCTGCTCTCCGGCGCCGCGCCGGTGGAGGAGAAGCCCTCCGCTGCCGAGTACGACGAGTTTGAAGCCGAAAACGAACAAGAGTTCGAATAAGAACGAAAGGAAGGCCGGGTTGATACCCGGCCTTGTCATTTATGGTTGATGAATCCGTTACCGAACCGGTCGAGCCCGCCGAGCCGAGCTTTACAGAGCAGCTGGCGGCCGCCCGTGCCTACGCCATGCGCAGTCTGGCCCGTCGCGAGAGTGCCGAGTCGGAGCTGGCCAGACGCCTGCGCCAACAGGGCTATCAGGAAGAGGTGATCGAGGCGGTAGTCGACTACTGCCGCGGTTACAACTGGGTCAATGACGAGCGCTATGGTGCCATGGCTGTACGGGCTGGTGCCGCCAAGGGGCATGGCCCGCTCAAGATCCGTTTCGAGCTGCGCCGCAAGGGGTTGGACGATGGCCAGATCGATGCCGCCTTCGAGCAACCCGAGCTGGACTGGTTCGAACTCGCCTTTGCGCTGCTGGAACGACGGGCCAACCTAGCCGATCTGGCCGACTTCAAGCTGCGAATGAAGTGGCTCAAGTATCTGCTGGGGCGCGGCTTTAGCCAGGATCAGGCCCGTTACGCCATCTCTGCCCTGCAGGAGCGGGAAGAGTAGAACGGCGATGTTTGTGCTGGCTCTTGAGATGATTCGAGAGACGAGAGCCCCATCGTCGTACACCCGCTCTCTTCATTTCCGGTTTACCGGCGCCTGGTCGCCGGTTTCCACCTGCCGACCAGGCCATTATGACGCCTGTGCAAGATTTTCCCTGCCTGTTCATAGGCTTGTCAGCTCAGATTGATGAAAGCCGGGTTCTCCCCGTCTTGACCCTCTTTTCATGCCGCTTTTTCTCCTGTTGATGGTGAAAAAAGCCGCGGTTGGCTGCGGGGCGCATTTCCGGCCCGTTTATGTGCGCTTTTTCGCCCGTGGCGGCCCTGTCCGTTTTACTTTACCCCGCAGAAAACTTACATTAATGCGGTTAAAAGTCCGTATTCGAATCAAGCAGGATTTTCCATGTATATGTCCACGTCTGAGATACGCGCTGCGTTTCTCGAGTATTTCCGTTCCCAGGGGCACCAGGTTGTCTCCTCCAGCTCGCTGGTACCGCATAACGACCCGACCCTGTTGTTTACCAACGCGGGTATGAACCAGTTCAAGGACGTGTTCCTTGGCGCAGACAAGCGTGCCTACAATCGCGCGACGACCTCCCAGCGTTGCGTGCGTGCCGGTGGTAAGCACAACGATCTGGAAAACGTCGGCTATACCGCTCGTCATCACACCTTCTTCGAGATGCTGGGCAACTTCAGCTTCGGCGACTACTTCAAGCAGGATGCCATCAAGTTTGCATGGGGCTTCCTGACCGAGGTGCTGCAACTGCCGAAAGAGCGCCTGCTGGTGACCGTCTACGCGACTGACGATGAAGCCTTCGACATCTGGGAAAAAGAGGTCGGTGTGCCGGCCGATCGCATCGTGCGCATCGGTGACAACAAGGGCGCCCCGTACGCTTCCGATAACTTCTGGGCCATGGGCGATACCGGCCCGTGCGGTCCCTGCACCGAGATCTTCTACGATCACGGCGATCACATCTGGGGCGGCCGTCCTGGCTCACCGGAAGAGGATGGCGACCGTTTCATCGAGATCTGGAACGTGGTGTTCATGCAGTTCAACCGTCAGGCTGACGGCACCATGGAGCCTCTGCCGCGCCCGTCCGTGGATACCGGCATGGGTCTGGAGCGTATCTCCGCTATCATGCAGGGTGTGCACTCCAACTACGAAATCGACATCTTCCAGGCGCTGATCAAGAAAGCGGCCGAGATCGTCGGCACCACCGATCTGAGCAACCAGTCCCTGCGCGTCATCGCCGACCACATCCGCTCCTGCGCCTTCCTGGTGGCTGACGGCGTGATGCCCTCCAACGAAGGTCGTGGCTATGTGCTGCGCCGCATCATCCGCCGCGCCGTGCGTCACGGTCGCAAGCTGGGTGCCACCGATGTCTTCTTCTACAAACTGGCTGCCGAGCTGGCGGTGCAGATGAAGGATGTCGCTGCCGAGCTGATCGCCCAGCTGCCGCTGGTCGAGCGCGTGCTGCGCATCGAAGAGGAGCAGTTCGTCCGCACCCTGGACCGCGGTCTGCTGCTGCTGGAAGACGCTCTGGCCAATCTGGGCGATGCCAAGGTCATTCCGGGCGAAGTGGTGTTCAAGCTGTATGACACCTATGGCTTCCCGGCCGACCTGACTGCCGACGTGGTGCGCGAGCGCGAGATCGGCATCGACGAAGAGGGCTTCAAGGCCGAGATGGAGAAGCAGCGTGCTCGTGCCAAGGAAGCATCCAGCTTCGGCGTGAACTACAACGAGATGCTCAAGCTCGACTTCGAGACCCCCTTCACCGGTTACAAGACTCTGACCGAGCGCACCCGTGTGGTCGGCATCTACAAGGGCGTGGACGAGGTGAGCGGTCTCATCGCCGGTGACGAAGCTGTCATCGTGCTGGAGCAGACCCCCTTCTACGCCGAATCCGGCGGCCAGATCGGCGACAGCGGCACCCTGAAAGTGGATGACGGCATCTTTGCCGTGACCGATACCGTTAAAGCGGGCAAGGCGATCATCCACAAGGGCTACATGGAACTGGGCACCCTGGAGAAAGGGGCCGAGGTCGAGGCCGTGGTCGATGGCGACCGTCGTCAGGCCATCGCCCTGAACCACTCGGTGACTCACCTGCTGCACGCGGCCCTGCGTCAGGCGCTGGGCGAGCACGTGACCCAGAAAGGCTCTCTGGTGGGTGCCGAGCGCATGCGCTTTGACTTCTCCCACTTCGAGGGGATGACCATGGCGACCATTCGCCGGGTCGAGGAGCTGGTCAACAACCAGATCCGCGCCAACCACGAAATCATCACCCAGCTGATGGGCCTGGAAGAGGCCAAGTCGGCCGGCGCCATGGCGCTGTTCGGCGAAAAATACGAAGACGACGTGCGCGTGGTGCGCATGGGCGACTACTCCACCGAGCTGTGCGGCGGTACCCACGCCAAGCGCACCGGTGATATCGGCTTCTTCAAGATCATCGCCGAGAGCGGCATCGCCGCCGGCGTGCGCCGCATCGAAGCGGTGACCGGCAAGGCCGCCATCGACTTCATGCATCAGGTCGGTGAGCAGATCGAAGAGGCAGCCGCGCTGGTGAAGGGCGATCAGTTCAGCATCGCTGACAAGGTTCGCCAGGTGCTGGACAAGGCCAAGATGATGGAACGCGAGCTGGAGCAGCTCAAGGCCAAGCTGGCCGCCCAGGCCGGTAACGACCTGCTGGGTCAGGTCATCGAGATCAAGGGTCAGAAGGTGCTGGTTGCAGCGCTGGAAGGAGCCGATCCGAAATCCCTGCGCGGCATGCTGGACGAACTGAAGAACCAGATGAAGTCCGGTGTGGTGCTGCTGGCAACCAGCGGCGAGGGCAAGGTCAACCTGATCGCGGGCGTCACCAACGACCTGACCGGCAAGGTCAAGGCCGGTGAGCTGGTCAATCTGGTGGCCCAGCAGGTGGGTGGCAAGGGTGGTGGTCGTCCCGACATGGCCCAGGCGGGTGGTACCCAGCCTGAGGCAGTGCCGGCGGCCCTGCAATCCGTACACTCCTGGCTGGAAGAGCGCCTGTAAGCGGGCGAGGTGATCTGTGGCACTCTATGTACAGAAGTACGGCGGCACCTCGGTCGGCACGCTGGAGCGGATCGAGGCGGTAGCTGAGCGGGTCGAACAGACCCGCGCCCAGGGACATGACGTGGTGGTGGTGGTCTCCGCCATGTCGGGCGAAACCAACCGGTTGCTGGGCATGGCCCAGCAGCTGGATCCTGATGCCAACCGGCGCGAGATGGATGTGCTGGTCTCCACCGGTGAACAGGTCACCATAGCGCTGCTGGCCATCGCGTTGAACAAACGCGGTTGCCCCGCGGTCTCGATGACCGGTGATCAGGTTCGCATTCACACCGATTCCGCCTATGGCAAGGCGCGCATCACCCACATCGACACCGACCGGGTTCAGGCTGAACTGGGCGCGGGCAAGGTGGTGGTGATCGCGGGCTTCCAGGGTCGTGACGAGCACAATGCCATCACCACCCTGGGGCGCGGTGGCTCCGACACAACGGCGGTCGCCGTGGCGGCTGCCATCAAGGCCGATGAGTGCCAGATCTTTACCGATGTGGACGGGGTCTATACCACGGATCCGCGCATCGAACCCAAGGCGCGTCGTCTCGACACCATCACCTTCGAGGAGATGCTGGAGATGGCCAGCCTGGGCGCCAAGGTGCTGCAGATCCGTTCGGTGGAGTTCGCGGGCAAGTACCGCGTGCCGCTGCGGGTGCTGTCGAGCTTTGTCGAGGGAGAGGGAACGTTAATCACATATGGAGGTGAGAGGATGGAAGCTCCCCTGGTATCCGGGATAGCGTTCAATCGCAACGAAGCCAGCCTGACCATTCTGGGTGTGCCGGACCGGCCCACCGTGGCAGCGCAGATCCTGAATCCGATCAGCGACGCCAACATTGATGTCGACATGATAGTGCAGAACACGCTGGGCGATGGCACCGCCGATTTCACCTTCACGGTGAATCGCGATGACTATCGCCGGGCGCGCGCCCTGCTGGAGGAGACCGCCAGCGAGCTGGGGGCCGCCTGCGTGCAGGGCAACGGTGAGATCGCCAAGGTTTCCATCGTCGGAGTCGGGATGTGGAACCATCCTGGCGTCGCCCGCACCATGTTCAAGGTATTGGGCGAGGAGGGGATCAACATGCAGTTGATTTCCACCTCTGAAATCAAGATATCCGTGGTGATTGACGAGAAGTACCTGGAGCTGGCAGTGCGTGCCTTGCACTCCGCTTTTGGGCTGGATCAGGAGCCTCATGAGCAGCCCTTGGGAAACAATCCCTGATTGATTTAGTTTCAACCATTTACCATATCGGTATCTTTGTAAGATAATGTCGCATATCGATATAAATACAAAACAGGATACAGGAGCAAGCGAATGCTTATTTTGACTCGTCGTGTAGGGGAAACCCTGATGATTGGTGACGAAGTAACTGTCACCGTGCTGGGCGTGAAAGGCAACCAGGTTCGTATCGGCGTGAACGCACCGAAAGAAGTTTCCGTGCACCGCGAAGAGATCTATCAGCGCATCCAGGCCGAGAAAGTACCGGGTCAATCCGGCTTCTAAGCGGCATCAATGGCTGTGACAAGGCGACACCTCATGTGTCGCCTTTTGTTTTTTCGGAGCGCCGAAAATGGTGTCGCAGGGGGCGAAAGAGCGGGATAAGTGTCGATATTGCTTGAATATTCCACGCTTTGGCCAAATACCGAGCGAACGCACTTTTTTCTCCAAAAAAGTGTTTGACTAAAAATCCCTGTGAAGTATTATCAGCCCCGCAAACGGAGAGGTGGCCGAGAGGCTGAAGGCGCTCCCCTGCTAAGGGAGTATGCGGCTTATACCCGCATCGGGGGTTCGAATCCCCCCTTCTCCGCCATTTGCGCCCGTAGCTCAGCTGGATAGAGTACCTGGCTACGAACCAGGTGGTCAGAGGTTCGAATCCTCTCGGGCGCACCA